>NZ_JAOECN010000026.1:0-80203 GCF_029836855.1 Pseudomonas sp. GD04058
AAGCATGGAGTTTGTAGTGTCACAGCCTCGCGGAGGTGAGCTTGAGCACATTCACAAGGAAGTCATCAAATTCGATTCGGCTTGGTTCGAATCTCTTATCCGGATGCCGGTTGATCATCCTTATCGCAGAATGGATAGAGTGAAGATGGCCCGGGAGGAACTGGGCGATCTGCTGGAGCTGACTCAGGCCTGAGGAGGCCTGCTGTAAACCACTTTTTTTCACTGTAAACCACAGTGGTTTACAGTGAAAAAAGTGGTTTACAACGTAGCTATGACACGCGCCCTGGCCACTCCCCAGGCCAGCGCGCTCCTCATTGGTTCGTTCAGCCGGACGTCGAACACCTGTGCTGCTCGGGGCCTTGCCACGCCGCGGTGTCCTATAATTCATCTTCAGCTGAATGGAGCAAAATGTTGTGAAGCGCACATTCATTGGAATGGTCGAGGCTGGTGAGCCACTGATGAGGCAAGCGCTTGAAGCTATCCGACAGGCCCACGAAGCGGAGGCTGCTGGATTGCCAGACCTTGAGGTACAGCGTCTTCACCTATTGGCAGATTCGCTCTATCAGGCGGTCATTGATTTTCAGCTCCTCAAAGCAGGTAAACCACCGTCGACTATCCAGTGAGGACCTGCCGCTACATGACGAAAAAGATACCAGCTCTTCTCCCCGACCACCCCATGTATACCGACGCAGTGGATGCGATGAAGCAATACCACGAGGCGCAGGCTTCTGGCTCATCTGCCGAAGAGGTTGAGCGCCTGCGTCAAATCGCAGAATCACAATTTCGGGCTGTCAGCGAGTATCAGCTCAACGCTCTGGGATATCAGTCTCGTCGTCCGCACTGAAGGGATAACCGATCCGGAGGTAGCTTCAGAATCCATCAAGCCAAGCGGAAGACTCACGACGCGGTCCGATTGATCAGCGAGACGGTCGGGAGGGTTTGCACACAGCCCCAAAAAAAAGCAGCTCCCGAGAGCTGCTTTTTTCTTACTCCCCCTTTTTGTGCTTGTGGGGTTTCAGGTCCGGATGGTCCTTCTGCTTTTCAGGGGTGACTCGCTGCCTTTTGTCCGGAGTGCCATCTTCATTGGTGCGCTTTGGGCCTGGCTTGATGCTCATGCAAAACTTCCTTTTCCGCTTGGGTTGTTGAATGCAGCTATGTAATTAGTCCAGCTTCTCTCAGCTGTCAAAGCAGGCTGGTGCAGAACCGCCTGGCCGATGATCCGGTCCACATCGAACATTCAGAGGCCAGAATAAGAGCCTCCGACAAAGGGCTTACAAGGGGCAGTGAAATCCAGCGCTGAGCGATACGAAGACGTCTGGACGTTCATCATGCCGAGCACGGTGTGGAACAGGTTGTCGTGGCTCAGCGGTGACGTGGTTTGAGCTTTCAAACAACCCACGTTGACCTTTTCGCTCTTCGCGAGCGAGTCAGACATCCAAAGTACCAACGGCACCTTTGTTTGCTCGTCAGGAGCCATCGCGTAAGGCAGCCCGTGTAGATAGAGCCCACCCTCCCCCAGCGATTCGCCGTGGTCCGAAACGTACATCAGCGCAGTGTCGAACTTGGTGTTGGCCGCCAGGATATCGATGAGATTTGCAGTCACATAATCGGTGTAGAGGATTGAGTTGTCGTAGGCATTGACCACCTCCTCCTGCTTACATTTGTCGAGCTCGTTGGTCTCGCACACCGGTGCGAATTTCTTGAATTGCGAGGGGTAGCGCTTGTAGTAGGCCGGGCCGTGACTGCCTTTGTAGTGGAGCACCAGGACAGCATCGCCTTCCTGGCGCTTGATGAAGTCTTGCATCTCCGTGAGCAGCACCCCGTCCTTACACTCCTCGCTGGTGCACAGTTGGGAATCCGCGTGAGAGGCAGCCTTGTGGTTGGGAACCCTGTCGCAGACCCCTTTGCACCCCGAGTTGTTGTCAGTCCACATGACACTGATGCCAGCGCGTTGAAGCACGTCGAGCAGCCCTTCTCGGCTCTTGGCCAAGCCATCTTTGTACTGGGCCTTACCCACGTCCAGGAACATGCATGGCAGCGAGACCGCGGTAGCGGTACCGCAGGAGCTCACGTTCGTGAAGCTAATGACATTTCGCTTTTCTAGTTCCGGATTCGTTTCACGGGAGTAGCCGTTGAGGGAGAAGTTGGCGGAGCGAGCGGTCTCTCCTACTGCCAGTACCAGCAGCCTGGGTTTACGAGCCGCACCCTGTCGATTAACTACCGCATCAGTACCAATGGCCGTCAGCGTTTTAGGTGAGGCCAGCTGACGCTTCAGGTACCCATGGCCAGCCGCAAACAAGTTGGTAGGTACCAGAATCAGCCGGATCTCCCGATTGTTGCGCAGCAAGGAGGCATACGACTGGTACTGACTCAACGCGATGCCAGATAAGGTCAACAGAGCGAGCGACAGAGCAATGAACCTGCTGACCAAAGCTTTGGCCCAAGGCTTGCGCCGGAGGGGAACCCGGGCAATCAGGTAGACGGGCAACACCCCAACCATTGCGACCCAAAGACCGAGCTTCCAATTCAGCAGCTCGGTTGCCTCAGCGACGTCGGTCTCCACAACGTTGGTGAACATTGTGTAATCGATCACGATGCCGTAGGCATTCATGAAGTAACTCGCAAAAGACGCGCTGATCAGTACCAGGCACAGTATGGGTTTGGCCAGCCGCCCCCATGACAGCAAGCTCAGAACGGTAAACACCCATGCGAATACTATGACTGGGAGGCTAGCCGCTAGCTGCCAGTTCACTTCATCGGTTTTGAATACCAGCTTCCAGAGCACGTTCCAGAGCTCAGCGTTCGCGAATAGCAGTAACCAAAAAGTCACCAGGCCGATTAGCAAATTAGTACTGATGCCTTTCTGCCGCGCATTGCGAATAGCAAAGATCCATTTGCTTAACAGGGTGTGAACAATGGATTTGGAAGGTGTCATTATCAAACTCTGGAAGCTGCTTATCCATGGCGGTAGCTATGGAGTTAGCGGGAGCTACAAGGCAAACCGTCGACAGATGCTGAGCGATTGCGCAATGTGCGGAGCGTCAGAGGCCTTAGGCCCCTAGGCGTTGGGGACGCTTAGTATGTGTGAGGCATAGGGATAAAAAGAGAAATGAATCTCGCTGAGCGCATTATTTCCGGGACCTGATAACGACACGATGACCTCGGGATTACAATGCTGACAGAAATCCAATTACTGCTGTTTTGATTGTCATTGATCACGCTATGATCAAAATTAGGGGGATACTACCCACCAAAAGCAATGCTCCGCTCAGCTAGATAAATTTAATTTCACAAACAAAACGGTTTCGTTTTGTCGTAGGCTAATTTTGAACTTTCAATTCAACTTACAAGTCTTTCTCGCGAGCAGAATATTATTTTCAACTTTTGCTCGTTAATATGTCACCCATCAATGAGGGGCGAATACCATGAGCTTTTTCAAAAACATCCTGGGCGGGCACCATGGCCGTGGAAACCACGGTGGAGGCAAGCACCACAGCGGGGGACATGGGGCCGAGCAATATGATCGCCATGGCCGGCAGCAGGGCTGCGACGGCGGTAATCAGGTGTATGACGGCGGGCGCCCTCCCACTCCTGCCCCCATCAAAGATCTGCAGGGCTGCAGGCAGTGCCGGACGGCCAACGATCCGTCAGCACGCTTTTGTCTAAACTGCGGAACACCGCTATCGAGTGGTTGCACCGCCTGCGGCTCGCTGCTGAGTGCAGGAGCAAGATTTTGCAGTCACTGTGGCCAAGCGACGCTCTAAGGCTAGGTAGACAGGAAGGCCAACGAGACCACAACCCTGCGCAAGGAGAAATACGTGGGTTCAAATCATGACCATGGCAGCGCTGCAGTACGCGAGGGGCATCAGAAGAAGCTAATCATGGCGCTCGGCTTGACTGGCAGCTTCATGATTGCAGAAGTGATCGGTGCGTGGATTACCGGCAGCCTGGCGCTGCTGTCGGACGCATCTCACATGTTCACAGATACTGCCGCCTTGGCGATCTCACTGATTGCACTTCAGATAGCCAAGCGGCCGGCGGATCAGAAAAGAACCTTCGGCTATGCGCGCCTGGAAATTCTGGCTTCGACGTTCAACGCCGTGCTGCTCTTCCTGGTGGCGATGTACATCTTGTATGAGGCCTACCAGCGCTTCTTCATGCCGGCGGAGATCGCTACCGGAGCGATGATGTGGATCGCAATCGCCGGCCTGATCATCAACCTAATTTCGATGCGCCTTCTGGCATCTGCGAGCAACGAAAGCCTCAACGTCAAAGGAGCCTACCTCGAAGTTTGGAGCGACATGCTCGGCTCGCTTGGCGTAATCATCGCGGCACTTATCATCCGCTTCACCGGCTGGACCTGGGTCGACACGATTGTCGCTGTGGCGATCGGCCTTTGGGTTCTGCCGCGGACGTGGCAGTTGCTTCGCGAAAGCCTGGGGATCCTCATGGAGGGTGTCCCGAGGGGGCTCGACGTTACGGCAATCGAGGCCACCATCCTCGGAGTAGATGGCGTGACGGACGTTCATGACTTGCACGTGTGGGCTGTCAGCAGTGGCAGTAACGTGATGACGTCGCACGTAGTGGTTCGGGATTCTGCAGATGGGGATGCTGTGTTGGCGGCCGTCGTGGATGCTGTCAGCGATGCATTCGAAATCCATCACTGCACCATCCAGATCGAGCGGGCAGCTTTCCACGAGAGCGTTCCCTCACCCTCGCACTGACCGATCGGTAAACACCATGCAAACACATCACCCTCCTGGCTGAGGGTGATGTTGCAAAAAAAATGCGGTGAGGGATGCCGTAAACGGCAGGAGCGCTTCAAGGGGGTTGGTGAATGGCTTCGCCTGCCCTCGTCAACAACCTCCAGAAGGCTCAGCGATGGCCTGGATCATCACGAAGTACCTACTCACTGCCGGTATAGTGATTCTCGTGTCAGAGCTGGCGAAACGCAGCGACAAGCTGGGCGGCTTGGTCGCCGCCCTACCCTTGGTCACGGTCGTGACGTTGGTCTGGCTCTATTTAGAGAACCAGAGCATGGAGAAGATCTCCAACCATGCTTGGTACACGTTCTGGTACGTGCTTCCGACCCTACCGATGTTTATTGCTTTTCCATTGCTGCTACCTAAGCTCGGCTTTTGGCCGACACTGATCAGCAGCATCCTCATCACAATGGCCAGCTTCGGAGGCTTCGCCATACTGCTGCGCCGGTTCGGCATTGAGCTTCTATGATCCGGTGGCCGCAGGGATCATCTTGATGAGTCTTAACGGCTATTAACACACTCGCCCTTCACCAGGTAGCGAACCATGTGCAGTTCGCCTTTCGAGTCTTCGTAGGTCATCATGCTTCTTACATTACCGCAGTACCGCACACTGGGTGATACATACACCAACTTACCAACGTCCAGGTCCATGCCATAGGCGTAGTCTTCTAGTTGAGGCATGGGCTTTTTTACGCGTTGAGCATAATCCGCTGTAGCCTCTCTAGCAGTACGCTCGATGCGTTTATTGATCTCCATACCGCTTTGGGCATTGGCTGTTAGTGATGTAAAGAGCAAAAACACGGCGATCGCTGATACAGTAGTGTTCATAAGAAGTCCCTTAATAAAAAAGCGCCCGTAGGGGGGCGCTAAAATTCACCTACCAAAGGAGCGTATGGTTTACAGGTGAATGCACTGGCGCGAACAACTGCTCGGTGCTCTTGCCAAGCTGCTTTGAAATGAGACAATTTCCAAAGCAGCGATGCCTCTTCCGCTGCCCTTAAACTAGCAAAGGAGGCTAACACCAAGATGATCGGGCAATTACAATTTGGACATGTAATAGATTGTAAGATAATTATTCGAGAGAATATCGAGCCGCCACGTGAACTAATTTGCAGAAAGGCGCTGCGGTTTGCGGCCGTGCATGGGGTCTGCCTGCGTGGCGCCCTCGATCCAAGGCCAGTACCAGTCCTTGCAAGCTAACGACCGAAATGCTGCCTGTCCTGGCCGATTCCACCTGCCAGGCGAATCTGTCATACACCGCCGCAGGCCCCAGAATCCGCTATGCTTAGGGGTGGAGCCTGCATGACTGTCAGAAATCTTGCGGCTACATTACAAATTTGTAGGATTTCGCCGCGGCCAGCTTCTTCGCGTTAAGATTCAAGCGTCCTCAGGTGACCCGGCGTATGGACAGAGGTAGCGACTACCACATGCCATACCCTCAGCCAAACTTTCGAACAGCCTGCAACCATAATCTTGGCGGATTAGGCCAACTCCTTCCTCACACCTTGAGATAAGTTATGCGCGTTCTAGTTGTGGAAGACGAAATTAAAACTGCCGAATATCTTCAGCAGGGCCTATCCGAAAGCGGGTATGTCGTAGATATCGTGCACAACGGTGTAGATGCTCTGCACTTGTTCAACACTAATGTCTATTCGTTGGTCCTCCTGGACGTGAACCTCCCGGGTATCGACGGCTGGGACCTGCTGGAAACCATCCGTAAGACCAGCCGGGTCCGCATCATCATGCTGACCGCCCGCGGACGCATCAATGACAAGCTCAAGGGCTTGGACGGCGGCGCGGATGACTACCTTGTGAAGCCATTCGAATTCCCTGAGCTGCTTGCTCGCATCCGTTCGCTGCAACGCCGTGGTGATGAGTTAGTCGAGAAGAGCTCGCTGAAAATTGCCGATCTGGAACTCGACTCCGTCCGCCATCGCGTCTTCCGCGGTGGCACACGCATCGATCTCACCACCAAGGAATTTGCGCTTCTGCACCTGCTCATGAGCCGAACGGGCGAAGCGCTGACTCGCTCTCAGATCATCTCGTTGGTCTGGGATATGAATTTCGATTGCGACACCAATGTCATCGATGTAGCCATCCGGCGCTTGCGCTCGAAGATCGATGAGCCGTTTGAAACCAAGCTCATTCACACGCTTCGTGGCGTTGGGTACGTTTTTGAGGAACGCGCATGAGGCCATTCAGCCTGGCTGCAAAGCTGGGGTTAAAAGTTGGGTTGATGAGCGCAGCGTTGCTGCTTCTGTTCGCCACCTTTGGCTATCTGATGGTAGGCAAGGCTCTGGAAAGAAATGCCAGAGCAGACCTGGAAGTAAAGATGGCGGGGATGGCTCACAACCTGTCCACCATCCCGGACATCTCCGGCGTCAACGCGGATGCGCATCAGCTTGTCGATTTGGTCATGGGCCACAACAACCTGTATGTGAGCATATTCGATACCTCACAGAATCAGACTCCCCTGCTCTCGATTGGCTCGAAACAGGTCAATCTGGAGGTGCACAAGTTTCAGCCGGCGGCCCAGCCCAAAGAGCACGAATGGCGTGATACGCAGGACCGTCCTCTGCTGAGTGCTTCTCGAATCATGCGTTTGGGCGATGGAACAGAGGTCAGCGTCTATATGACCATGGACCAGTCATCCAGTGAGGCGCTGCTCGATGCGTTGCTGACCTGGGCCTTGATGATGTCCCCCGTCATCCTCGCACTGATCTTGGCCATTGGCTGGTGGACTGTGCGCAGAGGCCTGCTACCACTGACCAAGTTCCTCAAGATCGCCTCGAAAATCTCAACCGAGAGCCTCGACCATCGCCTTCCAACTGATGGGATGCCGGCAGAACTCAAAATGCTCGCCGACGGCATCAACATCATGCTGGCTCGCCTGGATGATGGGGTTCAGCAGCTCTCGCAGTTTTCTGACGACCTTGCTCACGAACTTCGAGCACCGCTTTCCAACCTGATGGGCAAGGCCCAGGTTGCCTTGACCAGAGAACGATCGCTTTCCGAGTACCGGGAGGTTCTGGAGTCGTGCACAGAAGAGCTGGACCGCATGAGCCGCATGGTTTCCGACATGCTGTTCTTGGCCCAGGTCAGTCATCCAGCATCAATGGTGGAGTTCGAATCCGTCTCCTTGGTCGACGAGGTTCAGCGAGTGTGCGAGCTCTTCAGCATTTCAGCAGAAGAAGGCGAGATTCAGCTGCAGATCTCCGGCAGTGATGACGTGGTGCGCGGGAATCGCCTGATGGTTCAACGTGCCGTCTCGAATCTGGTCTCGAACGCGATCCGTTACTGCCCTCGCGGCCGCACGGTCTACGTTAAGGTGCAGCATAGTGCGAGCGGTACGACGTTGAGTGTCGGCAACCCCGGCCGTGGTATTGCCAAGGAACACCACGCGCACTTGTTTGAGCGGTTCTACCGTGTGGACAAGAGCCGAGCACGGAGCGAAGGCGGTACCGGTCTTGGCTTGGCCATTGTGCAGTCGATCATGAGTCTGCACCAGGGATCGGCGAGCGTGGAGGTGACCGAAGAAAACTTCACCTGGTTCCACCTTCACTTTCCGGAAGCCCAGCAAATGCAGCCGGCAATGACCGCCGCTTAAATTGCGCAGACACGATTAGGCCCGTCAATCGACGGGCCTTTTGTTTGCCTCAATGCATCAGTGCCGAAGGACCACAGGGTCCATGGGCGACCGCAGAATCACCGACTTAATAATCTTCTGTTCGTCAGGATTGGCGTTTTTCCACAGGTGTGAGAAGTACTGAGCATTCACTTTCTCTTGAGCACTTACGCTGCCGGCGGCATCGATCAGGCGCATGGTCGAGTAGACACAGATCAGCGCCAGAATGAAGAACGCCGTGGCGACCACCATCACATAACGCTTGGCCAGCACCGGTGCCCGCTTGAGCTCCTGGATAGAGGCGTCCGCCGCCTTTGTCGCTGCTGTAAGCTCCGAGATCAGTGGCTGGATGGCGGTGTCGACTCCGCGGCATGCAGCTGAATACGCTGATGCAGCGGCGCGCAAGGCAACCTCCTCCGCGTTCGACCAAGCCTTCTCCGCCTTTCGCACCTCCTCCTGAATCTGCCGGCCGACAGCGTCCACCTGCTCCACCAGTTCGTTCGACCTCTCCAGAACAGCGCTGGAGGTGCGCGTCTGCGAGGTCAGCTCATCGAGCTGGACAGTGAGTTTTTCAGTGCAGCGGCGAAAGTCACCGATAGCAACTGCCCAGGGCTCTATGTCATTCATGGCTATCTCCTAGGGCGGCCAACAACGCCGCGCTGAATTAACGCGCTAGATATCAAAATTGTAATTTAAGAGAAAATTCGAAGTCGCCCTCGACAGTGCCGAGATAGACATGATCCTTCCAGATTTGAAGATTTAACGCATCCTATCTGCAGCCAAAATTACGGAATTGTAATTATTGACTCACCTTGTCGTTAGCTTCGCGTTCCTAAACTACAAACCAACAAAGGCCGCTAATCAGGTTGGCCTAGTATGAACCGAGGTTCACAATGAAATTTGTCAAATCTATCGCTATTGGCAGCCTGCTGCTGGGTCTCATGGGTACCGCTTACGCTGAAGGCGGCTTCGAGCGAACGAAACAGTTCAACGAGAACTTCCGAACCGAACAGGCTCGCCTATGGAGCGATGACTCTTCGGACCAGAACAAACAACAAGTCGCTCAAGAGCAAAAGAAAGAAAGCAAGGATGGTAAGGAACAAGCCGACAATTAATCGGCGGTTAAATAGGACTTCAAATGACGAAAGAAATCGACAAAAAAGCCAGGGTAAAACCTGGCTTTTTTGTGCTTGGAATTTAGCCTTCGTTCTTGCGAGGCGTTTCCGCATTGCTTTCTCCGGCCAGACCCTCGGCACCTTGTGCGGGGCGTTTCCAATGGCACAGCAGGAGCTGGCTGGCGTTCGCTTCGGTGATCGATGTGCAAGCTAGATCAGCGGGCAGACCATCCTTGCTGTCTCGCAAGCGCCTGGACAGATAGAACGAGCCATCCCGCGGCCACTTGGCAGGATCCTTGATGTTCTCGGACTTCCCGCTGCTGTAAAACTCCGACGAGTATGAGCGGCGGCCAGGATAGATCAGGGGAGCGGAATGAGCAGACTGCACATTGAGCCAGGCTTGAACCACATCCCGCTGATTCTGAGGGCGCTCCTCTAGTACCCCGGCGTAGATGATGCCCGCACCGATGATTGGCAACACCAATGCGCTCGCAGCGGCAGCCCAGGTGGTCTTCGGGCCAACTTCGCTGACCCGTGCAGACAGCAGCAATGCCCACGCTGGCAGCGCGGGTAGCAGGTAGGTCCACAGAATGTTGCCTGCAAATGTGAAGAAGACCGGTGTCGCCAAGGCCCACAGCCAGAGGTAGGCTTTGAAGCGCTGCATCGATCCACGCTTGCGGATCAACAGTGGTAGAAACAAGGCCCATGGCAGTAGCGACAATCCGAGCTGGATCCAGATGCTGCCGTACGGCTTGGCATGAGCACTACCATAGAGGTCCCCTGCCCAGTTACTGACGACGTAGCGGCTCCAGTGCTCACCAACGAAGAAGTACTCCATGAAGCCGGGCGTTTTCATCTCGGCCGCGACATACCATGGCACGGATATACCGAACATGAGTACAAGGCCGCTAATCCAGGGAAGCCTCAGTACCCGTCCCCATTCCTTGTAGATAACGAACCAGGCGAATGCCGGCGCCCCCATAAGCACCAGGGTCAGCGGCCCTTTGGCAAGCAAGCCCAGCCCGAGACCTGCGAACATCAGGTAGGCATCCGCCTTGCTGGCGCACTTCATCCAACGCCAGAAACCGTAGCTGGCCAGCAGAATCGAGAACGACAAAACAGGGTCAGTCAGCACAACACCGCTGGAGACCAGGCCAAGTGTGGTGCTGGAAAAAATAATGGCAGCCCAGATGCCGGCGTTACGAGAAATCTGCTGCGTGCCGAGTTTGATGATGATGAAACAGCTTGCCAGGTGGAGTAGCCACGCTGGGAAGCGCGCAGCGAACTCGTTAACGCCGAAGACCGTCATGCTCGCGGCCTGGGTCCAGAAGGACAACGGAGGCTTGCCCCAGAACGGTACCCCGTAGTCGAACATGGGCGTGATCCAGTCATTCAACTCGACCATCTTGCGAGCCATTTCAGCGTAACGGGCCTCAGATGTGTCCATCAGCGGGTAGATGCCCAGCCCCACCAAACGCAATAGCAAAATCGAACCCAGGACCCACCACAGCGTCCTCTCGTTCTTCAGGTTCAGCATTTCTTACCCTCGATCGAAGCCATCGAAGGGTGGAGTGACACGGGATCTGCCTTGTTGCTGTGCTTCAGGAAATAGAGAGGCCGGCGCTTCACTTCCGCGAGTGTCACGCCCAGGTACTCCCCCACCATGGCGACACCGACGCACATGAATGAAGCCATTCCGACGATCAGGTGATGGATGTCGAAACTGCCTGCCACAAGCGACGCAAGCATGTAGCAGATGCTGGAGACGAAAAGACCGAAACTGATGAGGCTGAAAATGCGCAGTGGTTTGCGAGAGAAGCTGACGATGCTCTCGATGGCCAGATTGAACAGGCCAGCTGCATTCCATTTGGTGCTCCCGGCATGGCGAACAGTGCGATTGTAGGGCAGTTCGATGGTACGAAAGCCTACCCAGCCGATCATGCCTTTGAGAATCCTGGAGCGTTCATCCAGGGCCCGCAGGGCTGCCAGCGGCGCAGGCCCAATCAATCGGAAATCGCTGACATCGGCCGGCATGTCCACCTTCTCCACCAGGCGCTGCATGACCCAGTAGTAAGCCCGGGCACTCATGCGCTTGAACCACGAATCACCGATTCTCAGGTTGCGCTGCATGTTCACCACGTCGTAGCCGCGTTGCCAGTAGTCCACCATGGCCGCGATGAGCTCTGGTGGATCCTGCAGGTCGACATCAATGAAGATCAGCGCACTGCCACGGGCATGGTCTATCCCGGCGCTCAGTGCAGCCTCTTTGCCGAAGTTGCGACTCAGGGACAGGCAACGTACAGATGACCCATCCTGATAGTGGCGAAGAATGTCGGCCGTCCGGTCATTACTGCCGTCGTCGACATAGAGGATTTCGCAGGAGACGGGTAAGCGCTTCACCACGCGGGTGATTCGCTGGTGGAACTCGGGGATGGTTTCCTCTTCCTGGAAGCAAGGGACCACGATGGTTAACAAGGGATCAGGGCGCTCGGGAAAGCGATGTAATGTCTGCATGATTGAATGTCCAAAAACGATGTGCAATGAATCCAAGTGCAGTGAGGCTTAAGGTCACTACGACTTGGGAGATGAGCGGTGACAGATTCGACTTGATGAGGAACCACATACCCACGCCATTGCCGAAGTTTGTGGTTAACGCGACCAGTGCAAACCTGACAGGCTGAAACTTACGAGAGCCATCTGCCACAAAACAGAGCGCCCTATTTCCAATGAAGCTCGCGATTGCGCCAACCATGCCGCCACAGATACTGGCCAGTAACGGAGTAACGAATTCTGTCGTAACCAGCAATAGGAACACCGCATAATGGACTCCCGTTGCTATGAAGCCGATCCCCAGATAACGAATCAGTAAGGTAGTAAGAGGTGGGGTTTGATTTTCCATGCCCAAAGCCTATGGAGGCAAAGGTGAAAAAATAGTGAACTAAATGTAAATGCGTAATTAGCCGAATCTATATATGGTAAGTAACAAGTCGGCGCACTAGGCTAGCACGCTACAATATCAGAGGGATTGCCTGAAAATTACGCTTTCGAAATAAAAGCCTTCCGATAACGCATGCATGACCCGTGGATTACAATGTTGACAAGATAAGGAAACACCGGGTGGCATTGAGATAGATTCCCCGAATTAAGGGGGACCTAATGGTTACACAAAATGAAACATATACAAGCAGCGTTGTTCCTTACAGCCCTGACATATTGGATGATTTGCCAATTGATGATCAGCTGGCCGTAGAGTTTTTCGCAACAGCACGTTGTGCCAGTTTCAAACAGGCTGCCCGAGGGCTCAATGTGCCAGTGGTAGGCCTGCGGAAACGCTTGGAGAAACTGGAAGAGCACATTGGTGCTCCCGTGTTTGTCTACAAACACAACAAGCTTGCCCTGACCCGCACAGGCGAGAGGGTCAGCCATTACCTGTGCCAGCTCTTCGGCCCAGACGGCCTTGGCAAGTCCGGTGAAAAGGAAGTCCCCAGGCTTACCATCGCGATCACAGAGCCAGTGCTGAACGACATCGTAAACCGCGATCTAGTCGCCTACGTGCGTGATCATGCCGAAATGCAGCTGGAAATCCATTCAGAATGCACAACGCAGATGCTTTCTGAGTGTGAAGTCGATGTGGGTATCGCTTTGGTGAGCCCAGATGATAAAGGCGCGCTTGATCGCCATCCTACGTATAGGTTTGAAAGGCTTGGCCGGATTGGGCACGCCCTGTTCATTTCCAGCCGCTATTCAAGAAGCGTCACCCTTCCAGTGGAGAGCTTGGATTTGCACAACTTCATGCTCGTTGTCCCTTGGGATGAAGAGATCTTGGCGGGCTCACGAAAGTGGGCATCGATAATGGCTGAGCATCAGGGCGGTACCACTCGGGTCAAGAGCTACAACCTATCACGAGGCCTTGTCGTTGGCGGTGCGTGTATTGGAGTGCTGCCCGACTACAGCCGAAAACTGGAGAGAAATATCCTACCCGTGCCGGGTTTCCTGGACGACCTGGAGGAGAAAGATGTCTATCTTGTTATCAAAACGAAGCTTGTCCGCAATCCGCAGGTTTTGGAAATTCGAAGATTGATCAAGAAGAGCTTCTTTGATAAGAAAGACTGGCTTGTTCGGTAACAGTTTTGTTAGGTTTCAAACTCCTCCGTTAACACTACAGAAACACAACTGTCATATTCGCTTGCAACCTAGTCAGAGTGCTTAGAACAAAGGCATCTTGTTACAGCGGGTGACAACCGTGGCCTGCTCCCATCTGCAAGATAAATTTAGGCCGGCGCAGGGCGAAATATAACGTCGGTAGCTAAGCACTTAACATACGAGAGGCAAGCAATGATCCGTTCTTCGAACATGCGGGAAAAGCTGTTGGCTGCCGCAATAATAGGCACATTTTCCTCGCAAGCATTCTCCGGAACAGTAACCACTGACGGAGCTGACATCGTTCTGAAGACCAAGGGCGGTCTTGAAGTATCGACTTCTGACAAGGAATTCAGTTTCAAACTGGGCGGCCGAGTTCAGGCCGACTACGGCCGTTTCGATGGTGTCTTCACCAAGAATGGCGATACCGCTGACGCAGGCTACTTCCGTCGCGCCTACCTTGAGCTCGGTGGCGTGCTGTACCGCGACTGGAAGTATCAGCTCAACTACGACCTTTCCCGCAACACGGGCAACGACTCCGACGGCTACTTCGACGAAGCCAGCCTGACCTACACGGGTTTCAAGCCGGTGCAACTGCGCTTTGGCCGTTTCTACACCGACTTCGGTCTTGAGAAAGCCACCAGTTCGAAGTGGACCACCGCCATGGAGCGGAACCTCTCGTACGACCTGGCGGACTGGATCAACGACAACGCCGGCATGGGTGTTCAAGCCACCAGCACCATCGCTGACATGGCTTATGTTTCCGGTAGCGTTTTCAGCGAAACCAATAACAACTCGGATGGCGACAGCACCAAGCGCTACAACGTACGTGGCGTGTTCGCACCGCTGCACAGTGATGGCAACGTCCTGCACGTCGGTGCTCAGTACGCTTACCGCGACCTCAAAAACAGTGCGGTCGATACCCGGATTCGTTCGCGTCTGGGCGTCCGCGGTGTAGATACCAATGGCGGCGGCGATGCCGGCACCAACGGCAACCGCACGCTGTTTGGCGGTGCTGCTGCACAAGATGGCCTGTGGAAGGACGACTCGGTCTGGGGTCTCGAAGGTGCCTGGGCCACCGGCCCGTTCTCGGTTCAAGCGGAATACCTTCGCCGCAAGCTGAAAGCTGACCAGGCCAACAACGACATGAAGGCCTCCGGTTACTACGCCCAGATGGCTTACACCCTGACCGGCGAGCCGCGTATCTACAAGCTCGATGGTGCCAAGTTCGACACTATCAAACCAGAGAACAAGGAACTGGGGGCCTGGGAAGTCTTCTACCGCTTTGACGATATCAAGGTCGAAGACGGCAACCTGGTCACCGCGGCGGACCAATCGAACGAGCGCAAGGCCAAGAGCCACACGGTGGGTGTGAACTGGTACGTCAACGAGGCGGTGAAAGTCAGTGCCAACTACATCAACGTGCGCACCGACAACAACGAGAACACCGTGGGCGACGACAGCGGCAATGCCATCGTGACCCGCCTGCAATACGTCTTCTGATCCCTCTCATCAGTCTGACGTGAGAAAGCCGGAAGCGCTCAACGTGCTTCCGGCTTTCCTGTTTCTGGAGGTGATCAAGCATGGAGCGCCCTCCTCCTACCTGCTTTCGCTTACCGATGACCGCTCTTGCCAAAGCTCGGCGAATCTGATGTGATTGCCGCGTCGGGCTTTGCATGGTGGCCGTGCAAGCAAATCAAACCTGACTCCTATTCATGATTGAACCTGATTCGACGTCCAGCTTCGCGTCTAACGGCCCTACAAGCGCAGCTACCCCAACGTCGCTCATTAGGGGATAGTCATGTCTGCAAAAAAGCTGCTTCAACCTCTCGCTGCTCAGCTGCACGCCTCGTTCTCGGCTTCTGGCCGCCCGTACTCTCATCTGCACCTCCACCAGCTGTTCCACGCGGCCATCGGCTCCGTTGCACCGCAAGTTGCCATCCAAGACAAGCTGCCAATTCAGGTCTGTCGTGACAACGAGACACGGCAGTACAACCTCTACGCGGCGGTCGAGCGGGCGAAAACGTGCTTAGGATTGACCGATCTTCAAGCAGTCGGTGTGGCTGAAGAAGTCATTGAGGTGCTACGAACTGCGGGAATCGGCGTGAACCAGGTTCGCCTGCTCCTTGACCCCTCCTTCAGCTCGAAGACTCGCAAAAAGGCCTTCAAGGCTCTCTGCAAGAACCTGGATCTGAACGAGCTAGGCGATCGCTTCGTCCCCAAGACTGCCACGTTGGCCATCGCTGCTGGTATTGCGCCGCCTCCCAAAATGTCGTGGAAGGATCGCTTCGCCCTGGCTGCAAATTCCCCCATGCGGGGGCCAAGCGAGCTCATCAGCATGGTCAACCGGGATGAGTGTTATCTGTGGGTATTCCCACCGACTGACCATCATGCGACGGCTCCAGCGACGCATGACCGTTTCTTTGGTGAAAAGACCCACCCGAGCGCAGAAATGGGCATGGGGTTCAGCATCATCGATTCCGGCTGGACCCGCCCCAAGTACCCGCTATCCAGGCAGTCACAAGAGACCTTCATCCAGTATTCGCTTTCTGCGCCGATGTGGTCCTGGCGCGCACAAAGTGACACCTGGCGCCTGGGAAACATCCTGCGTTCAAGAATCCTTGACGGGGCTCCTTGGCATAACGAGCCTCTGAGTGACGTGCTTCCGAGCGGCCTTAAATCCCTGCCCCGGATCTATGGGTGCGAAACCTGCCGAACGCTGTTCATTGAGAATCACAGCGACTACCCGGATGTACCCACTCAGTGCCAATGCGGTGAGGCGAGCAGCACGGGTGACCAAAACGAGTCATCTGCTCTCAATAGCTGATTTTCCTTACGGTGGCGGGCTGAGCCCCCCGTTAGGGATTGGCTATGGGAGCGGGATTCGCTCACCCCAAACCTGAAGGCGCCGCCACCTAACCGAGCGATATGAGCTGAATGCTCGCGGAGTAGATATGCAAAAGAGTAAAAACAAACAGGACACCCTGGCGGCGATCAATGCGCTTGTCGAGATTGCGTATGATCAGGGATTTGCGGACGGACACGGAGTCGGCAATCAAGTCGGTTTCGTAGCCGGTGTCATGAGCCTCAAAGCTGCATTGGCCTGCGGCTTACGGCATGGCTCACCTGAGTGCGGAAAGGCCCTTGAAAGCCTCAAGCGCATCGGGATCGACGAGTGAGAGAAAAGTACGGGTCGTGCGCTGATCGCGCACGACCCGTACTTCTACTTCAGGTCATTTCCCTGCTTAGCTTCATGATTGAAGCTCAGGGATCAGGTGCTTCTGCGGTAGGCCAACAGGCGCAAGGCGTTGAAGACGACCAACAGTGTGGAGCCCTCATGGATCGCAACAGCGGCACCAATGCTCAAGCCCATGATGGTGGACGGAACCAGGATGGCCACAATCCCCAAGCTGACGAACAGATTCTGGTGGATGATCGATCGCGTGTGACGGCTCAGCCCCACCGCAAATGGGAGTTGCCTGATGTCGTCAGCCATAAGCGCGATATCAGCCGTTTCCAGGGCAACATCAGATCCAGCAGCCCCCATTGCGATACCAACGCTCGAACTGGCCATGGCAGGGGCATCATTGACGCCGTCACCCACCATGGCCACCTTGGCGCTAAGGCGCAGGTTTTTGATGGCCTTGACCTTGTCTTCCGGCATCAGGTCTCCCCACGCTTCATCTAAGCCAACTTGTTTGGCTACAGCCTCTGCAACGCGGTTGTGGTCTCCAGAAATCATGACCATGCGTTCGATGCCCATCTCTCTAAGCTTCTGGAGTGCCTCTTTGGCCCCCTCCCGGGGTGTGTCCAATAGCCCGATAGCGCCCAGATCCTTGTCAGCACGCCGTACCACCATGGTGGTACGGCCTGACTGACGTAGACGCTCCGCAGCCTCCAGGGCTGCCTTGCTGAGTGCGGGAATACCATTGGTACCGAACATCTCGACCTTGCCAATCCAGACGAACTGCCCATCAAGCTCAGCACGCACGCCGCGGCCAATCATGTTGCTCATGTTCTTGGCTTGGAATCGGCGCCGTGTGCCAATCATCTCTTCACCGTCACGCACAATTGCCGCAGCCAGCGGATGGTCGCTCATCGACTCCACAGCGATGGCGACGTTTAGCAGATCCTCGATCTGCGTGCCGCCTATGGGTATTACATCGGTGATACGTGGGCGCCCTTCGGTCAGGGTACCGGTCTTGTCGAATGCCATGGCATTCAATGATCCAAGCTCTTCAAGTGGCGCACCGCCCTTGATCAGCACGCCACCTCGGGCTGCCCTGGCGATGCCAGAGAGAATGGCGCTTGGTGTAGCGATCGCGAGCGCGCAGGGGCTGGCTGCAACCAGTACGGCCATCGCCCGGTAGAACGAGTCACGGAACGGCTCGTCAAGGAAAATGCCGGCAAATAGCAGCCCGACTACCAGCAGTAAAACCAACGGGACGAATATGCGTTGGAAGCGGTCCGTGAATCGCTGGGTCGGTGACTTCCTGACTTCGGCTTCACTGACCATCTTGATGACCCGCGCCAAGGTACTCTCCGTAGAGCGCCGTGTTACCTCAACCTCGATGAGCGTTTCGCCATTGATGGTACCGGCGAAGACTTTCGAGGCTGCATCCACTGCATCTGGCTTGCTGCGTGCGAGTTCGGCATCAGGAACAGGTTGCTTGTCCACGGGGACGCTCTCACCGGTTACTGGCGCCTGGTTGATACTTGAGGAGCCTACGACTACAAAACCATCGGCCGGCAGGCGGTCATTGGGGCGCACGATGACAACGTCACCGGGAACCAGCAGCTCCACGGGCATCTCCACCGTGCCATTTGCTCTGCGTACGATCGCGGTGGCTGGTGCGAGCTTGGACAGTGCCTCAATCGCTTTCTTGGCCCGCCCCATCGCGTAGCTTTCAAGGGAATGCCCCAGACTGAACAGGAACAGCAGCAGAGCCCCCTCCGCCCAGGCGCCGATGCTCGCGGCACCGACTGCGGCGAGAAGCATCAGCGAGTCGATCTCGAAGCGTTTCTGACGGATGTTGGTAACCGCTTCCTTAGTGGTGAACCATCCACCGAACACGTAGGCCGACACGTACAGAATCAGAGGCAGACGATCAATCAGGCCAAGTTTTCCTGCGAGAGCTCCGGCACCCAGGAGAGCACCACAGATCAGCGCGAAAATCAGCTCTGTGTTCATTCCAAAAATGCCGCCATGCTCATGGCTATGACCTTCATGCCCGGCTTGGTCATCAGGGCGTTCAAGCAAACTCTTCATAACTCGTCCCTTCTGGGGTCAAGGCTTCCAATTGCCCTCTGCAGTTGGGGAGCCGTCTCTGTTGGTTGGCTAAGATCTATTGCACGGTTTGCCCGAGCCCAGGCGTTAACATTTCGAAGCTATGGGGTATCGGGCGTAATAAAAAATGCCAGGCACTGCCTGGCATTTATGAATTCTCTAATTGTTCTGTTCAAATCGTTTACTACTTGTTGTTGATGCATTGCGAATACATCGAGTAACGAACAGTCTTGAGCGTGCCCTGGGAGTCCTCGAAGGTCATCAACCGTGGATAGACCTGGCAGGTACGGGGGTCCTGCGACTGACGTACGAATTTCGCAACGTCTATCTTCATGCCATATTTGTAATCCTGAATCTCTGGCATTGGCTTGCCATTTTTCTCCGCGTACTTGGCCACTGCGGTCTGGTGTTCCTTGGTGTATTGAAGCTGCTTGCTCTCGGAGAAAGTGTTGGCCTGCGAAGCCACCGAGAAAACAACAAGTGCAGCAGCGATAATTAGCTTTTTCATAAAACCCTCTCAATTTCAAAACTTCTCGGGCGTAACCTTAGCAATGCATAGGCATCACCGGCATGACGAGAAACTTACAATTTTGAAAGGTAAGTGCATCTACTTCACTTTAAACAAAAAAGCCCACAACACGTGTTGTGGGCTTCTCTTTAGCGGAGGCTGTTAGCTAACCACTTCGGCCTCGTCGCCGTCTTCATCCTTGCGGTGTGCCCAGTGATACAGGGCAGGCAGTACCAGCAAGGTCAGTGCGGTGGAGGACAGGATCCCGCCAATCACCACCGTCGCCAATGGCCGCTGAACTTCGGCACCGGTGCCGGTGGCCAAAGCCATCGGGATGAAGCCCAGGGACGCTACCAAGGCTGTCATCAGAACAGGTCGCAGACGGGTCAATGCACCTTCATCGACTGCCTGTCTGAGCGTTCGTCCCTCCTCCCTTAGCCCGCGGATGAAGGCAATCATCACCAGGCCGTTCAGTACTGCAACGCCGGACAGTGCAATGAAGCCGACACCTGCCGAGATCGACAGTGGGATGTCCCGCAGCCACAACGCCACAACACCACCGGTGAGTGCGAATGGAATACCGGTGAAGACCAGCATGCCGTCCTTCAGGTTGTTGAACATCAGGAACAACAAGGTCATGACCAGCAGCAAGGCGACTGGAACAACGATCTGCAGGCGTTTGGCAGCCGACTGCAGCTGCTCGAACTGGCCCCCCCAAGTCGTCCAGTAGCCCGCAGGGATTTGCACCTTCTTGTCCAGCGATGCGGTCGCCTCCTCAACGAAGGACCCCAGATCGCGGCCTCGAACGTTGGCGCTGACGATAACCAGACGTTTGCCGTTCTCGCGGCTGATTTGGTTCGGGCCCAGTTGCAGGTCCAGATTGGCGACCTGGGACAGCGGGATGAAGCCGATCTGATTGGCACCCTGTGCCGCATTGGCAGGTACCGGGATCAGCAAGCTGGACATACCCGCTACGTCGGTGCGAACGGTCTCTGGTAGGCGTACTACCATGTCGAACCGACGGTCGCCCTCATACAGCGTGCCGGCCTGACGGCCACCCACGGCGATAGCGATCGAGTTCTGAACATCCGCGATGTTCAGGCCGTAGCGTGCTGCTTTTTCGCGGTCAATGTTGATGGTCAGCACCGGCAGGCCGGATGTCTGCTCAACTTTCACTTCCGATGAGCCCGGGACCGCTTTGAGCGCTGCCGCGATCTTGTTGGCGGTGTTGTTGAGCACGTCCATGTCATCGCCGAAGACTTTCACAGCGACGTCACTACGCACGCCCGAAATCAGCTCGTTGAAACGCAGTTGGATTGGCTGCGACAACTCGTAGTTGCTTCCTGGAACACCCGCTGCGGCCTTCTGCACTTCAGCAATCAGCTCATCACGAGGCTTCTTCGGGTTAGGCCACTGATCCTGAGGCTTGAGCATGATGTAGGCGTCAGAGGCGTTCGGCGGCATCGGGTCAGATGCAATTTCTGCGGTACCCGAGCGTGCGAACATCCGCTCAACTTCAGGCACCTGCGCAATCACCGCTTTCTCCAGACGCTGCTGCATCTCGACAGATTGAGTGAGGCTCGTTCCAGGCACACGCATGGCCTGCATCGCAAAGTCACCCTCACTGAGGCTTGGGATGAACTCGCTACCCATACGACTTGCCAGCAAACCACTGAGCACGACCAAGGCTACTGCGGCCGAGAAAGCGATGTTCCGATGTCCCAGCACCCATTGCAGAACCGGTTCATAGCGCAGTCGAGCTGTGCGCATGACCACGCCTTCCTCTTCCTTCACCTTGCCAGTGACGAACATGGCAATAGCTGCAGGAACAAAGGTAACGGACAGGACCATTGCACCCAGCAGCGCCATCACAACGGTGAAGGCCATCGGGTGGAACATTTTGCCTTCGACGCCGGTGAGGGCGAAGATCGGCAGGTACACCACCATGATGATCAGCTGACCGAAGATCAGCGGCCGGCGAGCTTCTCGCGCCGCGGCAAAGACCTCGTGGAAGCGTTCGGTTTTGGTGAGCATGCGGCCATGCTTATGTTGCGCATGAGCCAGTCGACGGATCGCGTTTTCTACAATAACCACGGCACCGTCGACGATGATGCCGAAGTCGAGTGCCCCCAAACTCATTAAGTTGGCACTGACCTTGTTGTTGAACATGCCTGTGAAGGTGAACAGCATGGACAGCGGAATCACCATCGCGGTGATCAGAGCCGCACGGATGTTGCCGAGGAACAGGAACAGAATGGCGATAACCAGGATCGCGCCTTCCACCAGGTTCTTCTTCACCGTCGCGATGGCTTTTTCAACCAGGTTGGTACGGTCGTAAACAGTCACAGCCACCACGCCCTTTGGCAGGGTGCGGTTGATGTCCGCCAATTTGGCGGCGACAGCTTGAGATACGGTGCGGCTGTTTTCACCAATCAGCATGAACACGGTACCGAGCACGACTTCGCGGCCGTTCTCAGTAGCAGCACCTGTACGGAGCTCTTTACCGATGCTGACGTCAGCAACGCTGCTGATGCGAATCGGTGCACCATCCACACTGGTGATCACGATGTTGGCGATGTCTTCGATATTGCCTACCTGACCCGGTGCACGGATGAGCAACTGTTCACCATTACGCTCGATGTAGCCGGCACCGACGTTGGCGTTGTTACTTTCCAACGCTGCGACCAGGTCATTGAGTGTCAGCTTGTAGGTAGCCAGGCGCTTTGGATCCGGCGCAACCAGGAACTGCTTGGCATAACCGCCGATGGTATTGATCTCGGCCACACCCGGGACGTTACGCAGCTGAGGCTTGATGATCCAGTCCTGGATCACGCGCAGGTCGGTCGGGGTGTACGGCGTACCGTCCTCTTTGACCGCGCCATCTTCGGCTTCAACAGTCCACAGGAAGATCTCGCCGAGGCCGGTAGATACCGGACCCATGACGGCCTCTACACCTTCTGGCAGCTGTTCCTTCGCAACCTGCAGCCGCTCGTTGATCAACTGGCGGGCAAAGAAGATGTCAGTGCCATCCTTGAAGATCACGGTGACCTGAGACAGGCCAGAGCGAGACAGGGAACGGGTCTGCTGAAGGCCCGGGAGACCGGCCATGGCCGTTTCAACTGGAAACGTGATCCGTTGTTCGGTTTCCAAGGGCGAGTAACCAGGCGCTGCAGTGTTGATCTGCACCTGGACGTTGGTGATATCGGGTACCGCATCGATGGGCAGCTTTTGATAGCTGTAGATACCGATACCCGCCATGATCAGAACGGCGATCATTACTACGATGCGCTGCTCGATGGCGAATCTGATGATACGTTCAAACATGAGAAATCATCCTGTCAGTTCGCATCAGTGACCGTGTTCGGCAGAAGCTTTGCCGAGCTCGGACTTGAGTGTGAAGCTGCCACTGGTTGCTACCTGGGCGCCGGCTTCAATACCGTCGATGATTTCCACGTACCCATTGTCGCGGCGACCCAGTTTTACCGGGCGGGTGTCAAAGCCATCTGGGGTGCGTACGAATACCGAAGGTTTGTCTTCAACGGTCTGCACAGCGTGCTCAGGGACCGCTACGGCAACTCGATCGGTCTGGGAGGTGACCGCAATGTTTACGAACAGGCCTGGACGCCAGGCGCCGTTGGGGTTGGTCAAGGTGACGCGGACAGTAGCTGCACGGTTTTGCTCGCCCAGCAGGCTGCCGACATAACCCACCTTCCCTTCGACCTCGACGTTCATGTCAGGCGAAGAGACTTTCACTGCACGGCCAGTCGTGACCTTGCCCAGATCTGTCGGCGGAACTGCGAAGGTCGCCCAGACCTGATTCAGGTCGGAAAGGATGAAGGCGTTGGTCGCCTCGCTGACGACTTCGCCGACGGTCAGGTGTTTCTCCACTACCACGGCGTCGAAGGGAGCGCGGAGCTCGTAACGATTACCGCCAACGGAGTTAACCGAGGCACCGATTGCGCCGACCTTCTGCTTGGCGTTGGCCAAGGAGATCTCCGCTTCTTGCAGCGCTTGGCGTGCTTGGAGGTAGTCTTGCTCTGCAGAGATCTTGTCCTGCCACAGTTGCTTCTCACGTTCGAAGGTCACACGCGCCAGTTCGACGCGACGCTGTGCGGCCTGTTGTTCGCTGCGCAGGTCAGAGATCTGCTGGCTGGCGATTACCGCGAGGACTTGCCCTTTCTTGACCGTCTCGCCCAGGTTGGCCTGGACAGCCTCAACAACGCCAGGAACACGAGGAACCACGTGGGCAGTACGATCTTCGTCGAAGCGAATTTCGCCAGGGAAGCTCACGACGGTACCGAGGTCACGAGGCGCTGCAGCTTCCAGGGCAACACCAGCGGCCTTGATCTGTTCAGCGCTGAGCGTCAGCTTGCCCTCTTCTTCACCGCCCTCTTCGCTGTGGCCTTCTTCACCATGGCCCTCATCACCTTCCTCTTTGGCGGCAGATGCGGCTTTCTTTTCGTCGCCATGGCCATCGTTAGCGCCATGCTCGGCAGTACTGGCGGCCTGCTGTCCGGAACTGTTGTTCCAGGCAAGGCTGCCAAATCCGAGGGCTGCCACAGCGGCTACCGCGAGGGCGATCTTGCGTTTGTTATCCATTGCTACTCCTGCTGATCGTAGGCACCGGCTTGTTCAAGGCTGTGTGCCGAAGAAAATGTTTGGCCCGTTCAGCGAGTGCCGGCGGTTGAGCCGACTTCGCCATAAACCCTTTCCACCTGCGCACGCGCATTGGTCGCCGCTGCCAACGATTCGAGGTATTGGCCACGAGCGACGATCAAGGTGCGCTGGGCATCCAGCACTTCGATGAAACCGAATTTGCCCATCTCGAAGCCGCGGGTTGCGGTCTCTACGGCTTGTTGGGCTGAAGGCAGAATGGTCTTGTCGTAGGACTCGACCTCCTGCATGGCGGTGGACCATTGGTTCAACGCGGTTTGGGTTTCGGTGCGCAGGCGCAGCTCAACAGCATTGCGCTGGTCCCGGGCCTGATCTGCACGACGAGAAGCGGAAAGAATGTTGCCCTGGTTACGATCGAACAGCGGCAAAGGCATAGACAGGCCCACAGTGTTGACCCGCTCGCGCACAGAGCGGTCGTACTGGCTACCTACACTGACAGTAAGGTTCGGGATACGCTGAGCTTTCTCTGAGCCGAGCGAGGCATCGCTCTTGTCTATCTGCACCACGGCCTGACGCATTTCTGCTGTTTGGTCGAGCTTAGCCAGCAGATCTTCAGTGCGAGGTGGCAAGCCCGGGGAGAGGGTTGGCGATTCGAGTCGATCAAACACGGTGACTGAGCTCCCGGTAATTTGAGCGAGCTGTTGGTAAGCGGTCGCTTTTTCCGTTTCTGCACGTCGAACTTGCAGCTGGGCTTCGGCCAGTTGCACTTGAGCGCGGGTCGCCTCCACTGGGGACGACTTACCTGCGCGAACACGGCCATCGACGATGCGAAGACCGCGCTCAGTCAGTTCGAGAGATTGCTTGGCCAGGTCGAGACCTGTCTGGGCCCGCAACGCGGCGTAAAAGGCTTGGACGACATCTGCACGCAGGCCGTTAACGCGACGGTCTAACTCAAGCTGTGCGGCGGTCTGCCCGTATGTGGCGACGTCAACACGAGCCCCCCGCTTACCGCCCAGCTCAAGGGTCTGGCTGAGAGAGACAGTCGTCTGGCTGGTGTTACGACGGGTGTCTTCCACGTCATACGAGATTGTGGGGTTGGGGATAAGCCCGGCCTGCTTGCGAGCACCATCAGCGATCCCAATTTCTTGCCTGGCCGCGGCCAGGTCTGGGTTGGCATCCATGGCCGTCGAAAGCGCCTGGGGCAAGCTGATGCTTTGGGCAAGGGCTGCAGGCGCCATCAACCCAGAGATGACTGCACAGAGTGCAGCGATCTTCCAGGGCGAGACGGGGGTCTTGGGTAAGACATTGCGGTTATACCGGGGCACTTTGATGGTCCTCGTGCACAAACTTCGATAAAGCTTGGCGAGAACGCCGAAACAGCTGCCAAGCCCCACTTGATTAGGTGATGGCACTCTAATGAGCGGTAGCTATCAGAGGGGTGGCTAGAAAATTACAATTCCGTAAGAATGTCCTGTAATGCCCGAAAATACTGGGAAACCAAACCCGACACGATGATTTCGTTACAAGCAACGGAGATGGCAAACACGCGGTGCGAAGGCCCGAACAACAGGTAGATGACGAAATTGTAATTTTCCTATCACCCCCCCGTTATCTTCGGCCTGCAAATATGAGCTCGCGCTACGCTAGGCGCGCCGCCTGGTCAGAACAATTAACGACACCCGCGCCGGTAAACATAATAAAAACTGCCGTGAATCAAAGGAGCATCGGATGAAAATCAAAGTACCACTGTATTTGGCGGCAGTTTCTGCGCTGTCTGGAAGCTATGCTATTTCGGCACAGGCAGAAGACAAGCCAGAAGGCTTCATTGAAGGCAGCAGCCTTACAGTGCTGAACCGTAACTTCTACTTCAACCGTGATAACCGCGACAGCACTGCCCCCACTTATAACAGTGGCAAGGGCAACACCAACGGCTACTCCGAAGCCTGGGCGCACGCGATCATCAGCAAATTCAACTCTGGGTTTACCCAGGGAACCGTTGGCTTTGGCGTTGATGCCTTCGCCATGATCGGCCTCAAGCTCGACACCGGTGATGGGCGCAACGGCGGCCGTAGCTCCTTCGACGTGCTACCCGTTGATAACAAGGGCGAAGCTCGCGACGAATACACCAAGGTCGGCGGCGCAGCCAAAGTCCGCTTGTTCGATACCATCGTGAAAGTAGGTGATGTTTTCCCATCGACTCCGGTCGTTGCATCCGGCGACTCTCGCCTGCTGCCAGAAAGCTTCCGCGGCGTGACCGTTGAGAACACCAGCATCCAAGGCCTCACCCTGCAGGGTGGTCGTCTGCATGCGATGAGCCAGCCGGTCTCAAGCAACCTGAACGACAACTTCGTGACGTTCTACGGCGGCCCGGTCAACTCGCCATGGATCGGTTACGGTGGCGGTGACTACTCGATCAACGACAACTGGACTGTGAGCGTCTACGCCAGCCAGCTGAAAGACGTCTGGAATCAGTACTACGCCGGCACCAGCGTGGTTTACCCGCTGAGCGACGATCTGGCGCTGATCGGTGGCTTCAACTACTACAAAGCCGTAGATGAAGGTAAGAAGCGCCTGGGTGAATTCGACAACAACATCTGGAGTGCCAAGGTCGGCGTGCGTTACGGTGCCCATACCCTAGCCCTGTCGCACCAGCGCAACAACGGCGACGACGATTTTGACTACCTGCGTCAGTCGGACTCGATTTTCGTCGACAACTCCATCCAGTACAGCGACTTCAACTCGCCGAAAGAGCGTTCCTGGATGCTGCGCTATGACCTGAACTTCACCAGCTACGGCATTCCAGGCCTGACGTTCATGACCCGCTACGCCAGAGGCTCGGGCGCGGATTACTCGAACGCTAACCAGTTCTACATGCGCACTGATGACAACGGCAACCCGCTCGACAATCAGAAGCGTTGGGAGCGTGACGTCGAAGTCAAATACGTTGTCCAAACCGGTCCAGCAAAAGATCTGTCCTTCCGGTTGCGCCAGGCAACCACACGTGCCACTGCATTCGAATCGGATCTGGATGAAACCCGTGTGATCATTGAGTACCCGCTTTCGATTCTGTAATTCGCTAACTGGACCAGTTATTCATTAACTGGTCCTATTAGTAAAACGAGCATTACGAATTCACCTTGAGTGGCTTAAGTGCTCCTTTGGTAAAAGGTGGATATTTGGCGCCCATTGGGCGCCTTTTTTTGCCTAAAATTCAAGTAGGCGTTCGATTGTACGCATCGCATGCCGGTGAAGTTCATGACTACACCAATGACCAGTCTCTTCAATGTGAGCGACCTCGCCGTCATCTGAGCGGAACGAAGCCAGCACAAAGAAGAAAATAACCCAATACTTCATAAGGTCAAATCACCTGCTGGAGAGAGGGCCCGCAACTGTCAAACCCAAACCGCGACAAGATATACCGCCAGACTATCAACTGTATTACCTAGAAATTACAAATCCGTCATTTGAGCCCCGGCACGCTCATTTTGATTTACCATCCCTTTCAATAATGCCGGCGCGCGTGCGCGGTTAATTGCTCAGTGATATCGAGACAAAATCCCATGCGAATTCTGGTAATTGAGGATGAAGTAAAAACTGCGGAGTATGTGCGTCAAGGTCTGACGGAATGTGGCTATGTCGTAGATTGCGTCCACACCGGGTCAGATGGATTATTCTTGGCTAAGCAGCACGAATATGAGCTGATTATCCTGGATATAAATCTGCCAGAGATGGACGGTTGGCAGGTCCTTGAGTTGTTGCGTCGTAAAAACTGCCCTTCCCGTATCATGATGCTGACGGCGAGAAGCCGGCTGGCGGATAAGGTCCGGGGGCTGGAGAACGGAGCAGATGACTACCTGATCAAGCCATTTGAGTTCCCTGAGCTGCTGGCCCGGGTTCGCGCCTTGATGCGCAGGTCAGATCACCCTGCATCCGTAGAGGTCATTCGCGTCGCTGACCTGGAGCTTGATCAGAGCCGGCACAGGGCATTCAGGGACGGTCAGCGCATTGACCTGACCACGAAAGAATTCGCGTTACTGCATTACCTGATGCGTAATACCGGTGTGGTGCTGAGCCGCACCCAAATTATTTCGCAGGTTTGGGATATGAATTTTGACTGCGACACAAACGTTGTAGAGGTGTCGATTCGAAGACTCAGAGCCAAGATAGATGACCCTTTCGAGACCAAACTGATACATACGCTTCGGGGCGTAGGGTATGTGCTTGAAAAACGATAGTTGCCAAGCTCTCTAGTACCGAAAATCCGCTACATGCTCCCGTCGCTTGCGAACTTGAGGTTTCTGTTTACGATCCGCGGCGCTGATTCCTCACTCAACAAATGAGGTAGGCTGTACATGAGGTATAGCATTGATTATCAGCAGGTTTCGCAAGGACAATCCGATGCCAGCATTGATGCCTGTCCAGCTGACATTGTCTTCAACAGCGACCATGGCCTAGCTCTTATCCCGTGCGTTGGCGATGTTATCAACCTCCCCTCTACGGCGGTCAAAGAAGGGGTTTGCGGCATCGTTAGATCAAGGATTTTCAATTATCTCAGAGGTCCTGAAGAGCTGTACTGTCACGTCAATATTCTCGTTGAGGAGGCGGACATCAATTTCGAAAGTCTCATCTCGGAATACATGCGCAATCAGTCACGTGCTCGCTCGCCTTCTTCATAAAGTCGAAGGCGGGCCAGTCCATTAATGGTTGTGTATGGGTGAGGGTTCAGCAGAGCGAGCGCCTACTGAGCACCAGAGATGAATAGTCACAGCCTAGTGGTTTAACGCGGTACTGCTGGTGTACGCAGGGCCGGACTCATTGTTTTTTGAATGGCGCATTGCAGCACATAGAAATATAAAACCCCGGAAGCAAATACGATTGCGGACAGATAAGCAAACTCAGAGTCTAAAACCCCGGAAACCATATACAATTTAATCGTGATAGAACCCATAATAATTCCGGTACAGTACATGACGCCTGTGAACTGATTGCCCAAAAAACTCAGTATGCCGCTGAAGGCATTGTTCGCACTCAACAGCATTGCTTTCAGTATCGTCCAGCCGAGAACTGGCAGAAAAGCCTTGATCATGAAGGCGAATAACATCGACGATGCAAACAGTTTTATCGGGGTTTCTGCCCACGGCTTGATGGTGCCGTCTACTTCAACGCCGGTATACAAGATGATATTCAGAATAATCGCCATAAGGGTGCATATGCCGAGGCGTATCATTTCCCGCTTAAGCGGGGCCATCATTATCACTGCGTGAATCTTGTTTCCAAAGTATCGTTTTAGTCCTTGGATCGACATTTTTCTTCCTATGCTCTCGGGTATGACGCTGTTGTAGCGTTGTATGACGGTCATGCTTTTACCCGAAGAGAGGTGACGCTTCAACGGTCCTGAATTGCGCAGGGGATCTCATGTCCTTCCCCTGGCTGGGTAGCTTGCTGAGAAATTCTCATCTACCTGCGTGGCAACGATGCGGCCACCCCGCCGCCGTCAGAGCTCTGGAGGACTGGCTGCTGTCAGCAACTCATCGAGTGACGGAACCTTAGCGTTTGCACTGAGGACGAGTGTTCTGGATCGGAGTATGGATACATCAAAGAAAGATTCGCACTCGACTCTTCCGTTTACTTCTCTCCAGTGGGTGACTTCTGGTATCAACTCATTAGGCACCGGGTATAGTGCCATAGGGTTATGGAATACCTCCACTTCAGCAGACCACGGCTCGTAGCCATATTGCGGCCAGAGCTGACCGTAGTCGCTGGACGCTACATCCAACAGAAATGGGATACCTCGTGATGCTCCCGGAGAACGGTCGAAAAACTCACCAAACCGCAAGTATCGGTACCCGTCTAGATGAGCTCCACCTGAGATCGGCACTCGGCTGAGCTTTGGCACTGTGCAGGCATTGGTGAAAATGACCGCTGAAAGATGGGCATTTTCCATTAGCGTAAATAGGCCGTTGGGGCGCCCTGATAGCAGAGATGTCTCTTCCTCCACAGTTATCAGGTGCGTACCACGATGCGCAGATGAGTGAACTGCAAAGCCATAGAGATAGCTGATGAGCGACTCCCTGCTCCACAGCATTGAACTGGGCGCATGGAAATCGGCTAAGGCCAGAATGAGCGGCTTACCCTCCACGTGCGGTAGGGATTCGTAACGCTTGTCCAATTTGTTTTGGATGGTCCTCGCAAACCTTTCTGCAGCCGCTCCTAAGAAACGCTCATGTCGGTCAGCGGGTGGGGGGGACCGGCGAGGCGCCAAAATGCTCATACCGCTCTTCCGGGTTGGCTGTCACTGCTTCAACCCAGGCCTCATCTCCCAGCCTATTCTCGATGTGAAAATCGGGTGATTCTTTAGGCTGGGTGACCAAGAGTCCCTGTTCACGAAAAATCGCTAATAGGTGGGCTTCCCAGAGGCGGGTGTGAAAATTCTCAGTCTGGCAATCGGGAACCCAATTTCTGTCTGGGGATGGCAGTGCGAGATACAGTTGATTCAGCGCCCACGCCCCAATACGGCGGCTTGGATCAAATAGTGATTTGAACACCACGCTTGGTGTGCGCTTACCCATTCTGCTTAGAGGAGCACGTCGTCGTTCACCTGAAGGGAGTGGAAGCGGATGGGCTTGGGTATAGAGAAAATGGCTGATTGAGGCGCGGGCTTCAGACTCGCCAGTGGTGCGCTCACTATGGCTGAGGAGCACCCACACGCTATCGACACGACGCCGCAAGGTGACAATTCCGAAGCTGCCGGAATGGATATTTCGGGTTAGAGCGGCACAAGAAATTCCGTCCTCACTAAGCCATGCCCCTACTGGCGGGCTGTCCCCAAACCCCAACCCTCGTGGAAGCGACAAAGCGATTAGATCGAACATCGGCGCAGCAATTTCTTTCATTCGCTGATCTCGGCAGCCGTCAAAATGCATTCCATCAATGCCTCGGAGCGTGCCCGCCGGCGATGGCATCGGTGGAGGTACCTATTGAAGAAGGGGGCCTTGTTCCACCAGGACATCTCGGTTGGTGAAGATGGTCTCAATGGTTGCAGCCTCGGCAGCCACATGAGTCTTTCGCGTGATCTCTTCAAGGGCCAGTTCGAGCCGGTAGTCTTGGAAATACTCGTACAGCTTTTCAGAGCTCTCGGATATCTCCTCCCCACCATTCTTCGCGAACAAGATGTGGATGATCGCTGCGAGTGGGAGAGAGATGTCGAGATCCTTCTCTTCTGCATCTGAATCCGAGTTCAAACCGTCGAAATACCTCTCCAGATGACTCTGGAGCTCCTCAAGCCAGAACTGAGATAGGTTGCTTGGAAGGGAGCTTTCAGGCCCGGTCAGAAGGACTTCATCTCTGAATAGAGCCAGCAGATTGGGGTTTGCCATGGAGGACCTCACGATTAGATTTGAGAGCAACTGGTCAGCATAGTCCACCTCAAGATGACCACCTCCTTGACGCCCATCCTGGTGCTCCTGAGCATCAGACGAGTGAATCGCCCCGAAACCTGTAGATACAAAATGACCGCTTCTCGCCGTTAGCTGCCTTTCTTGAAGGACAGCTTTGGGTCGATAGCGGCCTTCGTGGAGGTTGGTGTCTACGGGGTCGGTTTAGTCAATCTGAATCTCCGGTTTCACCTCCGTGAGGCCGGCCATCGTCATGCATCAGATCTTGATTGACACGCGTGCCGCTTTGGATAGCCTTGCAATTGAGGGCTGCAACTGCGCATTTGTCGGGCCTGGGTACCAGCATGAGCCCCCCGCAATTTTGGCAGCAGAGGAAGCTGGTTCCTCTGAAGTAGTGACGGCGGGCATTGCCAGTCGGATTCTGAACCCAAGGTCGCCAGACTAGGAGCTAAAGGATCGCTGCGACTACTCCTCATCCCTTACCGAAAAGTCACGCGTCGGTCGTAAACGGCCCTTTCCAGGCCAATCAACTTTTGTGATTGGTGAGTAGGGATTTCTCGGCTTTTCTGTGAAAAGCACCCCTTCATTTCACAAAAAAAATGGCGAAGATTCCAATTTCACGGGGTCTGGCCTATCACCTATTTTGTGAACCTACATTACTCGGGAGAAGTTCACCAAAGCATGAAGAAGGCCAACCCTATGGGGTTGGCCTTCTTCATTTATAACGCCGCGAGATTTCGCAATGTTCCACGTGAAACATCCCTAGTATCCCTTACTCGGCCAATAGCTCGCCCTGCTCCTCGGCACACAGCGCCAGCAAGTAATCCCAGACCACCCGCAGGCGTACGGACTTGTGCAGTTCGCGGCGGGTACTGATCCAGTAGCTGCGCTGGATGGTTTCGCTGGGCAGGATGCGCACCAGTTCAGGGTCGTGCCGGGCCATGTAGTTGGGTAGCACCGCAATACCCAACCCCGCCCGAGCAGCATGCTGCTGGGCGATCACACTGGTGCTGCGGAACACCACGTTCGGCGCCCTGCAGAAGCTGTGCAGGAACAGCAATTCCTGACTGAACAGCAGGTCGTCGACATAGCCGATCCAGCTGTGCCGAGCGAGGTCCTCGCGGCTGTTGATAGCGGGCGCTCGGGCCAGATACTCGCGGCTGGCATAGAGCGCCAGGCGATAGTCGGTGAGCTTGCGGGTGATCAACAGATCGGCGTTGGGCCGCTCAAGGTGAATGCTGATTTCTGCCTCGCGGTTGATGATGCTGACGAAGCGCGGCACCGCCACCAGTTCTACCTCCAGCCCAGGATAGCGTTCGAACAACCCGCTCAGTCGTGGAGTGAAGAACACGATACCGATGCCTTCGGTGACCCCCAGGCGAATCTTGCCGAGCGGCGTAATCGCCTGGGTGATCTCCTCCTGCGCCAGCAGCGCGACGTTCTCCATCGCCTCCGCATGCTTGAGCAGAGCCTGACCGGATGGGGTCAGTTCATAGCCCTGGGCATGCTGGACGAACAGCGCCGTGCCCAAACTCTGCTCGATATTCTCGATATGCCGGGCCACGGTACTGTGGGTGGTATTGAGGCGCTTGGCGGCGGTCAGCAGGCGGCCGCTGCGCTGAAGTTCGAGAAAAAACCGCAGATCATTCCAGTCGAACATGTTGGTCCCATTCATCGCTGGCCTCGTTGGCGCTGTGCTAAAACGCACAACGGTTGAGTGAAATCTCTCGTTTTCAACTCGAAAGTAATCAACAACACTGAGGCAAGACAAGAATAAAAATCAGGCGAGAGGTTTGAAATGCCATCAGCCGAACTGTCCTACGACTACGTCATTGTCGGCGCCGGCCCGGCTGGCTGCCTGCTGGCCAACCGGCTTTCCGCCGATCCCGGTTGCCGTGTCGCCCTGCTTGAAGCGGGAGGTCGCGACAACTACCCCTGGATTCATATTCCGGTGGGCTACCTCTACTGCATCGGCAATCCCCGCACCGACTGGTGCTTCAAGACCGAGAACCAGCCTGGCCTTGCCGGACGCAGCCTTGGCTATCCAAGGGGCAAGGTCCTGGGTGGCTGTTCGTCGATCAACGGCATGATCTATATGCGTGGTCAGGCCGGCGATTACGATCGTTGGGCAGAGGAAGGCAACCCCGGCTGGGCGTGGAAGGATGTGCTGCCGCTGTCCAAGGCCAGCGAAAAGCATTTTGCCGGGGCTTCGGACATTCATGGCAGCGAAGGCGAGTGGCGGGTGGAACGGCAGCGTTATTCCTGGCCGATCCTCGACGCCTTTCGCGAGGCTGCGGCCCAGCAGGGTATCGCCAGCGTCGATGACTTCAACGGTGGCGATAATCAGGGTTGTGGATACTTCCAGGTCAACCAGAAATCCGGCGTACGCTGGAACGCGTCCAAAGCCTTCCTGCGTCCTGTCGCTGACCGTCCCAACCTCGACGTGCTCACCGGCGTCGAAGTCGATCGGGTGCTCCTCGAGAACGGTCGTGCGGCGGCGATACGGGCACGTCGGGAGGGTCGGTGGCAGGATTTCCGCGCCCGTCGCGAGATCCTGCTGTGCGCCGGCTCCGTGGGATCTCCGGGCATCCTGCAGCGCTCCGGCATCGGTCCGCGGCCGTTGCTCGAACGCCTGGGCATCGGCGTACAGCACGAACTGCCGGGTGTCGGCGGTAACCTCCAGGACCATCTGCAACTGCGCCTGATCTACCAGGTGGATAACGTGCGCACCCTCAACCAGGTTGCCAACAGCCTGTTCGGCAAGATGGGCATGGGCCTGCGTTATCTCTATGACCGCAGCGGACCACTGGCGATGGCGCCGAGTCAATTGGGGGCCTTCGTGCGCAGTGGTCCGGAGCAGACCTCGGCCAACCTGCAGTATCACGTCCAGCCGCTGTCACTGGACCGCTTCGGCGAACCGCTGCACCGCTTCGCCGCGTTCACCGCCTCGGTGTGCAACCTGCGCCCGGTCAGCCGCGGGCGTGTGGATATCCGCTCCGCCGATCCGTCCGTGGCGCCGATGATCGACCCCAACTACCTCAGCGCAGCCGAAGACCTCAAGGTTGCCGCCCAAGCCATCCGCCTGACCCGCGCCATCGTCGCTTCCCCTGCCCTGGCGCCCTTCTCGCCCAGGGAATACCTGCCGGGCGCAGCGCTGGATAGCGAAGAAGAACTACAAAAGGCCGCCGGCCAGATCGGCACCACGATCTTCCACCCGGCCGGAACCTGCCGCATGGGCAGCGGTCCGCTGGATGTGGTGGACGCACAATTGCGGGTGCATGGCGTGCCCGGCCTGCGGGTCGCCGATGCCTCGATCATGCCGAACATAGTGTCCGGCAACACCTGTTCCCCCACATTGATGATCGCGGAGAAGGCCGCGCAACTGATTCGCCAGGGCCATGAGGCCGCTGGCAAGCGTAGTGACCGAGCAACGATAACGACGCCCTGAGCCTTGGCCGGGCGGCGCGCAAGAGTGACACCGGCAGCAGTCGACCGGTGTCGACAGTGGACAACAACAATAATCACTGTGCCCCCACGACGGGGCCGAGGACAGCACGATGTCGGACACCCTCCAGCAACAGGGCGCGACCACGACGGCCAACAGCCGTCGCGAAGAGCGCAAGATCATTTTCGCGTCATCCCTCGGGACGGTTTTCGAGTGGTATGACTTTTTTCTCTACGGGGCCCTGGCCGCGGTTATCAGCAAGCAATTCTTCGCCGGGGTCAACGACACCACGGCGTTCATCTTCGCGCTGATGGCCTTTGCCGCAGGCTTCCTGGTCAGGCCTTTCGGTGCCCTGGTGTTCGGTCGCCTCGGTGACATGATCGGGCGCAAGTACACCTTCCTGGTCACCATCGTGCTCATGGGCCTGTCGACCTTCGCTGTCGGCCTGCTGCCCACCTACGCCAGCATCGGCATCGCTGCGCCAATCATCCTGGTCGTGCTGCGCATGCTCCAGGGCCTGGCGCTGGGGGGTGAATACGGCGGCGCGGCTACCTATGTGGCCGAGCACGCGCCACCCGGAAAGCGCGGTTTCCATACCGGGTTCATCCAGTCCACCGCCACGCTCGGCCTGCTGCTTTCGCTGATCGTGGTACTGGGCAGCCGGTATATCAGTGGCGACCAGTTCGAAACCTGGGGCTGGCGTTTGCCATTCCTGCTTTCCATCGTGCTGCTGGCGATCTCTACCTGGATCCGCATGAGCATGCACGAGTCGCCAGCCTTCGTGAAAATGAAGGCCCAGGGCAAGGTGAGCAAATCACCGATCCGCGAGTCGTTCACCTCCTGGCCGAACCTGAAGGTGGTACTGACCGCGCTGTTCAGCATCAACGCTGGACAGGCGGTGACCTTCTACACCGCCCAGTTCTACGTGCTGTTCTTCATGACCCAGATGCTCAAGATGGACCCGGCCCAGGCCAACTCGCTGTTGATCATCAGCGTGGTGATCGGCGCCCCGTTCTTCGTCTTCTTCGGTTGGCTGTCGGACCGCGTGGGGCGCAAGCCGATCCTGATGATTGGCCTGCTGCTGGCTACCGTCCTGTACTTCCCGCTGTTCAAGGCCCTGAGTCATTACGCCAATCCGCAGATCGACGCCGCCAGCCGCCAGGCGCCTATTGTGGTACTCGCAGATCCGGCCGGTTGCACGTTCCAGTTCGACCCTGTGGGTAAGGCACGCTTCGACAGCCCGTGCGACAAGGTGAAGACCTTCCTGGTCAAGCAGGGCCTTCCCTACAGCTCGCAAGCCCTGCCAGCCGGCAGTGCCGTGGCGGTGACCGTTGGCGAGCAGCGCATCGACGGCTTCGACGAAGCAGCCCTGCGTGCCGCCATCGACAAGGCCGGCTACCCGGCCAAGGCCGAGGCTGCCAACGTCAACCAGCCGATGGTGGTCTTGCTGATCGTGGTGATGATCCTGATCGCCACCATGACCTACGGCCCGCTGGCGGCGGTGATGGTCGAGCTGTTCCCGACCCGCATCCGCTATACATCGATGTCCCTGCCCTATCACATCGGCAATGGCTGGTTCGGCGGATTCCTGCCAACCGTATCCTTCGCCCTGGTGGTATACACCGGGGATATCTTCTACGGACTGTGGTATCCGGTACTGATTACCGGGGTCAGCCTGGTGGTAGGTCTGTTCTGCCTGAAAGAAACCCGGGATGTGGATATCGACAAGATCTGAGCTGAACCCATGCACAAAAAAACCGGCTTAAAAGCCGGTTTTTTAATTCCGCGAAAAAACTTATGCACGATTTACATGAAACCTTCACACCCAGAAATATGTATGAATATCAGCAAGTTGCGTTCGTTTTTCACGGATCATCCAAATATTGTCAACAAGTTATCCACAGATCGCCTCAGGCCACCGAGGCAGTTTCGCTGGTGGTGGCTTGTGGCGGCAGGGAACCCAGGTCGCGCTGGGTCTGTTCGTTCCACGCCGCAGCGCGGTCGTTCAGCTCTGCGATGGCCCGCGGGCCAGAGCCCTCGGCCCACATTGGCTGGCCGATAACCACCTCGATGGTGCCGGAACGCTTGCCCCATCCCTCTTTCGGCCAGAACTTGCCGGCGTTATGAGCGATTGGCAGCACCGGCAGGTTGGCGTTCACTGCCAAGGCTGCGCCACTGCGGGAGAACTTGCCGACCTGACCGAAAGGCACGCGGGTGCCTTCCGGGAAGATCAGCACCCAGACATTCTGCTTGAGCAGCTCGTCGCCCTTGCTCGCGACCTGTTTCAGCGCGACCTTCGGGTTGTCCCGGTCGATGGCGATAGGCCGCAGCATGGCCATGGCCCAGCCGAAGAACGGCACGAACAGCAATTCGCGCTTGAGCACCTGGCTCAAGGGTTGGAAATAGGCAGAAAGGAAGAACGTCTCCCAGGTGCTTTGGTGATTGGACACGATCACACAAGGCCGCTCGGGGATGTTCTCGGCGCCGGTCACCTTGACCTTGATACCGAGGAATACACGTACCAGCACCAGCGCGAAGCGGCACCAGTAGACATTGATGAAGCGATAGCGCACCGGGAACGACATGAACGGTGCGACAAAGAAGCTCAGCGAGCACCAGAGCAGCGAACTGGTCCCCAGCAGCACATAGAACAGGAAAATTCTGATCGCCTGCAGGATCGACATAGCAGCGTGTACCGTTGCGGGCGTGCCCGCTCGAAGTAAGAACGCGCCCGCAAGGGCCGGCGCGTCAGGTGTGGATAAGTGTTCTGGCGATGGCGGCCAGGTCGTCGAAGACCAGTGTATCCGGTGGTACGCCTTTGGCGAGGGTCTTCTCGCCTTTGCCGGTACGCACCAGGACCGGTTGTGCATCGACGGCCAGCGCGGCCTCCAGGTCACCCTTGCTGTCGCCGACGAACCACACGCCGGTCAGCTCGACCCGGTAATGTGCGGCAATCTCGCGCAGCATGCCGGGCTTGGGTTTGCGGCAATCGCAGCCGTCGTCCGGCCCGTGAGGGCAATGGACGATCAGGCCGACCTCGCCACCAAGACCGGCCACCAGCTCGCGCAGGCGGGCGTGCATGGCGTCGAGGGTCGACAGCGGGTAATAGCCACGAGCGATGCCGGACTGGTTGGTGGCGACCGCCACCGTCCAGCCGGCCTTGCTCAACTGCGCAATGGCCTCGATCGAGCCGGGGATCGGAATCCACTCATCCAGCGACTTGATGTAGGCGTCGGAGTCCTGGTTGATCACCCCGTCACGATCGAGAATCAGCAGTTTCAAGGCTTACCCCAGCAGCGAGATATCGGCCACGCCCAGGAACAGACCGCGCAGGCGGCTGAGCAGGGCATAACGGTTGGCCCGCACGCTGGCGTCCTCGGCATTGACCATCACCGCTTCGAAGAACGCATCCACAGGCTCGCGCAGGGCGGCCAGGCGCGCCAGCGATTCGGCGTACTGGCGCGAGGCGGCCATCGGCTGCACGGCCTGGTCGGCCTGCTGGATCGCCGAGTACAGCGAGAACTCGTTGGCGTTGTCGAAGTACTTCGGCTCGACAGTGCTGGCGATGGTGCCTTCGAACTTGCTCAGCAGGTTCGATACGCGCTTGTTCACCGCGGCCAGTGCCTCGGCTTCCGGCAGCTTGCGGAAGGCCTGGACGGCCTGCACGCGCTGGTCGAAGTCCAGGGCGGAGCCCGGCTTCAGGGCACGCACGGACAGGTAGGTGGCGACGTCGATGCCTTCGTCTTCATAACGCGCACGCAGGCGGTCGAAGATGAACTCCAGCACCTGCTCGGCCAGGCCGGCGGCCTTGACCTTGGCACCGAACTGCTCGACGGCGACGTTCACCGCGTCGGTCAGGTCCAGGTCGAGCTGCTTCTCGATCAGGATGCGCAGCACGCCCAGGGCCGCGCGACGCAGTGCGTACGGGTCCTTGGAGCCGGTTGGCAGCATGCCGATGCCGAAGATACCGACCAGGGTATCGAGCTTGTCGGCGATGGCCACGGCTGCGCCGGTCAGGGTCGACGGCAGTTCGGCACCGGCACCGCGCGGCATGTACTGCTCGTTCAGGGCCAGGGCGACGTCTTCCGGCTCGCCGTCGTTGAGTGCGTAGTAATAACCGGCGACACCCTGCATTTCGGGGAATTCGCCAACCATTTCGGTAGCCAGGTCGCACTTCGACAGCAGGCCGGCACGCGCAGCACGCTGCGGATCGCCACCGATCTTGCCGGCGATGAACGCGGCCAGCTTGCCGACGCGCTCGGCCTTGTCGAAGACGCTGCCCAGCTGGGCCTGGAACACCACGTTTTGCAGGCGCTCGTTGAAGCTTTCCAGCGGCTGCTTCTTGTCCTGCTTGAAGAAGAACTCGGCGTCTGTCAGGCGTGGACGCACGACCTTCTCGTTGCCTTCGATGATCTGCTTCGGATCGCGGCTCTCGATGTTGGCCACGGTGATGAAGCGCGGCAGCAGCTTGCCATCGACGTCCAGCAGGCAGAAGTACTTCTGGTTGTCCTGCATGGTGGTGATCAGGGCTTCCTGCGGCACTTCGAGGAAGCGCTCTTCGAACGAGCACACCAGCGGCACTGGCCATTCGACCAGGGCAGTCACTTCGTCCAGCAGCGCCGGCGGCACGATGGCGGTGCCTTCCTGCTGCATGGCCAGCTCGGCGGTACGCTTGCTGATCAGCTCGCGGCGCTCGTTGAAATCAGCCAGGACGTAGGCCTTGCGCAGGTCTTCCTGGTAGTTGGCCGGGGCGGAGATGCGCACGTTTTCCGGGTGGTGGAAGCGGTGGCCACGGGATTCACGGCCGGCTTTCTGGGCGAGGATGGTGCAATCGACCACGTCGTCGCCGAGCAGCATTACCAGCCACTGGGTCGGACGCACGAACTCTTCCTTGCGGGCACCCCAGCGCATGCGCTTGGGAATCGGCAGGTCGTTCAGCGAATCCTCGACGATGGTCGGCAGCAGGCTGGCGGTCGCCTTGCCCGGGATATGCTGGGAGAAGCGCAGCTTGGCGCCGCTCTGGTCGATCTCGGACAGGTCGACACCGCATTTCTTGGCGAAGCCCAGGGCGGCCTGGGTCGGGTTGCCTTCGGCGTCGAAGGCAGCCTGGCGGGGCGGGCCGTCGACGTTGATGCTGCGATCCGGCTGCTGGGTGTCCAGGTCACGAATCAGAACGGCCAGGCGGCGTGGTGCGGCATAGACGTGCTTGGCGCTGTAGTTCAGGCCGGCAGCCTGCAGGCCCTTCTCGATGCCGGCAAGGAATGCGTCGCCTAGGCTGGCGAGGGCTTTCGGTGGCAGTTCTTCGGTGCCCAGTTCAACCAGGAAATCTTGAGCACTCATTCCGCAGCCTCCAGCTTGGCCAACACTTCATCACGCAGTTCAGGGGTTGCCATCGGGAAGCCGAGGCGGGCACGGGCTTGCAGGTAGCTCTGGGCCACGGCCCGGGCCAGGGTGCGCACGCGCAGGATGTAACGCTGGCGCTCGGTCACCGAGATGGCGCGGCGGGCGTCCAGCAGGTTGAAGGTGTGCGAGGCCTTGAGGACCATTTCGTAGGTCGGCAGCGGCAGCTCCAGCTCGATCAGGCGGTTCGCTTCGCTTTCATAGAAGTCGAACAGTTCGAACAGCTTCTCGACGTTGGCGTGCTCGAAGTTGTAGGTCGACTGCTCCACTTCGTTCTGGTGGAACACGTCGCCGTAGGTGACCTTGCCGAACGGGCCGTCGGTCCAGACCAGGTCATACACCGAATCGACGCCCTGCAGGTACATGGCCAGGCGCTCGAGACCGTAGGTGATCTCGCCGGTGACCGGCAGGCACTCGATGCCGCCAACCTGCTGGAAGTAGGTGAACTGGGTGACTTCCATGCCGTTGAGCCAGATTTCCCAGCCCAGGCCCCAGGCGCCGAGGGTCGGCGATTCCCAGTTGTCTTCGACGAAACGGATGTCGTGGACCAGCGGGTCGAGGCCGATGGCTTTCAGCGAGCCCAGGTACAGCTCCTGGAAGTTCGCCGGGTTCGGCTTCAGGACCACCTGGAACTGGTAGTAATGCTGCAGGCGGTTGGGGTTTTCGCCGTAGCGACCATCGCCCGGGCGACGGCTTGGCTGGACATAGGCGGCGTTCCAGGTCTCAGGGCCTACGGCGCGCAGAAACGTGGCGGTATGAAAAGTGCCGGCGCCCACTTCCATATCGTAGGGCTGAAGCACCACACAACCTTGCTCGGCCCAGTACTGCTGGAGCGCGAGGATCAAGTCTTGGAAGGTACGCACGGCTGGCGTAGGCTGGCTCACGAAATTCACCTGTTTCTAGGGCTGCGAATATAAAGAGCGGGAGTATAACCCGATTCGCCCCTGCCTCTACCCATGGTGCTTTATGCCTCGTTGCTTTTGGTGTACCGACGATCCGCTGTACCAGGCTTATCACGACCACGAATGGGGCACGCCGCAGCGCGACGCGGGGCAACTGTTCGAGATGCTGTTGCTCGAAGGGTTCCAGGCCGGTCTTTCCTGGATCACCGTGTTGAAGAAACGCGAGCGTTATCGCCAGGTGATGTTCGGCTTCGATCCGCATCGACTGGCCGAAATGACCGATGAGGAAATCGAGGAGCGCATGCTCGATCCCGGCATCATCCGCAACCGCCTCAAGCTCAATGCCGCACGGCGTAACGCCCGTGCCTGGCTGGCGCTGGAAGACCCGGCGGCGCTGCTCTGGTCGTTCGTCGGCGGGCAGCCGAAGATCAATCACTTCGCTGGGCGTGGCGAGGTGCCGACGGTTACCGATGAAGCCAAGGCCATGAGCAAGGCCCTGCAGAAAGCCGGCTTCACGTTCGTCGGCCCGACCATCTGCTACGCCTTCATGCAGGCTACCGGCATGGTCATGGACCACACCACCGATTGCGATCGATACGCCGCCCTGCTGCGCTGACGGGTACAATGCTCGGCTTGTGTATGGAGGAACCTGCCTGTGGATAAATTCAAGGGCGCCTTGATGGTCGGGGCGCTGCGACTGTTTGCCAAGCTGCCCTGGGGCGCCGTGCAGCGCGTCGGTGCGGCCATCGGCTGGATCATGTGGAAAGTCCCGAACAGTTCGCGCGAGGTGGTGCGCATCAACCTGGCCAAGTGCTTCCCGGAGATGGACCCGGTCGAACGCGAGAAGCTGGTGGGCCGGTCGCTGATGGATATCGGCAAATCCTTCACCGAAAGCGCCTGCGCCTGGATCTGGCCGGCGCAGCGTTCCATCGACCTGGTGCGTGAGGTCGAGGGCCTGGACGTGCTGAAGGACGCCCTGGCTTCAGGCAAAGGCGTGGTGGGCATCACCAGCCACCTGGGCAACTGGGAGGTGCTCAATCACTTCTATTGCAGCCAGTGCAAACCGATCATTTTCTACCGGCCGCCTAAGTTGAAGGCTGTGGATGACTTGCTGCGCGAGCAGCGCGTGCAACTGGGCAACCGCGTAGCGCCTTCGACCAAGGAAGGCATCCTCAGCATCATCAAGGAAGTGCGCAAGGGCGGCCAGGTAGGCATTCCGGCGGATCCTGAGCCGGCCGAGTCGGCAGGGATCTTCGTGCCGTTCCTCGGGACCAAAGCGCTGACCAGCAAGTTCGTGCCGAACATGCTGGCCGGCGGCAAGGCGGTGGGCGTATTCCTGCATGCCCTGCGCTTGCCGGATGGCAGTGGTTTCAAGGTGATTCTGGAAGCGGCGCCGGAGGCGATGTACAGCACCGACACCGAGACCTCGGCGGCGGCGATGAGCCAGGTTGTGGAAAAGTATGTGCGGGCTTATCCGAGCCAGTACATGTGGAGCATGAAGCGCTTCAAGAAGCGGCCGGCTGGAGAGGCTCGCTGGTATTGAGGGCCCTATCGCTGCGGTGCGGCGGTCCGACAAGCCAGCCCACAGGATCAGCACAGACCTTGAGACTTGTGCAGTACCTGTGGGAGCTGGCTTGCCAGCGATGAATTCAACTCAGTTGCCGGCTTTATCCAGCTTCCTGAGAAACACCACCATCTCCTTCTCCGCCTGCTTGTCCCCATGGGCCTGCGCCGCCGCGATGCCCCGCTCCCAGGCATCCCGTGCCGCCAGGTTATCCCCAGCCGCCAGCCACGCCTTGCCGAGCAGTTTCCACGCCGCCGAATACTTCGGGTCCAGCTCGACACACCGGGCCAGATGCACTGCCGCCTCAGCGCCATTGCCCTCGTCCAGCCACGATTTGCCCAGGCCAAAGCGCAGCAGGGCGTTATCCACACCCTTGGCCAGCATCTTTTCCAGCGATTCGCGCATGGTGTCTTTCCTTAGAAGAAGGTCAGGCCAACGTGGAACAGCTTTTCCACATCACGGATGTACTTCTTGTCCACGACGAACAGGATGACGTGATCGCCCGTGCGGATCACCGTGTCGTCGTGGGCGATCAGCACTTCTTCGTCACGGATGATCGCGCCGATGGTGGTGCCCGGCGGCAGGTTGATGTCCTCGATGGCCTTGCCGACCACCTTGCTCGACTTCGCGTCACCATGGGCAATCGCCTCAATGGCCTCCGCCGCTCCCCGGCGCAACGAGTGCACGCTGACGATATCGCCGCGTCGCACGTGGGTCAGCAGCGTGCCGATGGTCGCCAACTGCGGGCTGATGGCGATATCGATCTCGCCGCCCTGCACCAGGTCCACGTAGGCCGGGTTGTTGATGATGGTCATCACCTTGCGCGCGCCCAGGCGCTTGGCCAGCAGCGAGGACATGATGTTGGCCTCGTCGTCGTTGGTCAGGGCCAGGAAGATATCGGCATCGGCGATATTCTCTTCCAGCAGCAGGTCGCGGTCCGAGGCGCTGCCCTGGAGGACCACGGTGCTGTCGAGGGTGTCCGAGAGGTAGCGGCAACGTGCTGGGCTCATCTCGATGATCTTCACCTGGTAACGGCTTTCGATGGCCTCCGCCAGGCGTTCGCCGATCTGCCCGCCGCCAGCGATGACCACGCGCTTGTTGCCTTCGTCGAGGCGGCGCAATTCACCCATGACCGCACGGATATCGGCCTTGGCGGCGATGAAGAACACCTCGTCGTCAGCCTCGATCACCGTATCGCCCTGCGGCAGGATCGGCCGGTCGCGACGGAAGATCGCGGCCACCCGGGTTTCCACATTGGGCATGTGCGCGCGGATCTGGCGCAGTTGCTGGCCCACCAGCGGCCCGCCGTAATAGGCCTTGACCGCCACCAGCTGGGCCTTGCCCTCGGCGAAGTCGATCACCTGCAGGGCGCCGGGATGTTCGATCAGGCGCTTGATGTAGTGGGTGACCACCTGCTCCGGGCTGATCAGCACGTCGACCGGGATGGCTTCGTTGTCGAACAGGCCGGCGCGGGTCAGGTACGCCGATTCGCGAACCCGGGCGATCTTGGTCGGCGTATGGAACAGCGTATAGGCGACCTGGCAGGCGACCATGTTGGTCTCGTCGCTGTTGGTCACCGCCACCAGCATGTCGGCGTCGTCGGCGCCGGCCTGGCGCAGGATGGTCGGGAACGAGCCGCGGCCCTGGACGGTGCGGATATCCAGACGATCGCCGAGATCGCGCAGGCGGTCGCCATCGGTATCCACCACGGTGATGTCGTTGGCTTCGCTGGCCAGGTGTTCGGCCAGCGTGCCGCCGACCTGTCCCGCGCCGAGGATGATGATCTTCATCCGCTCCCTTCCCTTTTTGTTAACCGCGTGCGGCGGCGATCTTGATCAGCTTGGCGTAGTAGAAACCGTCGTGCCCGCCTTCCTGGGCCAGCAGCTGGCGGCCGTGTGGCTGGCGGATGCCGGCGTCGGTTGCCAGGTCCAGCTCGCGGGCGCCGGGGGTGCGGTCGAGGAAGGCCGCGATCACCTCGGTGTTTTCCGTGGGCAGGGTCGAGCAGGTGGCGTAGAGCAGCATGCCGCCAACTTCCAGGGTCGGCCACAGGGCATCGAGCAGTTCGCCCTGGAGGCTGGCGAGGGCGGCGATATCGTCGGCCTGGCGGGTCAGCTTGATGTCCGGGTGACGGCGGATCACTCCAGTGGCCGAGCAGGGCGCGTCCAGCAGGATGCGCTGGAAGCCCTTGCCGTCCCACCAGCTGGCGGTGTCGCGGGCGTCGCAGGCGATCAGTTGCGCATCGAGGCCGAGGCGGTCGAGGTTTTCGCGCACGCGAGTCAGGCGCTTGGCTTCGAGGTCGATAGCGACTACGCCGGCCAGTTTTTCTTCGGCTTCGAGCAGGTGGCAGGTCTTGCCGCCGGGGGCGCAGCAGGCGTCCAGCACCCGTTGGCCGGGGGCCAGTTCGAGCAGGTCGGCGGCCAGTTGCGCTGCTTCGTCCTGCACGCTGATCCAGCCTTGGTCGAAACCGGGCAGGTTGCGCACGTCGCAGGCTTCGGCGAGGACGATGCCGTCGCGGCTGAACCGGCACGGCGCGGCTTCGATACCGGCGTCACGCAGCAAGCCGAGGTAGGCGTCGCGGTGGTGGTGGCGGCGGTTGACCCGCAGGATCATCGGCGGATGAGCGTTGTTGGCGGCGCAGATGGTTTCCCATTGCTCCGGCCAGAAGGCCTTGAGCGATTTCTGCAGCCAGCGCGGGTGGGCGGTGCGCACCACCGGGTCGCGCTCCAGCTCGGCGAAGATGGTCTGCCCTTCGCGTTGTGCACGGCGTAACACGGCGTTGAGCAGGCCCTTGGCCCACGGCTTCTTCAGTTTGTCGGCGCAGCCCACGGTTTCGCCGATGGCAGCATGTTCCGGGACGCGGGTGTAGAACAGCTGGTACAGGCCGACCAGCATCAGCGCATTCACATCAGCGTCGGCGCTCTTGAACGGCTTCTGCAGCAGGCGCTCGGCCAGTGCCGACAACCGCGGCTGCCAGCGTGCGGTGCCGAAGGCGAGGTCCTGGACCAGGCCGCGGTCACGGGCCTCGACCTTGTCCAGTTGCGCCGGCAGCGAACTGTTCAGCGAGGCCTTGCCGCTGAGCACGGCGGCAAGGGCGCGGGCGGCGGCGAGACGCGGGTTCATTGGCCGAGCACCGTGCCGCTGGCGAATTTCTCGCGGCGGCTGTTGAACAGATCGCTGAAGTTCAGGGCCTTGCCACCGGGTAATTGCAGGCGGGTCAGGCACAGCGCGCCTTGCCCGCAGGCGACGATCAGGCCGTCCTTGCTCGCGGAAAGGATTTCACCCGGGGCGCCCTTGCCCTCGGCTGGCTTGGCGGCGAGCACTTTCAGGGTTTCGCCGTCGAGGGTGCTGTGGCAGATCGGCCAAGGGTTGAAGGCGCGGACCAGGCGTTCCAGTTCGTCGGCCGGACGGCTCCAGTCCAGGCGCGCTTCGTCCTTGTTCAGCTTGTGTGCATAAGTGGCCAGGGCGTCGTCCTGCACTTCGCCAGACAGGGTGCCGGCATCGAGCCCGGCAATGGCCTGCAGTACGGCGGGCGGGCCGAGTTCGGCGAGGCGATCATGCAGGCTGCCGCCGGTGTCCTCGGCGCTGATCGGGGTACTCACCTTGAGCAGCATCGGCCCGGTATCCAGCCCGGCTTCCATGCGCATCACGGTCACGCCGCTTTCGGCGTCGCCCGCCTGAACTGCGCGCTGGATCGGCGCCGCGCCGCGCCAGCGCGGCAGCAGCGACGCGTGGCTGTTGATGCAGCCGTGCCTGGGAATATCCAGCACCACCTGCGGCAGGATCAGGCCGTAGGCCACCACCACCATCAGGTCGGGCTTCAGTGCGGCCAGTTCGGCCTGGGCGTCGGCGTTGCGCAGGGTCGGCGGTTGCAGCACCGGAATACCGTTATCCACAGCCAGTTGCTTGACCGGGCTTGGCATCAGTTTCTGTCCGCGCCCGGCCGGGCGATCCGGCTGGGTATAGACGGCAATGATTTCGTGCTGGCTGGCCAGCAAGGCCTTGAGGTGTTCGGCGGCGAACTCGGGGGTGCCCGCGAAGACGATGCGCATGCAGTTCTCGCTTAAAAGAAAAAGGCTTGCCGGAGCAAGCCTTCAGGAATGAGGAGGATCAAGCTTGCTGGCGGTGCTGCTTTTCCAGCTTCTTCTTGATGCGGTCGCGTTTGAGCGTCGACAGGTAATCGACGAACAGCTTGCCGTTGAGGTGGTCGCACTCGTGCTGGATGCACACAGCCAGCAGGCCTTCGGCGATCAGCTCGTAGGGTTTGCCGTCGCGGTCCAGGGCCTTGACCCGGACTTGCAGGGGACGGTCGACGTTCTCGTAGAACCCGGGGACCGACAGGCAGCCTTCCTGGTACTGACCCATGTCCTGGGTCAGCTCTTCCAGCTCGGGGTTGATGAACACCCGCGGCTCGCTGCGATCTTCACTGAGGTCCATGACCACCACACGCTTGTGCACGTTGACCTGGGTAGCGGCCAGGCCGATGCCGGGGGCGTCGTACATGGTTTCGAACATGTCATCCACCAACTGGCGGATGGCGTCGTCCACTTCCGTCACCGGTTTGGCGATGGTGCGAAGGCGCGGGTCCGGGAATTCGAGGATGTTCAGAATGGCCATAGGCGTATGAGCTGCACTGTGCGGTGGGTGACAAACATGAACGCACATAATAAAGGGATTCAGCGCGTTCGGCACCTGTGAAAAGGTCGGCTAGGGTTGAATTGCCGGCTTTCGATGAAAGTTTTCAAAGCATTATCAACAGAGTTATCCACAGGTTGTGAAGTGTGGGCGGCTCACCAAAGATCAAGGATGGTCTTATGTCTTGCGCTGAATTTACCGTCTGTCCCCCTGCCGAGCTGGAAGCGCGATTGCGTTTACAGCGGCTGCCCGAGATCGGCGCACAACGCTTCTGCAAATTGATTCAGGTGTTCGGCAGTGCTTCGGCCGCGCTCAGTGCGCCGGCAGCGGCCTGGTCGGCGCTGGGTCTGCCGCAGGCTGCCCACGAAGCGCGGCGCTGTGCCGAAGTGCGTGACGGCGCTGGCGCTGCAATGCGCTGGCTAGAGCAGCCCGGCCAGCATTTACTGATGTGGGACGACCCCGGCTACCCCGCCCTGCTTGCGGAAATACCGGATCCGCCGCCGCTTCTGTTCGTCGCTGGAAACCTCGCCCTTGTAGATAAACCCCAACTGGCGGTCATCGGCAGTCGACGTGCAACTCCACCTGCGCTGGGCACTGCAGCGGCCTTTTCCCGCAGCCTGGCCAAGGCTGGTTTCGTCGTTACCAGCGGGCTGGCACTAGGTATCGACGGGGCTGCGCACCAGGCCGCCATCGACGCTGGCGGTGCGACGATTGGTGTACTGGGCAGCGGGCTGGAAAAACTTTATCCACAGCGCCATCGCGCGTTGGCACGGCGCATGCTGGAAAGCGGTAGCGCCCTGGTTTCGGAGTTTCCACTGGATGCCGGTCCGCAGCCTGGCAACTTCCCTCGGCGCAACCGCATCATGATCGGGTAAATGTTTCTCCGCGTGAAATGAGAGAGGTCGCCAAGCGGGCGGAGGCTCTGCATCCGTCTGATTGGGGGCCGGACAAAATTCTTGAGGGTTGGGGGTCGCATGTGTGTATGTACGTGTACGTGCGTGTTTCTTGAAAACCCTAGGGGGTTTTCGCTTTGCTCTTAACCACCAGCATTGCCGCGAAGCGGCTTCGCCTTTCTTCTCGGCAAAGCTGCTCCTTCCTACTTACTCATTAAAAAATGAGCGTTCGGAGGACAGCCTTACCGATTAGGGGAAGCGAGTCCCTTTCTCGGGTTTAAGTCGTTGATACTGACGCTTAAACTTTGAACACTTAACGCAAATATCTGCTGCGTCCCGGTTCCCTGTTCAACACTGTTTCCAGTGGCTTGCGGGATGGCACCTTCGTTGCCGGGTTCCCCTTTGTACGGCCTAGACTTCCATAGTCCAAAAATCGCAATGATAGGATCGGGAATCCTGTCCAAAACTATGCAAGGGCTAAATACTGAATTTATTATGGTTATGAGATTTTCGGCAGGAGGTCTTGAACTTGGTAATTTATGTGGTATAACTTTAATTACCAGTTGAAACTGCCGGAATCAGTATCAACCCGAAGCCCAAATGTGTGATGCGTTTGGGCTTCATCTTTTAATAACTTACCATTTAATACTGGTAAGTCAAATAAAGCCCGCAAATTAGCGGGCTTTATTATTCTCTGGGTTTAATCCTCGATGTATAGACTTCGATTGATGCCGAAAATGAGGACAGGGCATCCACCAGCACCGCCACCAAGAATCCTTGGAACCAATTTGTTGAAGTGGGTTGTTGACGGCCCGTAGGAGTCGCCTTTTCCCAGTGCGTTAAAGACTTTTTGAAGCTCTGTCGAGCGTGTGATTACAACTCCGACGCTAATGGCTTTAAGGTCAAACAGCAGCCTAAAGTTATTAAGGTCGCGGTCATAAAATGGATCTTTATTGTTCCACTCGATTTCGACAGCAATTTTATTTTTGAAGCAATCTACTTTGTGGGTAGGTGTCTCTCTAATGTTTCCGTCCACAATTGTGCTGGTTTGAAAATGCTTCTCTTCCCATCCTTTTGAATAAAAGTCAGAATCAAGTTTTTCTGCGATGGGTGACTTCTTACCGCCTTTCTTACGAACGTCGCTTCGCAGCAAGCGGAAGTTAGTAAGAACTTCAAGCAGGTTTTGCCACTCGTTTGGGAAGTCGGTTTGGAGAATTGCCGTTGCATGGTTATATTCCATGTGCTGGTAATTATCCTTGATGAACTGCGGCAACGCTTCAATAGCCATTTGATCGCTTGTCCTGATTTCTTAATACTTTAGGTTATAAAAACGATCACCTTTCTATAGCATCTTTCGATCCGCAGGGCTACCCTCTGAGGTAGAATGCCGGCCCAGCACACCAGAACCCTAGCGGTTCTGGTTATTTTTTGAGCGGATTGAGTGGGTTTTGACCAATGAATGACCTTAGCCTTGACCTGACCAGTCATAGCAGTGGCCTAGCTGGCAGTACCTATGTAGCCGCCGATGTTCCCCGGTCTTATCCCCAAGTCATCAAGTACATGGGGTCAAAGGCTGCGATCCTTGATTTCATCGGGGAAGGTCTGGAAAAGGTTCACAAGCCTGACAGACCTATCGTTGACCTGTTCGCGGGGGCTTGTGCCATCTCTGGCGGCTTTGGGCACGTTGAAAAGGTCATCACCAACGATATCCAGACCTACTCCGCCACGATTGCCTCTGTCTACCTGTTCCGGGCTGAGAAGCTGGCCGGGTTTGACCTGATCGAATTGGCTAGGCCAATCGCTCGCCAGAAAATGGCTGAGCTGCCTGCTGGCTTGGACTACCCCAAGGAATGCACCTTGGCTGAGTTCAACCTGATTGAGCGGCTCAACCGCTCACTGATTGACCAAGCATTTACCTCGAAATATCACCTATTCACCAAGTTCTATTCAGGGACGTGGTGGAGTGCTGAGCAATGCGTCTGGTTCGATTCGATTCGTCAGGTGCTGGATCGCCTGTTGAAGCGTGGCGACATTGAGACGCCAGATTTCAATCTGGGCTTGACGTGCTTGATGCACGCAATGGCCTACACAAGCCAAGGAACGGGGCACTATGCCCAATATCGAGACGCAAAAGATGCCGGCTCGATGAAGGATATTGGTAAGTATCGGCAAGCCTCCGTTGAGAAGTATTTCAACCGGAAAATGGCCCAACTGCTGGAATGGAACAGGTTTAATGTCTTTGACCGTGGCAGTGAGCTACGGTCACAGGACTACCGGGATTGTCTCGCCTCTATCCCTCCATCGGTGGTCTACGCTGATCCACCTTATGCCTTCGTCCATTACAGCCGTTTCTACCACGCCATTGAAACGGCGGTCAGGTATGACTATCCAGAACTACAAGTAAAGGCCGGGAAGCTGGTAAAGGGCCGTTACCGTGAGGATCGCCATCAATCGCCGTTCTGCATCAGGACGCAGGTAAAAGGGGCTTTTACCGCTCTGTTTGATGGTGTGAAGGATTCTGGCAGTGATTTGCTGCTGAGCTATTCAAACACTGGAATGATTGAGATTGAGGATCTGATTGACCTAGCTCATCAGGAGCTTGGAAAGTCTTATAAGGTTTGGGTTGAGAATACTGACCACGACCATATGACGATGGGCCGAAAACAGGACAGGACAAGGGCCGTTGAAGAATCCTTGATAATTGCCCAAAAAGGATAAAGAAAAAGCCCCGTAATGGGGCTTTTTTATTGCTGAGATTTTAAACGCTCAATCAATTCTTGATTTTTCTTTTTCTCTTCTTCTAACGCAGTCTCCGCAAGATTTCGGTAAGCATTAGCGTCGAGTATTTCACCGCACTGGTCTAGTGTGAGTTTCTTGGCCGCATCAAGGTTATTTTGGATTTCTTCTTTTTCACGGATAAGACTTTGGATCTTCTCTTCTAGCTCTGCTTTCTCTGCCTCCCAAGCCTTTTGGGCTTTTCTGAGGTGTTCGCCTGCGGCGTGTTCTGCAATGCTCCAAAGCGTTGCCGTTGCTTCGCTAACGGCTTTCTGGAAGGTTTCAGGGCCGTTTGACTGGTCGGACTTCTCCGCATCCCTATCCTTACGCCACTGCTTCATAGCCTCGCTAGTGGTGTTCATGTCAGTTTTGGCAATTGACCTGACTTGATGGACGGTTGGGTAAGATTTTTGGCCGTTTTCCATATATAAATCTGTTGCCACGCTGAAAATTCTCTCAAATGCTGGGTTGCTCATAGTTATATTCTCCTAATAATAAGCATAATAATGCGATATTATTATCATTATTCGAATAATAAGAAGAATAACAGGTTATTATTTTGGTTATTATATGCGGCTTTGCTTTTGTCAATTACCTTGCAGGCCAGGAAAATCAAGGGGTTCAACCGTTAATAATAAAAATAACGCATTATTATTTATCTTATAATAAGAATAATAACGATAGATTATTACTGTTATTCAAGTAATAATCATAATTCGGCATTATTATTGTTATTATTAAACCATATGAAAATAGCGTTTCAAGAGCAGGATGAAAAAATACTATTATGCTATGTGATGTTGCAGCCGTTTTAGAGAATGAAAGCCGCATTATGGCGGCTATTTATATGGGTCATAAGGGTCATTAAATGGATTTGGCGGTGCGGGTTTCAACGCTCGCCTTCTTCTTGCCTCTGCTGCCTCCTTCTTTTCCTCTTGGTCAAATTCAATTATTTTATTGTTCTTAAACTTGTCAGAGACCCAGATTTCAGCCTTATCTTTAAGGTTGAAATTCAGCTTTGTATTATCCAAGCCCTGTTCTTTCAGTGTTTCCTTTACGTTAAAGATGTAGTCCATACGTTTCTCGGGGCCAAAATATTTGACCGTTTGGACTAGGTTTTGTCTTAAGTCTCGGTAGAAGCGTTCAGGTTCTTCATCCATTCGCTTGGCATAGCTTATACGGTCAACCAGAACGTCAAACTTCTTCACTAACGGCTCTAGTTCTTCGTTGATTACACGTATAGCCTCTTTCATTCTGTTGTGCTTGCTTGTGTCTATTGCGAGGCGTGCTTCAAGTTTCTTAATGTGTTCTTCATATTTTATTTTCTCGCTTTTGTAATGGCTGAGCATCTTGCGGCCTTTCTCATTAAGACGGTTCACCTTTTCCTCTAGGCGAGTTTTTTTCTCGTTTAGTTCTTGTAGATAGCCGGTACGTGTCTTGGTATCTATATCTATTTTTAGTAGCCTCTTGTTTGCTTGTTTTTCTTCCTTCTCTTTCTTCTCAAGCAAGGCTTTGAGGTTTTCAACTGCTTGTTTTGTTATGTCCAGTTCCTCATGTAACTCTTTGCTTAATTTTACCCCCTTCCTCAATGCTGCCTTGGTTAAGATGGTTTCTTCTTCAACTTTTATCAGTTGTTCCTCTTTCATAGAGTAAAGATTGAAGGCTCGTTCTTCTTTTGGCTTTTTACTTTCAAGCCTGATTTTCTGTCTTAGCTCAAGGTTGTCTTGGGTCTGCTCTAATCTTTCGGCTACCAATGCTATGCCTTCGGTTTTGAACTTGTTGTTAATGTGTTGGTAGAATAGTTGCTGCAAGGCTTCGCCAATGATTTGGCTTTCCTGATAAGTCTGCCTTTTAGTATTTACCGGCTTGTATTTGTTAAAAAAGTCGTTTGTCTCAATAACCTTGTTCGCAAGGATAGCTTGCTGCTCTGTTAGGTCATATAGCCCGGTTCTCTTGTTCTTGCAGTCTATGAATATGTGAGGGTGGTCGCCTACTTTCATTTTTCCCTTCCCCTCGATTTCATCACCGTGGTAGACGGTTAAAAGAATCTTGTAGTCGGGGAAGTATTGAGCATAAAAGTCTTGAATGGCCGAAACATAGAACTCTGGCGAGAGATCTACTTGGTTGTGCATCGGAAACTTAAAGAATGCCTCCTGTATGGCCGTTTTACGGCCATCCAGCGGCTTTTCTGCTTGAACTAGGGTGTTATGTAGGTCGATGTAACTCTGAACGCTTTTGAGCTTCTGGGCCTTCCTGCTGACTTCCAGCCCTTCAAAATCTTGTTTGACCTGCTCTCCGTCGATGTGGTCAGTTTGATTGATTAATTCTTCAAGGTAGGTGGCTACGGGGTTCCCGGCCTCATCCTTGATGATTTTCTTGATTTTGTATTTATATTTGCCCTTGGCCTCTATATCAGCCTGCCTTTGCTCTTTGGTTCTACTGACCAGATGCAACGGGTCTAGCGTGTTCTTAATGAATGACAAGGCCGATTGTTCATTCATCGGAACACGCTCGCCATTCACTATAAATATATTCTTATGGGATAGATCTTCGTCCCATTGGATTCGCTTCTCTTCTTTGCTGTGGACACGCAAAGAGTGTTTCAAAGATTTGTTCAGTTTCTTAACTGTTGAGACTGAATAATTAAGTCTCTTGTATAGCATCGTTGTGGTTTTGATTTTTTCACTCATTTTACCCCTCAGTGGTGGTTGATTTTTCTCCTTTTCAGTCAGCGAGATGGTTTTGCATTTTGCTTTTTGGGTATCCAAAGGGTGGAACCCTTGGCCCGACGTTACTACTTCTCATCTTTTGCGAAGCAAAAGTGTGAAGTAGTAACCAAAGGGTTGATAAGAGGTTTCTTTTCTACCGAAACTATCCCTCTAAATATAAATTACCATAGATTATTTTTTAATCAAATTTCGAGATCTGAATTTTTGTTGTGTGGTGTCTGTGTGATGCGTGCATGTATATGTGCGTATGCGTATGGCAAACAAGCTAGTCTGACTTCCATATGAGTGATTTCATACGGATATGATATCAATATATATTGTTAGCAATTAACGTGCGTGCGAGCGTAGCAATGCACGCGAGGGAAGGGCTTTAAAAGCGGTTCTGGTGGGAAGGGGCGTGTCTTAATGAGTAACGCCCCTATTTTTTAATGTGTAACCCACCTCTAAACTGTTAGGTCAAACATCTCTTGAAGGTCGTTTAAGTTCCACGCTTTCAATATCTGCTTTTTGGGTAGGAAAGCACTGGTGTGAATCAATTCCTCTTCTGCTCCATCTGTGGATCTAGATATTCGCAATTGGCTCAATGTAGATTGCTTGTGGTGCTCTGCGTAAAAGACGATGTTGTTTTCTTTGAAGAAGGTATTTATTTTGGCTCTACCTTCTTCGGTCATAAAGAGGTCTATAAGAGATTGATAGTCTTCAATCTCTATCGTTTCTGTATGATTTCTGGCTTCTAGGGCTGCGACTTCTAGGGTTAATTCTTCGATTTTGGCTTCTGTGCTGGCAAGTTCTTGCATTACTGGGAGCGGAATTTTTCCACCGAAAGACCGGATGCTAATTGAGAGATTTTCGTAGGTCGTTCGGAACTGCCCCAATTCGGCGGCTTTTTCTTTAATTAGTGTATTTGTATCAACCGATGGAGATCTACGCAGCAAGCCACCAAATTGAGCGTTTAAAAGGTTGTTTTTGCCCGCCTCGCCTTCATCGATTTGTAGAAGCTTCCAAACATCGGTTGTTTTTTTGAGTTTTTCGAGGCTTTTGAGTAGCAAGCCGAAAACATACTCAAAGCGTATGTTGTCGGTGTTGCACTTGGATGGGTTGGTTCTCTTGGTATTACATTTGAAATGTGGGTAAATCTTCCCCTTGTAGCGACTTCCACGATGGTCGTAGTAGATTTTATCGCCACACGAAAGGCAAAAAATTTGATTTTTGAATATGTTGAAATCTTGTTCGGTTCTTCTGCCGTTGTAGTTCTTTGATTTTCTCTCTTTCATCTTGTCGAGGGCTTGATAAAAGAGGGCTGGTGATATCAACTTGGGGTAGTAGTTCTCAATGTAGCCCGTGGAAATCTTCCTTGATTTTCCGTTTTCGTATTCTACTCGGTGAGTAGCAAGGCACCCAATTACGGTTTTATTGGTGATAATTTTGTTAACGGTGCCGTTATTCCAAGTTCTTTTCGATATTAGGTTGATTTTCTTGATTGCGGTGTTAAGGCCATAGGTCAAGAGGTATTCAAAGAGCGTTTGGATCTCTTTTTGTTCCTCTTCGTTGATGACGAATTGACCATCAACAACGCTAAGGCCATAGGGGATTGAGTTCCCTTTCTTGATGATTATCTCGCCACTTTGGGCCTTTTCTCGCCGCTTGTTCCACGACGACAAGAGGCGTTTTGACTTGGTTTCGCTCTCTTCGTTTGCTCGTTTGGCGATTAGGCTAATCATCAAGAGATTTTCAAAGTCTCTTGATGGATCGTTGTAGGAATAGGTTTTCTGGTCGGTGGTGGTGTAGATGTTGATCCCTTTCTTCAAGATGCCTTGAAGCAATTCCACGCCGTCTAGCACCCTTTGGCGAGTGATCCGATCTATGGATTCCACCACAAGAAAATCACCCTTGTGGATGCTTCCCTGTTCGATTCGATCAAGAATCTCTTTGAATTTTCCTGTCTTGGCGTTATCGCCTCGGAATGCTGATTTACCCCTGTCATAGACCACTTCGGCAATGGCTATGCCTGTGGTGTGCTCGAAGAGTTCTAGGGCTGTGTATTGGCGGTTTTCGCTGTCGCCTGTCTGCTGGACGGCTCTGGAATAGCGTATGTAGGCGTAGGCTGCTGGCATCTCGGTGGCTCCGAATTTCACTCGGACAAATATAACACCGGATTATCAGTGGCTTGTCCCTCGGCGTGCTGGTGGTGGAAGCGAGCCTTGCCAGTGGCTCGCTGATCACCGCCCGTCTGGCGGCGGAACAGGGCCGCGAGGTATTTGCCATTCCTGGCTCGATCCATCACCCCGGGGCCAAGGGCTGCCATCAACTGATTCGCGACGGCGCATTGCTGGTGGAAAGCATCGAGCAGATCCTCGAAAGCCTGCGTGGCTGGCAGAATCTTTCGCCTGCGCCTGTGGACAAGCCAGCCCATCCTCTTGTCGCACTCTTGCTTGCTGCGCCGCAGACCAGCGAAGCCCTGGCCCAGGCCAGTGGCCAGAGCCTGGCCAAGGTGCTGGCGGCATTGACCGAACTGGAGCTGGACGGCCGGGTGTGCAATGAAGCCGGGCGTTGGTTTGCCCGCCCTGGCTAAGTACACTGCGCAGCAGCCTACAAGCGGAGTGACAGAAATGATGAACAGTTGGCGTGCGCAACAAGCCGCGCGGGAAATCCGGGCCGGAGCGGTCATTGCCTATCCGACCGAAGCGGTCTGGGGCCTGGGCTGTGACCCATGGAACGAGGAGGCGGTGGATCGCCTGCTGGCGCTGAAATCGCGTTCGGTGAACAAGGGCCTGATCCTGATCGCCGACAACATCCGTCAGTTCGACTTCCTGTTCGAAGACTTCCCCGATGTCTGGATCGACCGCATGAGCGCTACCTGGCCCGGGCCGAACACCTGGCTGGTGCCGCACCAGGGCTTGCTGCCGGAGTGGATTACCGGTGTGCATGACACGGTGGCGCTGCGGGTCAGTGATCATCCGCTGGTACGCGACCTGTGCTCGCTGGTGGGGCCGTTGGTGTCCACCTCGGCCAACCCGGCAGGACGTCCGGCGGCAAAGAGCCGGTTGCGGGTCGAGCAGTATTTCCATGGCCAGCTGGACCTGGTGCTGGGTGGAGCGCTGGGCGGCAGGAAGAATCCGAGCGTGATTCGCGACCTGGCCAGTGGCGAGGTGGTTCGGGCTGGGTGATTTTTGCTGCGGCTGATGGCCCTATCGCTGCGGTGCGGCGGTCCGACAAGCCAGCTCCCACAGGTCCCTTGTGGAGCTGGCTTGCCAGCGATGAGGCCATCAGCTACACCACAAAAAATCAGGGAATCAGCACGGTCGACCCCACCGTCTTCCTCGCCGACAGCTCACTCTGCGCTTTCGCCGCTTCCGCCAGCGGATACCGCTGCTGGATATCCACCTTCAGCTTGCCACTGGCAATCATCCCGAACAGATCGTTGGCCATTGCCTGGGTGTTCTCGGCGCTGTTGGCGTAGCTGGCCAGCGTCGGACGGGTCACGTACAGCGAGCCCTTTTGCGCCAGTATCCCCAGGTTCACGCCGGTTACGGCGCCCGAGGCGTTGCCGAAGCTGACCATCAACCCACGCGGTGCCAGGCAATCCAGCGAGGTCAGCCAGGTGTCCTGGCCGACGCCGTCGTACACCACCTTGCATTTCTTGCCATCCGTCAGTTCCAGGACCCGCTTCGCTACCTCTTCATGGCTGTAGTCGATGGTCGCCCAGGCACCCAGGGCCTTGGCGCGCTCGGCCTTTTCCGCCGAGCTCACGGTACCGATCAGCTTCGCGCCAATCGCCTTGGCCCACTGGCAGGCCAGTGAACCGACGCCGCCGGCTGCGGCATGGAACAGGATGATCTCGCCCGGCTGCACGTCATAGGTCTGGCGCAGCAGGTACTGCACGGTCAGGCCCTTGAGCATCACCGCTGCGGCGTCCTCGAAGCTGATGCTCTGCGGCAACGCCACCAGGTTGTTCGCCGGCAGCTCATGCAGTTCGCTATAGGCGCCCAGCGGACCACCGGCATAAGCCACGCGATCACCCACCTTGAAGCGGCTCACGCCCTCGCCCACCGCCTCGACCACTCCGGCACCTTCGGTACCCAGGCCCGACGGCAGGCTCGGCGGAGCGTACAGGCCGCTGCGGAAATAGGTATCGATGAAATTCAGACCGATGGCGTGGTTACGCACGAGGACATTGCCCGCTGCGGGCGCCTTGGGCTCGAATTCGACCAGGGTCAGTACCTCGGGGCCGCCATGCTGGTTGAACTGGATACGCTTGGCCATCTGCTCTCTCCTGAGACGTCGGGAAAGGGCCTATCGGACGCCTTTTGCTTGACCGCCGTCAACTACGGCGGGCACATGCACGGTGGTATGCTACGCGGCGAATTTTCCGCCGGATCCCGCCCGGGCCGGCCCAAGCCCGCTTCAAGGTGACCTGATGACTAGCCGCACCGAGGCCGTGAAAGCCTACCTGCTCGACCTGCAAGACCGGATTTGCGCTGCCCTGGAAAACGAAGACGGCGGTGCCCGCTTCGTCGAGGACGCCTGGACCCGCGAAGCCGGTGGCGGCGGGCGCACCCGGGTGATCGGCGATGGCAAGGTCATCGAGAAAGGCGGCGTCAACTTCTCTCATGTGTTCGGCAGCGGCCTGCCGCCTTCTGCCAGCGCCCACCGTCCGGAACTGGCCGGCCGTGGCTTCGAAGCCCTCGGCGTGTCGCTGGTGATCCATCCGCACAATCCGCATGTGCCGACTTCCCACGCCAACGTGCGCTTCTTCATTGCCGAGAAGGAAGGCGAAGAAGCCGTCTGGTGGTTCGGCGGCGGCTTCGACCTGACCCCGTACTACGGCAACGAGGAAGACTGCGTGCACTGGCACCGCGTTGCCGAGCAGGCCTGCGCGCCGTTCGGTGCAGACGTCTACCCGCGCTACAAGGCCTGGTGCGACCGCTACTTCCACCTCAAGCACCGTGGCGAGCCGCGCGGCATCGGCGGCCTGTTCTTCGACGACCTGAACGAATGGGACTTCGACACCTGCTTCGCCTTCATCCGCGCCATCGGCGACGCCTATATCGACGCCTACCTGCCGATCGTCCAGCGCCGCAAGCACGATGCGTATACCGCCGGGCAGCGCGAATTCCAGGAGTACCGTCGCGGCCGATACGTCGAGTTCAACCTGGTCTACGACCGCGGCACCCTGTTCGGCCTGCAGTCCGGCGGGCGTACCGAATCCATCCTCATGTCGTTGCCGCCGCAGGTGCGCTGGGGCTACGACTGGAAGCCGGCGCCGGGCAGTGCCGAGGCGCGCCTGACCGAGTATTTCCTCACCGATCGTGACTGGCTGGGTCTGGACAACAGCCGGCACTGAGCCCATTGTGCACACCCGTTTGCCCGGTCGCCGGGCCTGATTCAGGAAGCGCAGGAATGGACCAGTACGTTGTATTCGGCAATCCCATCGGCCACAGCAAGTCGCCGCTGATTCATCGGTTGTTCGCCGCCCAGACCGGTGAAGAGCTCGAATACGACACCCTGCTGGCCCCGCTCGACGACTTTACCGCCTGCGCCCTGGGTTTCTTCAAGCAAGGCCTGGGTGCCAACGTCACCGTGCCGTTCAAGGAAGAAGCCTTCCGCATGGTCGACAGCCTGACGCCACGGGCCAGGCGCGCTGGCGCGGTCAACACCGTCAGCCGCCAGGCCGACGGCAGCCTGCAGGGCGACAATACCGACGGCGCCGGGCTGGTGCGTGACCTGACGGTGAATGCCGGGGTCGAACTGGCCGGCAAGCGCATCCTCCTGCTCGGTGCCGGCGGTGCCGTGCGTGGCGTGCTCGAACCCCTGCTGGCGCACAATCCGGCGTCGCTGGTGATTGCCAACCGCACGGTGGAAAAGGCCGAGCAACTGGCTCGCGAATTCGCCGACCTCGGTCCGGTTGCGGCCAGTGGTTTCAGCTGGTTGAAGGAGCCGGTGGACCTGATCATCAACGCCACCTCGGCCAGCCTCGCCGGCGAGGTTCCGCCGATCGACCCGGCGTTGATCCTCCCGGACCAGACCGTCTGCTACGACATGATGTATGGCAAGGAGCAGACCCCGTTCTGCGCCTGGGCCAGCGCACAGGGCGCGGCTCAGGTGCTGGATGGTCTGGGGATGCTGGCCGAGCAGGCGGCGGAAGCGTTCTTCATCTGGCGTGGTTTGCGTCCGGAGACGGCGCCGGTGCTGGCGGAGCTGCGGCGGCAACTGGCGCGGGCCTGAACCGAACGCAGCAATCGAACTCACTGAAAAACCTGTGGGAGCTGGCTTGCCAGCGATAGGGCCGGACCTGACAACATCGTTGTCCATGCTGGCCTCATCGCTGGCAAGCCAGCTCCCACAGGGGTTTGTGCGGTGCCTTAAACCGGCACGCTCACCGTCGAGCGGCTCACTGCTACCACGAGCAACGCCTTGGCGATCCTCATGTCCAGCCGGGCGTTGGTCAGCATCGTTCGATGCCGCTCTTCAGGAGGTTCAGGCACGTCGGCGGCGGATTCGATGGCTTTCTTCAGGTGCTCGATGGCCTTGGCGACCGCTTCGTCGTGGGTCAGGCCGGGGTTGATGCAGAGGGATAGCGGTGGATCGGGAACGAGTTTCTTCATGACAATCTCCAAGGGTTGAGGACGGGAGCTGCCATCGCCGCTGTCAAACGGGAGGGTGGCAGCTGTGCATGGGTTGACAGACCAAGGACCCCTGGAGCCTCGGCGCACCCTGAGGTGCCCACACGCACAGCTGCCATAAGCAGCTGCGGCTACAGGGGGATTCAGGGCGGTCTGTCAAAACCGGTCGCTGAGTTGGCAGCGACCGGCAAAGACTAGGCACGGTTTCCCCCGTACGCAACAACTGAAAGGCCGCGGGAGTATGCTTGGGAATTTGCCTACAAGAAAGTCGGAAATAGGAGAGTTTTCGTCGCTTTATGCGACATCGATTGTGCACGTCGGAGCCACGCCCCATGGCTCCTCCTGCCCAATATCGATTGCGATTACTTGCTGGTGATTCGGATCTTGGTTGAACCTTGAACCCCACAAACTGGATCGTATACCTCCAGATCTATGTTGCTGTAGCTCCCAGGATTCCCCCCCGAAGTGCTGTATTCATTACTTGTACTTCCGTTCCCCCACCGGTAGGTGGCCTTCCCGCTAGGGGTCACGCTTGGGCTGGCATCCACGTAAATGGTCGCGCCAGAGGAGGCCTGGGTTTGCTTGACCGAAATGCTGACAGGCTTCTTCTTTGGTGGACCATACTTGCTGACTTGCCTCTGCCACATGTATTCCTGATCGTCCATGGTGAGCGAAGCTTTGGAGGCATCGAACCCCGGTGAGCCTGCTTCGCCGAATGTCTGGTAGATTTTGTAATCATTCGCTGAGAGGAAGCATGTCTCGGGTATCGCCGCATGTGCGTTGGCGGTCAAGTTGGCAACGGCTAAGAGAAACGCATATTTGTAGACTTTCTTGATATTCATTTCTAGACGCTCCTTGAGACCAATAAGAAGAAGCGAACGAACACGTACCTGTCCGTAATGTCCAAGCTAATTTCACTCGTGCATGCGCACAACTGATAGAAATATCAGTTGTAAAACCTGATTAATGAACTACCGGGACGGTTTGCGAGCCCGGTTATCCTGGCTTGGTCGTGGACGTGGGCCTGAGCGTGTCCGGTCTTACTTGCTCGTTACTGTGATGTGCGCCGAATCGCTCATATCACAGAGTTTGTCTCTGACGGTGAGAAAAATTTTACTGTAGCTACCAGGGTTGCCGCCTGGCATCACCTTGATCGCGCTGTCAGAAAAATTCTCATATGCACCCCACTGGTATTCCGCCTCGCCACTGGGGACGCTCGATCCACTGGCATCCAATGTAATCGGTCCGCCGGAAGATGGTTGGGTTTGTTTTACATTGACTACGACCGGCGGGACCGACTTTAGGATCTGAAAGAGATCAAGATTGTATAGATCCGGATCTTTTAAATACCCGTCACGGGCATAGATATATTGCTGATAAAAGTAGCCTGATGGAAAACAGTTAACGGGTAAGTTTGTCGGGTCGAAGGCATTGGATTGGGCACTGAGTCCCACCGAGAGGATGAAGCTATTACATAACGCCACGAGTTTTAGATTATTCATTGCTGATCTCCAAGGGGCATTGAATCTGTCACGCAATGTGATACCCGTCGTCCTTCGATTGGAAACAGTCGACCGGGAAGCCGGCATGTGCAACCTGGGCGTAATGAAACAGCACGACCAGACCAACAAACGACAGGGAGAACCTCCGGGTATTCATTTGCGCGTCTCCTCGTTAATCACCGGGCTGCTGTTATTTACGGGTCACTCGAAACTGAGTGATCTTCGTACCGTCCACGCTAATCCCGGACACCACAGTGCACAACTGACATAAATATCAGTTGTGCACTGGCGATAAACAAACTACCGGGTGAGTAGAGCGAGTGTCCTAGATAGGTACGCTCACCGTAGAGCGGCTCACTGCCACCACCAGCATCGCCTTGGCGATCCTCATGTTCAGCTATGCCTCGGTGAGCATCGTTCGATGCCGCTCTTCGGACGGGTCGGGCAAGCCGGCGGCGGCGTCGATGGCCTTCTTCAGATGCTCGGTGGCCTTGGTGACGGCTTCGTCGTGGGGCAGGCCGGGATTGATGCAAAGGGAGGGCGGTGGTGCACGGATGCGCAACTGACAGAATTGTCAGTTGCAGACATGAGCTGATTGAACTATCGAAGTTTCATTCTTCGAAATGAATCGGACACCGCTCGATGCCTTCCAGCTTCTGCAACTCCTCCACCACCTGCGGCCGTGCCCGGCGCAAGATCAGTTGCCTACCCTGGCGCCGCAAGCGCCGCGCTTCCTGGTGGAGCATCTCCACCCCCGAGTAGTCGATGAAGTTGATCTGCCGTGCATCGATGACCACGTCTGACGCCTGGCAGCGCTGCAGGCGGACCTGAAGGTAATGGCTGGCGCCGAAGAAGATCGAGCCGCCGACGCGCAGCACGTCTGCGTCGCCTTCACGCAACTGCTGCACCCGTGGCTGCGAGGTGCGCTTGAGGTAGAAGAACAGCGAGGCCAGCACGCCGGCGTAGATGGCCGTTTGCAGTTCCAGCAGCAGGGTGGCAAGGAAGGTAAGCGTCATGACCACGAATTCCGGCCGGCTGACCCGGTACAGCGCGCGAATCGCACGGTGATCGACCAGGCCCCAGCAGATCAGCAGGATGCTGCCGGCCATGGCCGGGATCGGGATATGCGCGATCAGTTGCGCACCGGCCACGGCGAACAGTGCCACCCAAAGTGCCGAGAACACCCCTGCCAGCGGAGACCGGGCGCCGGCGTCATAGCTCAGGCCGGAGCGGGTGAACGAACCCGAGGACAGGTACCCCGAGAACCAGGCACCAACCATGTTCGACAGGCCTTGGGCGCGAATCTCCTGGTTGGCGTCGATCAGTTGCTCGGAACGGATCGACAGCGAACGGGCGATGGACAGGCTGGTAACCAGCCCCAGCATGCCCACCGCTACGGCGCCGGGCAGCAGGCGCAGGATCATTTCCAGGTCCCACAGCGGCAGCGGGCTGAGCGGTGGCAGCTTGCCGGCGAAAGCCGGTACCAGGGCGACGTGGCCGAACACCGCCGGCCAGGCCAGTACCAGTAGCGTGGATGCCAGCAAACTTATCAACAGGGCTGGCCAGCGCGGGCGTAGCAGCTTGATGCCGAGGCCGATGAGCATTGTGCCAAGTCCCAATGCCAGTGATGGCCCGTCGATCTCGCCCACATGGGCCAGCAAGCTTTGCAGCGCCCGCAGCGCCGTGGCCTGGCTTTCCAGATCGAGGCCCAGCAGGCTCGGCAGCTGGCCGAGGGCGATCACCACGGCGGCGCCACAGGTAAAGCCGATCACCACTGAATGCGAGACGAAGTTGACCAATGCACCGAAGCGCAGCAGGCCCAGCAACCACTGGAACACGCCGCCAAGGAAAGTCAGGAGCAGGATCAGGGTGATGTAGTCGCTGCTGCCGGGCACGGCCATCGGGCTAACGGCAGCGTAGAGGACGATGGAGATGGCTGCCGTCGGGCCGCAGATCAGGTGCCAGGAAGAGCCCCACAGGCAGGCGACCAGCACCGGTACGATGGCGGCGTACAGTCCGTATTCGGCGGGCAGGCCGGCGATCAACGCATAGGCGATGGATTGCGGCAGTGCCAGGATCGCGCCGCTCAGGCCCACCAGCAGGTCGCGGCGGATGCTGCTGCGGTTTTGCCGGGGCAGCCAGCGCAGGAAGGGTAGGAGTCGGTGGCGGTCGGGCCAGGCCATGGGGCGCTCATTCTCCGATGGAAGCCGTTCAGGGTGGAGGTTCCGGCTTGCCGGTGCAAGCCGGGGCGACTCAGAGTTTCGCTTTCACCGCAGCCAGGGCGTCACCGCCGTCGCGGGTCGTGACGCCTTGCAACCAGCCATCCAGCGCGCCCGGATTGGCGCGGATCCAGGCCTTGGCCGCGTCCTCGTAGCTGACCTTGCTTTCCACCACGCTGGCCATGATGGTGTTTTCCATGTCCAGGCTGAAGTTCAGGTTGGCCAGCAGTTTCGCCGGGTTCGGGCAGGCTTGTGCATAACCCTTGCGGGTCAGGGTGTAGACGCTGCCGCTGCTGCCGAACCACTTCTCACCCCCGGTGAGATAACGCATCTTCAATTGCACGTTCATCGGGTGCGGGGTCCAGCCGAGGAAGACAATCGGCTTCTCGCGCTTAACGGCCCGCTGTACCTGCGCCAGCATCGCCTGCTCGCTGGATTCCACCAGCTTCCAGCCGCCGAGATTGAACTCGTTCTTGTCGATGATCGATTGCAACGAGAGGTTGGCCGGGGCGCCGGAGCCGATGCCGTAGAGTTTGCTGTCGAACTCGCCGGCGCGCTTGTGCAGATCGGCAAAGTCCTTCACGCCGGACGTCCAGACGTACTCCGGCACGGCCAGGGTGAACTCGGTACCTTCGAGGTTGCGCGCCAGTCGCTCGACCTCGCCGCTGGCGACGAACTTGTCATGAAAGCCCTGCTGCGCCGGCATCCAGTTGCCGAGGAAGGCATCCACCAGCCCGTCCTTGAGCCCGCCATAGATGATCGGCACCGCCAGTGCATCGACCTTGACCTGGTAGCCCGCGCCTTCCAGCAGCACCCGGGCCACGGCGTTGGTGGCAGCGATATCGCTCCAGCCCGGGTCGGCCATCTTCACTGTGTCGCACTTGCTGTCGTCGGCCTGCACGGCACCGGCAACGAGGGTACATACAACCGCGATAACGCTTGTGGATAACCCTTTCATGCTCAGTCCTCGGATGGTTAATGGCTTGGTTGTGGATAACGTGCCTTGCGTTCGAGATCGTCGAGATCGATGTGGTTGCGCATGTACTGCTGGCTGGCGTCGACCATGGGCTGGTGGTCCCAGCTCTTGAGCCTGCCGCTGGACAGCGCACCCGCCACGAAGCGGCGACGACGCTGGCTGGCCAGGACCTGCTCGCGCAGTTGCGGGATATTCCAGCGCTGGCGCGCTTCCTCGAGGAAGGCAACGACCCGCTCGGCCTGCTGCGGATGGGTGGCCAGGTTGTCGAGTTCGCGCGGGTCCCGGTCGAGGTTGTAGAGCAGGCAGGGATCGTCTTCGCTGTAGATGAATTTCCACGGCCCGCGGCGGATCATCATCAGCGGACCTAGGGTGCCCTCGGCCATGTATTCACCGATTACCTCGTCATGACCGCCGTCACCTTGCAAATGGCCGAGCAGCGAACGCCCATCCATTGGCAAATTGTCTTCGACCCGGCCGCCGGCCAGCTCGACCAACGTCGGCAGCAGGTCACAGGTAGACACCGAGGCACCGACCCGGCCCGGCGCAAATTGCCCCGGGGCGTGCACCAGCAGCGGCACCCGGGCAGACATCTCGAACCAGTGCATCTTGTACCAGAGCCCGCGCTCGCCAAGCATGTCGCCGTGGTCGCCGGAGAAAACGATCAGGGTGTCCTTGGCCAGGCCGGTTTCCTCGAGGGTCGCCAGCAGCTTGCCGATATTGGCGTCGATATAGCTGCAGGCGCCGAAATAGGCGCGTCGGGCGTCGCGGATCTTCTCCACCGGCAGCGGCTTGTCCCACAGGTCGTAGACCTTGAGCAGGCGCCGGGAGTGCGGGTCGAGCTGGTCCTGGGTGAACGGCACGTGGGGCATCGGGATGGCGTCGTCGCTGTAGAGGTCCCAGAACGCCTTGGGAATGGTGTACGGGTCGTGGGGATGGGTCATGGACACCGTCAGGCAGAACGGCCGTTCGCCGCTTTCACGCACGTGGTCGTAGAGGTATTGCTGCGCCTTGAACACTACCTCCTCGTCGAAGTCCAGCTGGTTGGTGCGCACGCAAGGCCCGGCCTGCAGCACCGAGGACATGTTGTGGTACCAGCTTGGGCGATGCTCCGGAGCGTCCCAGTTCACGCTCCAGCCGTAGTCCGCCGGGTAGATATCGCTGGTCAGGCGCTCCTCGTAGCCGTGCAACTGGTCCGGGCCGCAGAAGTGCATCTTGCCCGACAACGCGGTGCGGTAGCCGAGGCAGCGCAGGTAGTGAGCGTAGGTGGGAATGTCGGCAGGGAAATCGGCCGCGTTGTCGTAGGCGCCGATCTTGCTCGGCAACTGGCCACTGACCAGGGTGAAACGCGACGGCGCACATAGCGGGCTGTTGCAGTAGGCCGAATCGAATACCACCGCTTCGGCGGCCAGGCGCTCCAGGTTGGGCATCTTGATCGGCGATGGCCCGTAGATTGGCAGCAACGGCGCTGCCATCTGGTCGGCCATGATGAAAAGAATGTTCCTCGCGTTCATAGGTCACGGCATTCCATGGTCAGGAGTTATGGGAAGCAGCTGGAATCCAGAGTGCGGCTGTGCATAACTTGGGTAAAGCCCATGCCGGGCAATGATTGGGATTAGCTGAGCTTATGTTTGAGGCCTTGGACGGGTTATCTCTCGACGTATTGCGGGTATTCGAGGCGGCCGCCCGCCTGCACAGCTTCACAGCAGCGGCGGTGGAATTGGGTACCACCCAGCCGGCGGTGAGCCAGCAGATCAAGCGCCTTGAAGCGCGGCTGGGCGCGCGCCTGTTCGACCGGATCTACCGCGGTATAGAACTGACCGAAGCCGGTGTACTGCTGTACGAACACGTACACATGGGCCTGCTCGATATCGATGCTGGCGTGGCCCTGGTTGCTGGTCGTGACCAGCACGAAGTGCTGCGGGTGGCCACGGATTTTGCCTTTGCCGCCTACTGGCTGATGCCCCGCCTACAGCGTTTCCACGCCGCCTGGCCGCAGGTCGATGTAAGCCTGGTCACCAGCGAGCGAAGCCAGGCCATGCTGCGGCCGGATATCGATGTGGCGGTGTTGTTCGGCGACGGTCGTTTTCGCCAGGGCGAGAGTACGTGGCTGTTCGACGAAGAGGTTTTTCCGGTTTGCAGCCCGCGTTTGCTGGACGGAATGCAGCTTCCGCTGGCGCCACAGGCCTTGTCGAAGCTGCCCTTGCTGCACCTGCGCGGTGAGTCGGCGAGCCGCTGGTTCGACTGGAATGGCGTGTTCCGCGAGCTGCAGTTGCCCGGTCCGCCCAGCCCCGGCCCCTTGCGCTTCGACAATTACACCCTGCTGATCCAGGCCGCGATCGCCGGCCAGGGCGTAGCGATCGGCTGGCGTTATCTCGTCGATGCCCTGCTCGACCAAGGTTTACTGTGCCGACCGCTGGACGCGTCTATTCGTTCTGAAAATGGATACTACGTAGTACGTCCTTTCCGTAAAAGGCGTAGTACGCTGGTCGAGCGATTCGCCGATTGGTTGGGTGAAGAACAATCCCGGCAACCGGTATAGTCCCGGTCCGGTCGGTTTGCGTGATTCAGGAGTGAGTGTGGAAAGGATCAAGGGCTATCACGCCCATGTTTATTACGACGCCAGCACGTTCGAGCAGGCGCGGGCGCTGTGCGAGGAAACGGCGCAGCTGTTTCCGGTGACCATGGGCCGCATGCACCGACAGCCGGTAGGGCCGCATCCGGACTGGAGCTGCCAACTGGCGTTCGCGCCGGAGTTGATCGGGGTGGTGTTGCCGTGGCTGGCGCTGTATCGGAAGGGGTTGGTGGTGTTCCTGCATCCGCTGACCGGGGATGAGCTGGCGGACCACCGGGATCATGCGATCTGGATGGGGGATGTCAGGCCGCTGGACCTGTCGATCTTCGAGTGATCTTCACTCTTCGGGCCTGTGAATAACCCTGTGGGAGCTGGCTTGCCAGCGATTGCTGTAGTGAATTCACCATCGCAATCGCTGGCAAGCCAGCTCCCACAGGGTCGGCGGGGGGGCCTTAGGATTTGCGCGCAGCGCGCACGCCTTCGGCCAATGCCGAACACAGCGACAGCACGTTATCCACAGCCTGCTCCGGGCTGGCCGCCGTGGCGATCTTGTCCACAAGCGCCGAACCCACCACCACACCATCCGCCAACCGGGCAATCGCCGCGGCCTGTTCCGGGGTACGGATACCAAAGCCAACACTGATCGGCAGATCGGTATGCCGACGCAGCCGTGCCACTGCCTCGGTCACGTGCTCGGTGGTCGCCGAACCGGCACCGGTCACACCGGCGACCGACACGTAGTAGACGAACCCGGAACTGCGCTTCAGCACCCGCGGCAGACGTGCGTCGTCCGTGGTCGGGGTGGTCAGGCGGATGAAGTCGATACCCGCGGCCTGGGCCGGGGTAGCCAGCTCGGCGTCGTGCTCCGGTGGCAGATCGACGATGATCAGGCCATCGACACCGGCCTCATTGGCCTGGGCGACGAACTCGGCCACGCCAAAGCGGTGGATCGGGTTGTAGTAACCCATCAGGACGATCGGCGTGGTCTGGTCATCGACGCGGAATTCCCGAACCATCTGCAGCGTTTTCGCCAGGGTCTGGCCCGCTTCCAGTGCGCGCAGGGTCGCCAGCTGGATCGCCACGCCATCGGCCATGGGGTCGGTGAATGGCATGCCCAGTTCGATCACGTCGGCACCCGCCGCCGGCAGGCCCTTGAGGATCTTCAGCGACGCGTCGTAGCCCGGGTCGCCGGCAGTGATGAAGGTCACCAGGGCTGCACGGCCTTCCTGCTTCAACTCGGAAAAACGTTGTTCGAGACGGCTCATGCCTGCTTCTCCTGCGCTGCCATATGGCTCATTACGGTTTGCATGTCTTTGTCGCCACGGCCGGACAGGCAGATCACCATCAGGTGGTCCTTGGGCAATGTCGGTGCGCGCTTGATGGCTTCGGCCAGGGCGTGGGAGCTTTCCAGCGCCGGGATGATGCCTTCCAGGCGGCAGCAGGCGTGGAACGCATCCAGGGCTTCGTCATCGGTGATGCTGACGTACTCGACGCGCTTGATCTCGTGCAACCAGGCGTGTTCCGGGCCGATGCCGGGATAGTCGAGGCCGGCGGAAATCGAATGGGCGTCGGTGATCTGGCCGTCGCCATCCTGCAGCAGGTAGGTGCGGTTGCCGTGCAGTACGCCCGGTACGCCACCGTTGAGGCTGGCGGCGTGCTTGTCGGTGTCGACGCCGTGGCCACCGGCTTCGACGCCGATGATCTGCACGCTGGCGTCATCGAGGAAGTCGTGGAACAGGCCCATGGCGTTGGAGCCGCCGCCAACACAGGCGATCAGGCTGTCCGGCAGGCGGCCTTCCTTCTCGTGCAACTGGGCGCGGGTTTCCTTGCCGATGATCGACTGGAAGTCGCGGACCATCGCCGGGTACGGGTGCGGGCCGGCTACGGTGCCGATCAGGTAGAAGGTGTCTTCGACATTGGTCACCCAGTCGCGCAGGGCTTCGTTCATCGCGTCCTTCAGGGTGCCGGTGCCGGCGGTGACCGGAACGATCTCGGCGCCCAGCAGCTTCATGCGGAACACGTTGGCCTGCTGGCGCTCGATGTCGGTGGCACCCATGTAGATCACGCAAGGCAGGCCGAAGCGCGCGGCGACGGTGGCGGTAGCTACGCCGTGCATGCCGGCGCCGGTTTCGGCGATCAGGCGTTTCTTGCCCATGCGCTTGGCCAGCAGGACCTGGCCGATGCAGTTGTTCACCTTGTGCGCGCCGGTGTGGTTCAGCTCTTCACGCTTGAAGAAGATCTTCGCGCCGCCAAGGTGCTCTGTCAGGCGTTCGGCGAAGTACAGCGGGTTGGGGCGGCCAATGTAGTCGCGCTGGAAGTAGGCCAGCTGCTCGAGGAATTCCGGGTCGGCCTTGGCCGCTTCGTATTCGCGGGCCAGGTCGAGGACCAGCGGCATCAGGGTCTCGGCTACGTAGCGGCCGCCGAAGGCGCCGAACAGGCCATTGGCGTCGGGGCCGCTGCGAAGGTTGCTCTGGGTCATGGGTCGCTCCGTAGGGAAGGATTTGGCTGACAATGGTCCTACTCTAACCACGACAGGCGCCACTGAAAACCGATAAGATCGCCGCAACCTGTCAGGAAAACTCACACGTCATGTCCAGGGAACTGCCACCGCTCAATGCCCTTCGGGCTTTTGAATTTACCGCTCGCCTGGGAAGTGTCAGCCAGGCGGCGGAACAGCTTCATGTGACCCACGGCGCTGTCAGTCGCCAATTGAAGGTGCTGGAAAGCCATTTGGGTGTGAGCCTGTTCGCCAAGGATGGGCGAGGCATCAAACTCACAGATGCCGGCTTGCGCCTGCGCGAGGTCAGCGGCGAGGCGTTCGAGCGCCTGCGGGCGGTGTGCGCCGAACTGAGCCAGAGCAGCGCCGAAGCGCCCTTCGTCCTCGGCTGCTCGGGCAGCCTGCTGGCGCGCTGGTTCATTCCTCGTCTCGGTCGTCTAAAGGCGGACCTGCCGGACCTGCGGTTGCACCTGTCGGCTGGCGAGGGTGATCTCGACCCGCGTCGTCCGGGGCTGGACGCGCTTTTGGTGTTTGCCGAACCGCCATGGCCTGCAGACATGCAGGTCCACGAGCTGGCGCGGGAGGCAGTGGGGCCGGTGCTCAGCCCGCGTTTCCCGGGCTTCGAGCGCTTGCGCGAGGCGCCGCCCAGCGCCCTGCTGGAGCAGGCTTTGCTGCATACCACCTCGCGCCCCCAGGCCTGGCCCGACTGGGCCCGCCAGCAACACCTGGACCCCGGCGCATTGCGCTACGGTCAAGGCTTCGAGCATCTGTACTACTTGCTGGAGGCTGCGATGGCCGGGCTGGGCGTTGCGATCGCACCGCAACCCCTGGTGGCCGACGATCTGCGCGCCGGTCGCCTGGCCGCGCCCTGGGGCTTCAGCCAGACGCAAGCGTCATTGGTACTGTGGGTGCCTCGACGCGCCGCGGACGGGCGCGCCGAGCAACTGGCGGGGTGGTTGCGCGCGGAGCTGGCGCAACAGGACGATCAGTCGCCGCGCTTGCACATCAGGTAAGCGGCCAGCAGGCCCAGGGCACCGATTGCCACGCCGGCGGTGGTCCAGGGATGTTGCTGGGCATAGTCGCGGGTCGCCAGGCCGGTTTCCCGGGTCTTGGTCTTCACCTCTTCATAAGCGTCGCCCAGCAGGCTGCGGGAATGACGCAGGGCGTTTTCGGCGTTGCTGCGCAAGGCCTTGAGGGTTTTGCGCGACTCGTCCGAAGCGTCGTCCTTCAGGCTTTCCAGAGATTTGAGCAGGCTTTCGATTTCCGCTTCCATGCTTTGCAGCGAGGCTTTGCGTAGCGAGCTATTGGCCATGGTGACTCTCCTTCAGGGTTGAGTGAGGTGTGTAGGTTCCGACTGCGACAGGTCTGGAAAGTGCGATCGAACGTTTCGCTTGGCTCGCCGCTCAGAGGTAAAACGGCCCGGCGCTGCTAGGCTCTATCCGCACCCACCCAAGGAGAACAGCGAATGTCCGATCATCACACGTACAAGAAGATCGAGCTTGTCGGCTCGTCCCCCACCAGCATCGAGGACGCCATCAACAATGCGCTGGCCGAAGCCGGCAAGAGCATCAAGCACCTGGAATGGTTCGAGGTGGTGGATACCCGCGGGCATATCCAGAACAACAAGGCGGCGCATTTCCAGGTAACCCTGAAGGTCGGGTTCCGCATCGCCAACAGTTGAAACGAAGCGCAGGTTTGATAGGCAGGGCTCCGGGGGGACCGGGGCCTTTGTCGTTTTGGTCCACAAGGAGAGCGATCAATGAAGAAGGTGTTGCTGGCAGTTGCGTTGATGGGCCTGGCCGGTACGGCGCTGGCGGCGGGCAAGCCGTGCGAGGAGCTGAAGAGCGAGATCGCGGCGAAGCTGGATGCCAAGGGGGTTCAGCATTATTCGCTGGAGATCGTCGAGAAGGGCGCCGGGGGCGGCCATGTGGTTGGGTCCTGTGAAGGTGGGACCAAGGATATCGTCTACAAGCGCGGTTGATCTTGAAGGCCTCATCGCTGGCAAGCCAGCTCCCACAGTGTCCGCGGCGCCGCTGAACCTGTGGGAGCTGGCTTGCCAGCGATTGCGGGCCTACCTGCCGAACACAGTCTGCGCCATCAGCTCATACGACCGCACCCGATCCCCATGCTCGTACAGGTCCGAGGTGAAGATCAGCTCATCCGCCCCGGTCTGTTCCAGTAGCACTTCCAGCTTGCCCTTCACCTTCTGCGGGCTACCGATCATCGCCAGGCCGAGGAAATCCCCTACCGCGTCCCGCTCATGGGGCAGCCACAGGCCGTTCATGCTGGGCACCGGCGGTTTCTGCATCAGGCTCTGGCCGCGCATCAGGGCGAGGATGCGCTGGTACACCGAGGTCGCCAGGTAGTCGGCCTGCTCGTCGGTATCGGCCACCACCATCGGCACACCCAGCATCACGTACGGCGCGTCGAGCACCGCCGACGGCTTGAAGTGGTTGCGATACACACGGATCGCCTCGTGCATGTAGCGCGGCGCGAAGTGCGAGGCGAAGGCATAAGGCAAGCCCAGTTGACCCGCCAGTTGCGCGCTGAACAGGCTCGACCCGAGCAGCCAGATCGGGACATTGGTGTCGTGCCCGGGTACGGCGATCACTTTTTGATCAGGCGTGCGCGGGCCGAGATAGCGCATCAGTTCCATGACATCGTCCGGGAAGTCGTCGGCGCTGCCGGAACGCTCGCGGCGCAGGGCCCGGGCGGTCATCTGGTCGGATCCGGGGGCACGGCCGAGGCCGAGTTCGATCCGACCCGGATACAGGCTGGCCAGGGTGCCGAATTGCTCGGCGATCACCAGCGGTGCATGGTTGGGCAGCATCACACCGCCGGAGCCGAGGCGGATGCTCGAAGTGCCGCCCGCCAGGTACGCCAGCAACACCGAGGTTGCCGAGCTGGCGATTCCGTCCATGTTGTGGTGCTCGGCTACCCAGAAACGGTGGTAGCCGAAGCGTTCGACGTTTCGCGCCAGGTCCAGGGAGTTGCGCAGGGCCTGCGCCGGGCCGCCGTCCTGGCGCACCGGCACCAGGTCGAGGGTGGAAATCTTGATATCCGTGAGTCGCTTCATGGGTTCTCCAGGGCAAACGCAAGCCGCCTGGACTGGCAGCCTTTGTTGCTTCTGTGGGGGCACTTGGCGGGGAATCAATCCCCCGGGGGGCGAACGGGCTGAACTTGGCCGCCGCCCCGGCCTCTGAATTCAGGAACGGCGCCGCTCGCGCCGATAACCCGAGGAGGCATCATGAAGAAGACTGCATCGGCTCACTGGCAAGGTGGCCTGAAGGACGGCAAAGGCACCATCTCCACCGAAAGCGGCGCACTCAAGCAGATCCCCTATGGTTTCAACACGCGGTTCGAAGACACGCCGGGGAGCAATCCGGAAGAGCTGATCGGCGCCGCCCATGCCGGTTGCTTCTCCATGGCCCTGTCGATGATTCTCGGCGAGGCGGGCCTGAAGGCGGACAGCATCGATACCACCGCCGAAGTGACCCTGGACAAGCAGCCCGACGGCTTCGCCATCACTGCCGTGCACCTGATCCTCAAGGCCAGGGTGCCGGGCGCCAGCGACGAACAGTTCCAGGAGCTGGCGAACAAGGCCAAGGCCGGGTGCCCGGTGTCCAAGGTGCTCAACGCGAAAATCAGCCTGGATGCGACGTTGCAATCCTGATAGCAGAACCGTGGCATGCTGCGTCGGTCCAACGGGAGTTGGCTGACGTTCTTTGCCACGAGGAAACTGTTCATGATCCGCATTGCAATCGCTGTACTGGCGTCGTTGCTGGCCGCCAACGCTTCCGCCGCGGTCAAGCCGTGCGAGGAGCTGAAGGCGGAAATCGAAGCCAAGATCCAGGCCCGCGGGGTGACCTCCTACACGCTGGAAATCGTGCCGAACAGCGAAGTCCACGACCAGAACATGGTCGTGGGCAGCTGTGAAAATGGCACCAAGAAGATCATCTACCAGCGCAACGGCAACTGATTCACGGCACGCAGTTGATCATTCGCTCTTCGGCCAGCACCTGGCGCTCGGCGTTGTACAGCCGGGCGTTGGGCTGCATGGCCACGGCGCGCGCCTCCAGGCGATAGCGCTGGCCGGCCTGGAAGCCGTCGTACTCGACAGTCAGGTAGCAGGTGCGCTCGGTCGGATCGATGTTGAAACCACCGGCATAGATCTCGTAGTCGAAACGCACCACCAACTCGTGCTTGCCCGGCGTCACCTGGAAGAAGCGACCGTCGGTGAGGCGCTTGCCGTCCAGGCGCTCGGCCATGACCAATTTGCCGGGAGTGATGGTGTAGAAATCGACCCAGGCCTGGTTCTGGTCCACCGGTGGCATGGGCGTGGCGCAGGCGCCGAGGGTGCTGAAGGCGAGCAACATCGCTGGCTGTCGCATGATGGTCTCCGCAGGCGAGCGATATAAAGCACAAGCATAGCGCTATCAGGTTCGCTGACAACCTGCCGGCAGCCCGCGCCCTACCACCTTGCTCTGCTCGTCATACAGCTTGGCCCAGGGCCGGAAGCCGATGCTGCCGGTCTCCAGGCGGTAGCGCTGGCCGGCGCTGAAATCGGCGAATTTCAGGTTGAGCTGGCAGTCGCGCCACAGCGGCTCGCTGACGGGGCCGATATTGCTCGGATCTACCGGGAACAGGTAACGCACGGTCAACTGGTGGTTTCCGGGAGTGACCTGGAAGTAGCGCTTGTCGGCCCAGGCACGTTCGTCCACTTCGACGGCGTGCAGGGTCTGGTCCTGGGCGGGTGCCAGGTCGACCCAGGCCTGGGACGGGTCCGGGTCGGGCAGGCCGGCACAGCCGGCGAGCGCCAGCAGGGCGCTGGCAGCGAGCATGGTTCGCATGGCAAAACTCCGGGCAGGCAGGATAGTCTTGAAGCGATACGGACTTGAGCGAGACCACCCCACGCATGATTCGAATTCTTCTTCTGCTGCGCTCAAGCTCCGGGGCACTCGACCACGTTTTGCGGGTGTTTGTTCCCCTGCTGGTGGCTAGCCTGCTGAACGGTTGCAGCAGCCTTGGCTATTACGGCCAGCTGGCCAGCGGACAATGGCAACTGTTGCGGGCACGGGAACCGGTGACAGAGGTGATTGCCAACCCTGCGACCGATCCCGGGTTGCGTCAGCACCTGCAGCGCTCGCAGCAGGCGCGGGCATTTGCCAGCGAGGTGCTGAAGCTGCCCGACAACCGCAGCTACCGGGTATATGCCGATATCGGCCGGCCCTACGTGGTGTGGAACGTGTTCGCCACACCCGAGTTCTCCCTCGAGCCCAGGACCCATTGCTTCCCCATCGCCGGCTGCGTGGCCTACCGCGGCTACTACAGCCAGTCCGGGGCCCGCGGGGCGGCAGCGCTGCAGAAGCTCGACGGGCAGGATGTGTATATCGGCGGGGTCGAGGCCTATTCGACCCTGGGCTGGTTCGATGACCCGATCCTCAATTCCCTGGTCAATTGGGGCGACGAACGGCTGGCGACGGTGATTTTCCACGAGCTGGCGCACCAGCGCGTCTATGTGAAGGACGACACGGCATTCAACGAGTCTTTCGCCACGTTCGTGGAGCAGGAAGGCACCCGGCAATGGCGCGTGGCGCGCGGCTTGCCGGTGCAGCCGGCGGAGGCAGGCAAGCAGCGCGACCAGTTCGTCGCGCTGGTGCTGGCGTGTCGGGAGCGGCTCAAGGCGTTGTATGCGCAGCCACTGGATGCGCCAGCGATGCGGGCGGCCAAGCAGGCGGAGTTCGAACGCCTGCGCACGGAGTATCGGCAGTTGCGCGACGGTGAATGGGGCGGGGTCGGGCGCTTCGATGCGTGGATCAACGGGCCGATGAACAATGCCAAGCTGCTGCCGTTTGGGCTGTATGACCAGTGGGTACCGGCGTTTGCCGGGTTGTTTGCCGAGTCGGGTGGGGATTGGCAGCGGTTTTATCGGCGGGTCGAGGAAGTGGGTTCGCTGCCGGTCCAGGAGCGGCAGCGGCTGTTGAATCGCATCGCTGGCAAGCCAGCTCCCACAGGGTTCTGAGTCGCCGCGGACACTGTGGGAGCTGGCTTGCCAGCGATGAGGCCCTCAAGACCGCAGGAATGCCTGATGCATCTCCGCCAGGGTCTCGAAATGCCAGGCCGGCTGCTCCGCCACCAACTCCTCCCGGCTACCAAAACCATACCCCACTGCAATCGCATCCAGCCCGTTGCTGCGCGCACCGATCAGGTCATGCTTACGGTCGCCGATCATCAGGGTCTGCGCCGGGTCCAGCCCCTCTTCGGCCAGCAGGTGGCCGATCAGGTCGACCTTGTTGGTCCGCGTGCCATCCAGCTCGCTGCCGTAGATCACCTTGAAATGCCGGGCGAAGTCGAAGTGCCGGGCGATTTCCCGGGCGAACACCCAGGGTTTGGAGGTGGCGATATACAACGTCCGGCCCTGTCCTTGAAGCTCCGCCAGCAGCTCGCCAACCCCGTCGAACACGCGGTTCTCGTACAGCCCGGTGACCTTGAAACGCTCACGGTAGAAATTCACTGCCTCCCAGGCCTTCGCCTCGTCGAAGCGGTAGAACTGCATGAACGCCTGCAACAGCGGCGGGCCGATGAAGTGCTCCAGGCGGGTCAGGTCGGGCTCGTCGATGCCGAGTTTGGCCAGGGCGTACTGGATGGAGCGGGTGATGCCTTCGCGCGGGTCGGTCAGGGTGCCGTCGAGGTCGAAGAGGATGTTCTGCTGGTGCATGTCGGTCTCGCTGGAAATGGTGGACGTCACTCGGGCTGGTCGTAGCCCTCGGCCAGGTGCTGGTCCTTGAGGCGCACATAGTTGGCGGCGCTGTAGGGGAAGAACGCGAGCTCTTTGTCGGTCAGCGGCCGTGCCTGCTTCACCGGGCTGCCGACGTAGAGAAAACCGCTTTCCAGGCGCTTGCCCGGCGGTACCAGGCTGCCGGCGCCGATGATCACTTCGTCCTCGACGACCGCACCGTCCATGATCGTGCTGCCCATGCCCACCAGGATGCGGCTGCCGAGGGTACAGCCATGGAGCATGACCTTGTGGCCGATGGTCACGTCGTCGCCGATCAGCAGCGGGAAGCCGTCGGGGTTGAAGGGGCCGGCATGGGTGATGTGCAGCACGCTGGCGTCCTGCACGCTGGTACGGGCGCCGATGCGGATACGATGCATGTCGCCGCGGATCACCGTCAGCGGCCAGACCGAGCTGTCGTCACCGATCTCGACATCGCCGATGACCACCGCGCTGCGGTCGACGAAGGCACGTTCACCAAGGCGCGGCGTGTGCTGCTGGTAAGTGCGGATGGCCATGAATAGGAAACCTCTCTAAGGCTAATTAGCTGCGGGCGACGGCGATTGTAATTAAGATGGTCCGGTGTTTCTTCTGCCAAGGTGTCTAACCGTGAGTGCGAACAACCCGCTTCTGCAGTCCTATGACCTGCCGCCCTTCTCGGCGATCCGCGCCGAGCACGTGCTGCCGGCGATTGAACAGATCCTGGCCGACAACCGCAATGCCATTGCCGAAATTCTCAAGACCCAGGGCCGCAACCCGAGCTGGGCCGGGCTGGTTCTGGCCATGGACGAGCTCAATGACCGCCTCGGCGCGGCCTGGAGCCCTGTCAGCCACCTCAACGCCGTGTGCAACAGCGCCGAATTGCGTGAAGCCTACGAGGCCTGCCTGCCGGCCCTGAGCGCCTACTCCACCGAACTGGGCCAGAACCGCGAACTGTTCCAGGCCTACGAGGCGCTGGCCGCCAGCCCCGAGGCCGCCCACTTCGATGTGGCGCAAAAGACCATCATCGAGCACGCCCTGCGCGACTTCCGCCTGTCGGGTATCGACCTGCCGCCGGAGCAGCAAAAGCGTTATGCCGAAGTGCAGAGCAAGCTGTCCGAGCTGGGCAGTCGCTTCTCCAACCAGCTGCTCGACGCGACCCAGGCCTGGACCAAGCACGTCACCGACGAATCCGCCCTCGCCGGCCTGACCGATTCGGCCAAGGCGCAGATGGCCGCTGCCGCCCAGGCCAAGGGGCTCGACGGTTGGCTGATCAGCCTGGAGTTCCCCAGCTACTACGCGGTGATGACCTACGCCGAGGACCGCGCCCTGCGCGAAGAGGTCTACGCCGCCTACTGCACCCGCGCCTCCGACCAGGGCCCGAATGCCGGCCAGTTCGACAACGGCCCGGTGATGCGCGAGATCCTCGACCTGCGCCAGGAACTGGCCGAACTGCTCGGCTTCGCCAACTTCGCCGAACTGAGCCTGGCGACCAAGATGGCCGAATCCAGTGACCAGGTGCTGGGCTTCCTGCGCAACCTGGCGCAGCGCAGCAAACCGTACGCCGCCCAGGACCTGGCCCAGCTCAAGGCCTACGCCGCCGAGCAAGGCTGCGCCGACCTGCAAAGCTGGGACAGCGGTTTCTACGGGGAAAAGCTGCGCGAACAGCGCTACAGCGTTTCCCAGGAAACCCTGCGTGCCTACTTCCCGATCGACAAGGTGCTGTCGGGCCTGTTCGCCATCGTCCAGCGCCTGTACGGCATCGAGATCGCCGAGCAGAAGGGCTTCGACACCTGGCACCCGGACGTGCGCCTGTTCGAGATCAAGGAAAACGGCCAGCATGTCGGCCGCTTCTTCTTCGACCTTTACGCCCGCGCCAACAAGCGTGGCGGCGCCTGGATGGACGGCGCCCGCGACCGTCGTCGCACTGCCGACGGCGTGCTGCAAAGCCCGGTGGCCAACCTGGTGTGCAACTTCACCCCGGCCGCGCCCGGCAAGCCGGCGCTGCTGACCCACGATGAAGTGACCACCCTGTTCCACGAATTCGGTCATGGCCTGCACCACCTGCTGACCCGCATCGAGCATGCCGGCGTGTCCGGCATCAACGGCGTGGCCTGGGATGCGGTGGAGCTGCCGAGCCAGTTCATGGAGAACTGGTGCTGGGAGCCGGAAGGCCTGGCGCTGATCTCCGGCCATTACGAAAGCGGCGAACCGCTGCCGCAGGACCTACTGGAGAAAATGCTCGCAGCGAAGAACTTCCAGTCCGGCCTGATGATGGTCCGCCAGCTGGAGTTCTCCCTGTTCGACTTCGAACTGCATGCCAGCCACGGCGATGGCCGCAGCGTGCTGGAAGTGCTCGAAGGCGTGCGCGACGAGGTCTCGGTCATGCGTCCGCCGGCGTACAACCGGTTCCCCAACAGTTTCGCGCACATCTTCGCGGGCGGTTATGCCGCCGGTTACTACAGCTACAAATGGGCTGAAGTGCTGTCGGCCGACGCCTTCTCGCGCTTCGAGGAAGAAGGCGTGCTCAACGCCGAGACCGGCCGTGCCTTCCGCGAAGCGATCCTGGCCCGCGGTGGTTCCCGGGAGCCGATGTTGCTGTTCGTCGACTTCCGTGGTCGCGAGCCCTCCATCGACGCCCTGCTGCGCCACAGCGGCCTGAGCGAGGACCTGGCGGCATGACCACGACCAAGAAGCGCTTTATCGCCGGTGCGGTCTGCCCGGCCTGCAGCGAGCCGGACAAACTGATGATGTGGAGCGTGGACGGCACGCCGCACCGCGAGTGCGTGGCCTGCGGCTTCACCGACACCCTCAACGAGCAAGGGCTGTCGGTGCCGAAGGAGCTGGGTACGCGGGTCAACCAGGATGCGCTGAAACCAGCGAAACCTGCGGTGCAGACGGTGCAGTTTTTCCCGAATCCGAAGTTGAAGAAGCCTTCGGAATAATCCCGCGCCCTACAGCGTGGACCCTGTGGGAGCGGCGTCGCGACGGAAGGCGTGGACGACAAACCAAAACCTCTATACTGTATAAAAACACAGTATCGAGGTTTTTCGTCATGGTCACTCCGGTCCGCGGTCGCGGTACGGCCCATAACCCGCACAACCGCTTCGCCCCCAACCGCTCGGTGGTCGAGGACGATGGCTGGTACCAGGAAGTGCCCATGACCCAGGGCACCGAGATCCGCATCGAAACCGCGAAGACCATCATCACCCGCAACACCTCGCCGGACCTGCCCTTCGACCGTTCGATCAACCCCTATCGCGGCTGCGAGCAT
>NZ_JAOECN010000027.1:0-80160 GCF_029836855.1 Pseudomonas sp. GD04058
AGCCAGCTCCCACAGGGATCGCGTGCACCGCTGAACCTGTGGGAGCTGGCTTGCCAGCGATGATGCCCCCGCAAACAACAAAAATCCTTGCCTGACTACCCGATACACCTGCCCCACAAGGGCTACGCTCAACTCAGCCAATACCCGGCATTCAACCCGGTTTTTCACATTCGACCAATGAACTATCTGGTTAATTAGCTAGCTAAGCGTATAATCGCCACCGCATTCACACAGCGAGATACCCGGCATGACCCCTCAACCTCAGGCCTCCGGCCTAAGCAAATTCATCCTGATCGGGCTGGGCGTGATCATCGCCCTGCTCGGCCTGGCCCTGGCGGCGGGCGGTGTTCGCCTGACTACCCTGGGTGGCAGTTGGTACTTCCTGATCGGCGGTGCGGCCATGGCCGTGGCCGGCATCCTCATTGCCCTGCGCAAGCCGGCCGGTGCCTGGCTGTTCGGCGCGTTCCTGGTGGCCACGGCGATCTGGGCGCTGGTCGATACCGACCGCAGCTTCTGGCCGATGTTCTCCCGCCTGTTCATGTTCAGCGTCATCGGCCTGGTGGTCGCGCTGGTGTACCCGATGCTCAAGCGCGCCAGCGGTTCGAGCGGCGGTCGCGGTGCCTACGCTGTCGCCGGCGTACTGGCCATTGGCGTGGTATGGGCCGTGGCTAACATGTTCGTTGCCCACCCGACCGTAGCAGCCAAGGGCGATGGCCCGGCACTGACCCCGGTGGATCCGGCCAAGGCGCAGAAGGACTGGGCGCACTATGGCAACACCGAGGGTGGCAGCCGCTTCGCCGCGCTGGACCAGATCAACCGCGGCAACATTGACAAGCTCAAGGTGGCCTGGACCTACCGCACCGGCGATATCGCCATCAGCGACGGCAATGGTGCCGAGGACCAACTGACCCCGTTGCAGATCGGCAACAAGGTGTTCATCTGCACCCCGCACAACAACCTGATCGCTCTCGATGCCGATAGCGGCAAGGAGCTGTGGCGCAACGATATCAACGCCCAGTCCAAGGTCTGGCAGCGTTGCCGTGGCCTGGCCTACTTCGATGCAAGCCAGCCGATCGTGCAGCCGACCCAGCCGAACAGCATCCCGGTGATCGCGGCCAGCGTGCCGGCAGGTGCCGCCTGCGAACGTCGCCTGCTGACCAACACCATCGACGGCCGCCTGATCGCGGTGGACGCCGATACCGGCGCCTTCTGCGAAGGCTTCGGCAACAACGGCCAGGTCGATCTGAAGGCCGGCCTGGGCGATGTCCCGGACTCCTACTACCAGCTGTCCTCGGCACCGCTGATGGCCGGGACCACCGTGGTGGTCGGCGGACGTGTCGCGGATAACGTGCAGACCGACATGCCCGGCGGCGTGATCCGCGGCTTCGACGTGATCACCGGCGCCATGCGCTGGGCCTTCGACCCGGGCAACCCGGAGGACAAGCAGGCCCCGGCCGACGGCAAGACGTACGTGCGCAGCACGCCCAACAGCTGGGCACCGATGTCCTACGACGCGGCGATGAACACCGTGTTCCTGCCGATGGGCAGCTCGTCCACCGACCTCTATGGTGCCGAACGCACCCAGTTGAACCACAAGTACGGCGCCTCCGTGGTCGCCCTCGACGCCAGCACCGGTGCCGAGAAGTGGGTCTACCAGACCGTGCACAACGACCTCTGGGACTTCGACCTGCCGATGCAGCCGAGCCTGATCGACTTCACCAAGGACGACGGCAGCCAGGTTCCGGCCGTGGTCATCGGCACCAAGGCCGGGCAGATCTACGTGCTCGACCGCGCCACTGGCCAGCCGCTGACCAAGGTCGAGGAAGTCCCGGTGAAAACCGCCGACATTCCTGGCGAGCAGTACTCGAAAACCCAACCGCGCTCCGTGGGCATGCCGCAAATCGGCGCGCAGACCCTGACCGAGTCGGACATGTGGGGCGCCACCCCGTATGACCAACTGCTGTGCCGCATCGACTTCAAGAAGATGCGCTACGACGGCCTGTACACCGCGCCGGGTACCGACCTGTCGCTGAGCTTCCCGGGCTCGCTGGGCGGCATGAACTGGGGCAGCCTGTCGACCGACCCGGTCAATGGCTTGATCTTCGTCAACGACATGCGCCTGGGCCTGTGGATCCAGATGATCCCGTCGGCCAACAAGGGCCAGGCGGCGGGCGGCGGTGAAGCGTTGAACACCGGCATGGGCGCGGTACCGCTGAAAGGCACGCCCTATGCGGTGAACAAGAACCGCTTCCTGTCGGTTGCCGGCATTCCGTGCCAGGCCCCGCCCTACGGCACCCTGACCGCCATCGACATGAAGACTCGCCAGGTTGCCTGGCAAGTACCGGTCGGCACCGTCGAGGACACTGGCCCGCTGGGTATCCGCATGCACCTGCCACTGCCGATCGGCCTGCCGACCCTTGGCGGCACCCTGTCGACCCAGGGCGGCCTGGTGTTCATCGCCGGCACCCAGGACTTCTACCTGCGCGCCTTCGATAGCGGCAACGGCAAGGAAATCTGGAAAGCCCGCCTGCCCGTCGGCAGCCAGGGTGGCCCGATGACCTATGTGTCGCCGAAAACCGGCAAGCAGTACGTGGTCATCACCGCTGGCGGCGCACGCCAGTCCACCGACCGCGGCGACTACGTGATCGCCTACGCCCTGCCTTGACCCTCTCCAGCGCCCGCCCTCGCGGCGGGCGCTCGCGTTATCCCGGAACTACCGATATGTCTTCTTCCCCGCGTTACCTTCCCGTCGCTCTGCTGGGCGCTTGCCTGCTGCCCTCGTTCGCCTTCGCCGATTCGACCCTGACCGGCGACTGGGGCGGCCTGCGCAGCCAGATGGACGCCGACGGCATCCGCTTTACCGGCGACTACAGCGGCGAGAGCGTCTACAACACCCACGGCGGCCTCAAGCGTTCGGCGCGCTACTCGCAGAACCTCAAGCTCGGCGTGCGTTTCGACCTGGACAAGCTGCTCCAGGCCGACAATGCCGGCGTGGTGCAACTGACCATCAACGATCGCCGCGGCAACGACGGCTCCGGCGACCTGGTCGGCAACCGCCTGCCGCTGCAGGAAAACTACGGTGGCCTGTACACCCGCCTGACCGAACTGAGCTACGAACGCACCCTGTTCACCCCGGACCTGGACGTCAAGCTCGGCTACATGGCCATGGGCAATGACCTCGGCGGGCTCGACAGCGGCATCCTGTGCAACTTCATGAACGCCGGCTTCTGCGGGCATCCGCTTAACATGTCCGGCGGCAGCGGCTGGACCAACTACCCCAATGCGCGCCTTGGCGTGCGGGTGAAGTACAGCTTCGATCCGGCCTGGCAACTGCGCGTCGCGGCCTTTGCCGTAGACCCGGAAAGCAACGGCAACTCCAGCCGCGCCTGGAACATCACGCCCAAGCACAAGACCGGCACCGTGGTGCCGGTGGAGCTGGTGTACAAGAAGCTCGACGGCCTGCCGGGCGAGTACAAGGTCGGCTGGTACTACGACAGCTCCGATGCCAAGCGTATCGGCAGCAACGAGGAAGTCGCCGGGCGTGGCGGGCACTACGTGCTGCTGGACCAGGCGGTATGGCAGGCATCCGACCTCAAGGGCCAGACCCTGCATGTGTTCGGCCAGGCCGCCGCAGCCAGCTCGGCGGCGTCGCCGTTCAGCAAGTGGTACAGCACCGGCGTGGTGCTCAAGCAGCCGTTCGCCAGCCGGCCGAACGATACCCTGGCGCTTGGCTTCGGCCGGGCCGTGCCGAACCCGCGCAGCCGCGAGGTTCAGGAGCAGAATGCGCTGGCCAATGGTGAAGACTTCCCGAACCTGGGCAATGCCGAGCGCCTGATCGAGCTGAGCTATGGCTACCAGGCGACGCCCTGGCTGACCTTGCGCCCGGATGTGCAATACATCATGGAGCCGGGGGCGTTCTCCGGCGCTGATATCGATAACGCGCTGGTGGTGGGCTTGCAGGTGAAGGCAGCCCTATAACCCGTGATCTTGCCGATGGCCCGCGATGAGGCCATCGGCAGCATCCTCGCCGCACCGAGCCGCCTGCCCGGCCCGATCGTCTACAGTTGCCTGAAGCCCACGCCCCGCGAGCCCTCATGGCAATCCACAAACTGGCCCGAACCCATCCGCGCCTTTCCGCCGCTGCCGTCCTCGGTGTGCTCGGCGGCCTGCTCCTTCCTGCCGGCGACACGATCCAGCACATCCTCGCCGGATGGAACATCGCCGTATGGATCTACCTTGCCCTGATCCTGCAACTGACCTTCAAGGCCGGCGCCGACAAGGTCCGACGCATCGCCGAGGAAGAGGACGAGAACGCCGCGCTGGTGCTCTTCGTGGTCAGCATCGCCGCCGTTGCCAGCTTGGCCGCGGTAACCCTGCAACTGGCCGGCAGCAAGGACCTGCAAGGCCAGGCGCGGCTGCTGCACTACGCCTGGACCGGCTTGACCGTGGCCGGCTCCTGGCTGTTGATCGGTACAATCTTCAGCCTGCATTACGCGCGGCTGTTCTATACCGGCGCCGGCAAGGAGCCGCTGCTGCGCTTTCCCGACGGCGAGCTGCGGCCCGACTTCTGGGATTTCCACTACTTCTCGTTCACCATCAGCGTGGCCGTGCAGACCTCCGACGTGGGCATTGGCGGCAAGCGCATGCGCCGGGTGGTGCTCCTGCACTCGCTGATCGGCTTCCTGTTCAACACGGCGATCCTCGGTTTCACCGTGAACATCGCCGCCGGCCTGTTGAGCTGAAGCCCGGCGCTTGCCGCCGGTCGGAAAACATGGATCCACTGTGCGTCGACATTACGTCGCGCAACCCGGCAAACCGCGCCGCAAGCGGCGAAAAAAACGTTTGCGCAAATCCCCGGGCGTTCCGGGAATGTGACCACCGTCATGGAACGGTAAAAAGCATCGGGAATTATTGCTTTTCACCCAAAGCAATACTGCTATGGTTAGCCTCTGGCCGGAAAAGGCCTACAACTTTGGTCGAATTCATTCAGGGTTATCGTCGCGCGATACAAGGAGGCCTGCATGAACAAGTTAACCTTCCCCGGCGCGTGCCAGATGATGCGCTGGCATTTTCACCCGCTGGGCTTCGAAGCAAGCATGGACGCGCCGCGCAGCATGGTCGCGCGGTTGTTCGACCGGGCCACCGGTGAAACCCTGCTGGCCATCGCCGGCATCCCCTGCTCCACCGTCATGGCCGCTCACGATGTCGAGCGGATCATCGAAGCGGTGGAAGACGAACTGGAAGCCTTCCAGCCGTCCTGCGCCCTCAAGCGCTCGGCCTGATTCCCCGCATCAGGCCTCAGGCCCCTGCCCGGGCCACCCGCATCTTCTCTATGTTCTTGAGAAAAGCCTCGGCCGGCATCGGCTGGCCGAGCAGGTAACCCTGCAGCGAATCGCAGCCCAGGCGGGTGAGGAAATCCTGCTGGCGGTCGGTTTCCACCCCTTCGGCAACGATGCGCAGGCCCAGTGCCTGGCCCAGGGCGACGATCGCCGAAACGATCGCCGCGTCGTCGCTGTCCTGCTCCAGGTCGCGGACGAAGCCGCGGTCGATCTTCAGTTCGTTGGCCGGCAGGCGCTTGAGGTACATCAGGCTCGAATAGCCGGTGCCGAAGTCGTCGATGGACAGATCCACCCCCATGTCCGACAGGCGTTGCAGCACATGCAGGCTGGCATCGGCATCGTGCATGGCGGTGGTTTCGGTGATTTCCAGGGTCAGGCTGTTGGGCGCCAGTTCATTGCGCTGCAGCGCAGCGGCAACGCTGTCCACCAGCCCGGCGTGGCAGAACTGGATGGCCGACAGGTTGACCGCGATGCGCCAGTCGGTGAAGCCCTGGTCGATCCACTCGCGCATCTGCCGGCACGCTTCCTCCAGCACCCACTCGCCGATGGGAATGATCAGGCCGGTCTTTTCCGCCAGGGTGATGAAGCGGTCCGGCAACAGCAGGCCGTGCAGCGGATGCTCCCAGCGCACCAGGGCCTCGGCGCCGACCGGGTGGCGGCCGATGGCGTCGTACTTGGGCTGGTAGAACAGGCGGAACTGCTTTTCCTCCACCGCCGTGCGCAGGTCCTGAAGCAACTGCAGTTGCAGGCGCGCGTTGCTGTTCATCGACACGTCGAAGAAGCTGTAGCCATTCTTCCCGGCGCTCTTGGCGTGGTACATGGCCGCGTCGGCGTTGCGCAGCAATTCGTGCTGGTCGGCGCCGTTGCCGGGATACAGGACGATGCCGATGCTCGCCGAGATCTGCAGGTTCTGCTCGGCCACGCGGAACGCCCGGGACACCAGGTTGACCTGCTTGGCGGCCACGTTGACGGCGTCGTCCGGGTCGTCCAGTTCCACCAGCAGGACGAACTCGTCACCGCCGATCCGCGCCAGGGTGTCCTGGCTGTGCAGGTGGCCACGCAAGCGCACGGCCACTTCCTTGAGCAACTGGTCGCCGGTGTGATGGCCAAAGGCGTCGTTGACCGGCTTGAAGCCGTCCAGGTCGATGAACATCAGGGCGAACTGGCCCCCATGCTCGACGACCTTCTTCATGGCCTGGTCGATGCGGTCGGCCAGCAAGGTGCGGTTGGGCAATCCGGTGAGGGTATCGTGCAGGGCCAGTTGGGTCAGTTCCTGGTTGGCCAGGGTCAGGGAGCGCGCAAGCTCCGCGGTGCGGGCTTCCAGGCGCGCGTCGAGCACCGAGGTGAGCAGCGCCACCGACAGCACGGCAAGGGTGGTGATCAGCACCAGGTAGTCCAGCCCGTCGCCATTGAAGCCGGTTTCGAAGGCGCCGCAGAAACTGCCTTCGGGGAAATTGGCCGCGGCCATGCCGGTGTAGTGCATGCCGACGATGGCAATTCCCATCACTACCGCCGCGCCGCCACGTACCTGACGCACGTACGGGGTGTTGCGGCGCAGGCGGAAGGCGATCCACAGCGCCGCCATCGATGCGCCAACCGCAATCAGCAGGGACAGGCCGAACAGCAGCGGGTCGTACTGGATGCCCGGCTGCATGCGCATCGCCGCCATGCCGGTGTAGTGCATGCAGGCGATACCGGCGCCCATGATCAAGGCGCCCAGCAGAAGCATGTGCAGCGGCAGGCTGCGCTGGCTGACCAGCCACAGGGCGAAGCCCGAGGACAGGACGGCGATGACCAGCGACAGCAAGGTCAGGGTGACGTCGTAGCCCAGCTGGATCGGCAGGCTGAAGGCGAGCATGCCGATGAAGTGCATCGACCAGACGCCCATCCCCATGGCCATGGCACCACCAGCCATCCACAGGTACACCGCACGGCCCTTGGCGGTAGCCAGGCGCCCGGTCAGGTCCAGGGCGGTATAGGACGCCAGGATCGCCACGCACAGGGAAATGACAACCAGGGAGGGGGAATAACTGCCGTTCAGCATCGAGCAATCCAGGACGGAAAAAAAGCGCGGGCAATGTGCCAGCGCAAAAATCCGATGATTGTACTCAAGCTTTTGGGAAACGCACGGAGTTTTACCTGGCTACTGATGTATGGAGAGGCTGATGGCCTCATCGCTGGCAAGCCAGCTCCCACAGGGACCGCTGAACCTGTGGGAGCTGGCTTGCCAGCGATGAGGCCCAGAAGAACAACCGGGATTTATTCCTGCGCTGCGGTCATCTGCCCATCCCAACCCCCGCCCAGCGCTGCTATCAACTGGACACTGGCCACCAACCGGCCCTGCAACAGGTTGAGTACGCTGCGCTCGTTGCTCAGCGCTGTGGTCTGCACATTCACCACGTCCAGGTAACCGATCAGCCCGGCCTTGTACTGGTTCTCGGTCAACCGCAGGGATTCCCGCGCCGACTCCAGCGCTTCCTGGCGCACCACCGCCTCATCGCCATACACCTTGAGCTGCACCAGGTAGTTTTCCACCTCGCGGAAGCCATCCAGCACGGTCTGGCGATACTGCGCCACGGTCTGGTCGTACACCGCTTCGGTACGGTCTACCTCGGCCGAGCGCTTGCCCGCGTCGAACAGGGTCATGGCCAGGCTCGGCCCTACCGACCAGAAGCGGTTGGGCAGGCTGATCCAGTTGCTGAAAGTGCTACTGCTGTAGCCGCCGTTCATGCTCAGGCTCAAGTCCGGGAAATAAGCGGCCCGGGCCACGCCGATATTGGCGTTGGCGGCCATCACGTTGCGCTCGGCGGCGGCGATATCGGGACGGCGCTCCAGCAACTGCGACGGCAGCGACAGCGGAATCTGCGGCAGGGCCGGGATAGTATCGGTGGCGGCCAGGGAAAACTCCGCCGGCACCTTGCCCAGCAACACGGCGATGGCGTTCTCGTACTGCGCACGCTGCCAGACCAGATCCACCAGGTCCGCCTCGGTGGTCTTGAGCTGGGTTTGCGCCTGGGCGACCGCGTCCTTGCCGGACACCCCGGCCTGGTACTGGTTCTGGGTCATCTTCAGCGAACGCTGGTACGCCGCCAGGGTCGCTTCGAGCAGGCGCTTCTGCTGGTCGATCACCCGCAGTTGCAGGTAGTTCTGCACCAGTTCCGACTGCTGGCTCAGGCGGATCGAGGCCATCTCGGCAAAGCTTGCCTCCGCGCTGGCTTCGTTGGCGTTGAGCCCCTCGCGCAGCTTGCCCCACAGGTCGATTTCCCAGCTCACCCCCAGTTGCGCGCTGTAGGTGTCGCGGATCCCGCTGCTGTTGTTGCTCAGGCTGGAGCTCGAACTCCCGGTGCCCTGGCTGGAACGGGTCTTGCCGGCGCTGAGATCGAGGCTGGGGAACAGCGAGGCCCGCGAGCTGCGCACCAGGGCCTGGGCCTGGCGGTACTGGGCCTCGTACTGGCGCACGGTCTGGTTGTTGGCATTGAGTTCGGCGACCAGCGCGTTGAGTTGCGCATCGCCATACAGCTCCCACCAGGCTCCACGGGCCAGGGTGTCGGACGGCGTAGCCTGGGTCCAGCCCTCGGCATGCTTGAACGGCACGTCGGTGTGCATGGCCGGGCGATGGTAATCCGGGCTCAGGGTGCAGGCGCTGAGCATCGCCACGCACAGGCTGGCCGCCAGCAGGCGCGAGCCACGGGCCCCGAGCAGGCGCATCAGCGAAGAATCGGAAAGAAGCAGGCGTTGGCTCATAGCGGGGTTTCCAAAGCGGCATCGGTGCGCACGCCGCGCCAGCGGTTGAAGCGGTGGCGGGCGCGGTCCAGGTAGAGGTAGACCACCGGGGTGGTGTAGAGCGTGAGGACCTGGCTGAAAACCAGGCCGCCGATGATGGTCAAGCCCAATGGCTGGCGCATTTCCGAGCCCTCGGCATTGCCCAGCAACAACGGCAGGGCACCGAGGATCGCCGCCAGGGTGGTCATCAGGATCGGCCGCAGGCGCAGCAGGCAGGCGCGGCGAATCGATTGTTCGGGGTCCAGGCCCTCGTGGCGCTCGAGTTGCAAGGCCAGGTCGATCATCAGGATGGCGTTTTTCTTCACTACACCAATCAGCAGGAACAGCCCCAGCAACGAGATCAGGCTGAACTCGCCACCGGTGACGTACAGGGTCAGCAAGGCGCCGACGCCCGCCGACGGCAGGGTCGAGAGGATGGTCAACGGGTGAATGTAGCTTTCATAGAGAATGCCCAGCACCAGGTACACCAGCACCAGTGCGCCGAGGATCATCAGCGGCTGGCCCTGCTGGGTCTTGACGAAGGCGTTGGCATTGCCACCGAGCTTGGCGATGACGTCTTCGGGCAAACCGACCGCGGCCACCGCGCGCTCCACCGCCGCCAGGGCTACGTCCGGGGTGTAGCCCTCGGCGATATCGAAGGAGATGTCCTCTGCGGCGAACTGCCCTTCGTGGCTGACCCGGTCATCAGCCAGGGTGTTCTCGTAACGGGCGAAGGTGGACAAGGGCACCCGTGCGCCGTCGGCAGTGATCACCTGGACTTGCTCCAAGGTGCTCGGGTCCTGGGCGTACTTCGGATTGATCTCCATCACCACCTGGTACTGGTTCAGGCTGTCGTAGATGGTCGAGATCTGCCGCTGGCTGTAGGCGTTGTTGAGCACGGCGGTGACCATGTTCATATCGATGCCCAGGCGCTTGGCCTGGTCGCGGTCGACCACCAGGGTCACCTGCTGGGTGCCGCCGCCGTCGCGGGCGTCGATGGCGGTCAGTTCGGGCAGCGCACGCAGGGCCGCGACCACCTTCGGGTACCAGCTGCGCAATGCCCCCAGGTCACCACTTTGCAGGGTGTAGAGGTACTGCGAGGTGGTCTGGTCGCGACCGCCCCCGCCCAGTTGCAGGTCCTGGTCGGCCTGGAGGAACAGGCGTCCGCCGGGCACCAGGGGCATTTCCTTGCGCAGGCGCTCGATCACTTGCTGGGCCGACAGCTTGCGTTCCTTGATCGGCTTCAGGCGCACCAGGACCATGGCGTTGTTGGTGCCACTGTTGCCGCCAATGAAGCCGGCCACGCTCTGCACCGCCGGATCGGCGAGCAAGGCTCGCCGGTAGATATCCATCTTCGGCTGCATCACGCTGAACGACAGGCCGTCGTCACCGCGCACGAAGCCCATCAACTGGCCGGTGTCCTGCTGGGGCATCAAGGTCTTGGGCACCACCACGTACAGGGCGATATTCACCCCGATGGCGACGAACAGGCTGAGCAGGGTCAAGCGCCGATGACGCAGGGCCCAGCCGAGGCTGCGGTCGTAACCGGCGACCATGTGCTGGTTGACCCGCTCGCTCCAGCGTTGCAGGCGGGTCTGCCCCGCCGCCGGGTCATGAGGCTTGAGCCAGCGCGAGCAGAGCATCGGGGTCAGGGTCAGGGACACCACCAGGGAGACGATGATCGCCGCCGCCAGGGTGATGGAGAACTCGCGGAACAGGGCGTTGACGATGCCGCCCATGAACAGGATGGAGACGAACACCGCCACCAGCGAGACGTTCATCGACAGCAGGGTGAAGCCTACCTCGCTGGTTCCGAGATAGGCCGCGCGCAGGGGCGGCTGGCCGTCCTCGATATGCCGCGAAATGTTCTCCAGGACCACGATGGCATCGTCCACCACCAGGCCCGTGGCAAGGATCAGCGCCATCAGCGACAGGTTGTTCAAGGAAAAACCGCACAGGTACATGACCGCGAAGGTGCCCACCAGCGACACCGGCACCGCCAGGGTCGGGATCAGCGAGGCGCGGAAATTGCCGAGGAACAGGTACACCACCAGCACCACCAGGACCACGGCGATCAGCAGGGTGTGCTCGGCTTCCTTGAGGGTAGCCTTGATCACCGGCGAGCGGTCCATGGCGATGTTCAGGGTAACGCTGGACGGCAGCAGCGATTGCAGGGCCGGCAACTGCTCCTTGATCTGCGCCACGGTCTCGATGATGTTGGCATTGGTCTGCCGGTTGATCACCAGCAGCACCGCTTCCTGGTCGTTGAAGAAGCCGCTGTTGTAGCGGTTCTCCACGCCGTCGCTGACCTTGGCCACATCGCTCAGGCGCAGCACCGAGCCGTCCTGGTAACGGATCACCAGCGGTTCGTAGTCCTTGGCCTTTTCCAGCTGGTCGTTGGCCCGCACCTGCCAATTGCGCCCGGCGTCCTCGATAAAGCCCATGGGCCGGCGCTGGTTGGCCGCGGCCACGGTCTCGCGCACGTCTTCCAGGGCCAGGCCGTACTGGGCAAGCATCTTCGGCTGCAGCTCGATGCGCACTGCCGGCAGCGAGCTGCCGCCGATCTGCACCTCCCCTACCCCGGCCACCTGCGACAGGCTCTGCGACAGGATGGTGGACGCCAGGTCGTAGAGCTGGCCCTTCTGCAACACGTCGGACGTCAGCGACAGCACCATGATCGGTGCTTGCGACGGGTTGATCTTCTTGTAGGTGGGCATGCTTTTCATGCCGCTGGGCAGCAGGTTGCGCGCGGCATTGATGGCCGCCTGCACTTCCCGCGCGGCGCCGTCGATATCGCGGTCCAGGTCGAAGCCGAGGATGACCCGGGTCGCGCCCTGGCTGGAGCTGCTGGTCAGGGTGGTGACCCCGGCGATGGTGCCCAGCTTGCGCTCCAGCGGCGTGGCCACGGTCGCCGCCATCACCTCGGGGCTGGCTCCGGGCAGGCTGGCCGAGACCACGATCACCGGAAAGTCCATCTTCGGCAACGGCGCCACCGGCAGCAGGCCGAAGCTCACCGCACCGAGGAGCATGATCGCCAGGCTCAGGAGCATGGTCGCCACCGGGCGACGGATGAAAGGCGCGGAGAGGTTCACGACAGGCTCCCGCTCATCACGGCCATGGCGCTCATGCCTGCTCCCCGCTGGCCGCCGGCTGCGGCTTGAAGCGCCGCGACAGGCGATCGAAGTACAGGTAGATCACCGGCGTGGTGAACAGGGTCAGGACTTGGCTCAGGGCCAGGCCACCCACCATCACCAGGCCCAGCGGCTGGCGCAGCTCGGCACCGGAACCGCTGGCGAGCATCAATGGCACCGCACCGAACAGCGCCGCCAGGGTGGTCATCAGGATCGGCCGGAAGCGCAGCAGCGCCGCCTGGTAGATGGCCTTCTGCGGCTCCATGCCCTGGTTGCGCTCGGCCTCCAGGGCGAAGTCGATCATCATGATCGCGTTCTTCTTGACGATGCCGATCAGCAGGATGATGCCGATGATGGCGATCATGCCCAGGTCGTTGCCGCTGAGGATCAGCGCGAGCAAGGCCCCCACCGCCGCCGAAGGCAGGGTCGAGAGGATGGTGACCGGATGGATGTAGCTCTCGTAGAGCACGCCAAGCACGATGTACATGGTTACCACGGCAGCGAGGATCAGCAGCAATGTGCTTGACAGCGAGGCCTGGAAGGCTTGCGCCGCGCCCTCGAAGCGAGTCTGCACGCCCAGCGGCATGCCGATGTCCTTCTGCACCTGCTCGATCAGTTGCACGCCCTCGCCCAGGGACACGCCCTCGGCCAGGTTGAACGACAGGGTCACCGCCGGGAACTGGCCGATATGGGAAATCGCCAGTTGCGCCTGGCGTTCCTCGACATGGGCCAGGGCCGACAGGCGCACCTGGCTGCCGGCGGTGGTCTTGACATAGATGCCGTCCAGCGCCTTCGGCCCGAGGGTGGCCGCGGCTTCGGCCTGGAGCACCACGCGGTACTGGCTGGCCTGGGTGTAGATGGTGGAGATCTGGCGCTGGCCGAAGGCGTCGTACAGCGCGTTGGTGATTTCCGAAACGGTCACCCCAAGGCGGCTGGCGGCGTCGCGATCGATCACCAGGAACACCTGCAGGCCCTTGTCCTGCAGATCGCTGGCGACGTCGGTCAGTTGCGGGTATTGCTGCAGGCCATGCACCAGCTTGCCGCTCCACTGCGAGAGCAGTTCGGCATCCGGCGACGACAGGCTGAACTGGTACTGGGTACGGCTGACCCGGTCCTCGATGCTCAGGTCCTGCACCGGTTGCATGAACAGGCGGATGCCGCTGAGGCGGTCGACCTGCGGTTGCAGGCGGGCGATCACCTGGGCGGCGGTCAGGTCGCGCTCGCCGTGGGGCTTGAGGTTGATCAGGAAGCGCCCGCTGTTGAGCGTGGCGTTGTCACCATCGACGCCGATATAGGACGACAGGCTGTCCACGGCCGGGTCCTCGAGGATCAGTGCCGCCAGTTCCTGCTGGCGCTGGCTCATGGCGGCAAAGGACGTGGCCTGCGGGGCTTCGGAAATACCCTGGATCACCCCGGTGTCCTGCACCGGGAAGAAACCCTTGGGTACGGCGATATATAGCAGCACGGTCAGGCCCAGGGTCGCGACCGCCACCAGCAGGGTCAGCGGCTGGTGCCTGAGCACCCATTGCAGGCCGCGGCCGTAATGCTCGATCAGCCAGTCGATCCAGGCGCCGCTGGCCCGGTAGAAGCGGCTCTGCTCCTGCTCCTTGGGTTCACGCTTGAGCAGGCGCGCGCACATCATCGGCGTCAGGGTCAGGGATACCACCAGGGAAATCAGGATCGCCACCGCCAGGGTAATGGCGAACTCGCGGAACAACCGCCCCACCACGTCGGCCATGAACAGCAGCGGGATCAGCACTGCGATCAGCGAGAACGTCAGCGAGATCAGAGTGAAGCCGATCTGCCGCGCGCCCTTGAGCGCGGCCTGCAGGGGCGTCTCGCCTTCCTCGATGTGGCGGGCGATGTTCTCCAGCATGACGATGGCGTCATCCACCACGAAACCGGTGGCGATGGTCAGGGCCATCAGGGTCAGGTTGTTGATGGAGAAGCCGGCCAGGTACATGACGCCGAAGGTGCCGATCAGCGACAGCGGCACGGCGATGGACGGAATCAGGGTGGCGCTGACCCGGCGCAGGAACAGGAAGGTCACCATCACCACCAGGGCGATGGCGAACAGCAGTTCGTGCTGCACGTCGCGCACCGAGGCGCGGATGGTCTGGGTGCGGTCGGTGAGCACGCTGACGTCCAGGCCGGCCGGGAGGTTGTCGGTGATTTCGGGGAGCATGGTCTTGATCCGGTCCACCACCTCGATCACGTTGGCCCCCGGCTGGCGCTGGATATTCACCAGCACCGCCTGGTTCTGGTTGGCCCAGGCGGCCAGGCGCTCGTTTTCGGCACCATCGACGATCTCGGCGACATCCTTCAGGCGCAGCGGCGCGCCGTTGTTATAGGCGAGGATCAGGTTGGCGTATTCCTCGGGAGAGCGCAGCTGGTCGTTGGCGTCCAGCATCGACACCCGGGTCGGGCCATCGAAGTTGCCCTTGGGCTGGTTGACGTTGGACGCGCCGATCAGGGTACGCACGTCGGCCAGGTTCAGCCCTGCTGCCGCGAGGGCGTCGGGGTTGACCTTGATCCGCACCGCCTGGCGCTGGCCACCGGCGATACTGACCATGCCGACGCCGCTGATCTGGGCGATCTTCTGCGCCATGCGCGTATCGACCAGGTCGTTGAGCTTGGGCAGCGGCATGGTCTTCGATGAAATCGCCAGGGTCAGCACCGGGGTATCGGCCGGGTTGACCTTGTTGTACACCGGCGGCGCCGGTAGATCGCTGGGCAACAGGTTGCTGGCGGCGTTGATCGCCGCTTGCACCTGCTGCTCGGCGACGTCCATGTTCATTTCCAGGCTGAAGCGCAGGGTCAATACCGAGGCGCCGCCGGAGCTGGTCGAGGCCATCTGTTCCAGGCCCGGCATCTGCCCGAACTGGCGTTCCAGCGGGGCGGTGACCGCGCTGGTCATCACCTGCGGGCTGGCGCCGGGGTACAGGGTCATGACCCGGATGGTCGGGTAATCGACCTGGGGCAGCGCCGCCACCGGCAGCAGCTTGTAGGCGATCAGGCCGGCCAGGACGATGGCCAGCATGCTCAGGGTGGTGGCGACCGGGCGGAGAATGAACAGGCGCGAGAGGTTCATGCGCCGGCCTTGCCGCTGGATGCCGGGGCTTCGGAGACCTCGGGCTTGTCCTGGCCTTGCAGGTGCTGGCCGGGAGTGGTCGGGACCTTGGCCGGGTCGTCCACCACATCGACCTTGGTGCCATCGCGCAGGCGGTCGGTGCCTTCCAGCACCACCCGCTCGCCCTTGGCCAGGCCTTCCTTGACCACGGTGCGTTCACCATCGCTGGCGCCGACCTTGAGGTTGCGGATATGCACCTTGTTCTCGTCGTCGATGACATAGACGAAGGTGCCGTTGCTGCCGAACTGGATCGCCGCCGCCGGCGCCAGCACCACGTCCTTGAGGGTGTCGGCCAGCAGCCGGGCGTTGACGAACTGGTTGGGGAACAGGGCCTCGTCGCGGTTTTCGAAGCGCGCCTTGAACTTGAGGGTACCGGTGGTGATGTCGATCTGGTTATCGATGCTCGCCAGCACGCCGGTGGCCTGCTGGCGCGTGTCGCCACGGTCCCAGGCCTCCACCGGCAGCGGCGTACCGGTACGGAAGCGGGCCAGCACGGTGTCCAGCTCGTTTTCCGGCAGGGTGAAGGCGACGGTGATCGGCTGGGTCTGGGTGATCACCACCAGGGCGGTGGTGTCGTTGGCCGCCACCAGGTTGCCGAGGTCGAGCTGGCGCAGGCCGAGACGGCCGGAGATCGGGGCGCGGATCTTGGTGAAGTCGAGATTGAGCCTGGCGTCGCCCACCGCGGCCTGGTTGGTCTTGATCGTGCCTTCGTACTGCGCGACCAGCGCGGCCTGGGTGTCGAGGGTCTGCTTGGCGATGCTGTCCTCGGCATACAGGCCCTTGTAGCGGGCCAGGTCGATCTGCGCGTTCTTCAGTTGCGCCTGGTTCTGCGCCAGGGTGCCCTCGGCCTGCTGCAGGGCGATCTGGTAACTGCGCGGGTCGATCTCGGCGAGCAGGTCGCCGGCCTTCACTTGCTGGCCTTCCTTGAAGTAGACCTTGACCAGTTCCCCCGCTACCCGGCTGCGCACATTGACCGTGTTGGTCGCGGTCACGGTCCCCAGCGCCTTGTAATAGACCGGGAAGTCGCCAACCGTGGCCGCGGCCACCCGCACCGGGACGCTGGCGGTGGACGAGCCGAAGCCTGGACGGCCACCGCCGACCCCGGCCATGGCGCCGCGGCGACCACCGGCATTGCCCTTGGCTTCGCCTTGGGCGGCCGGCGTGGTGTGGGTCTGTGCGCTGGGCCAGAGACACCAGCACAGGCCGGCGATGACCAGCAGGATCAACAGGCTCAGGAGCCAGCGGCGGGAGGAACGGGAGGAAGATTGCATCGGGTTCTCGACCATGAGTACGCAGGAAACTTTGAAGGAGGCTGAACGATAAGCACTCCAAGCGTTTTAGCAAAGCGCCTTTACCGGCAATTTACCGATAACTGACGTTGCCAAGTTTCTGAACTTTAAATAAAAACGGCCTGGACTAAGCCAGGCCGTTTCAGGGTGTTGCAGGATCGTCGTGCCGCTTGCCTTACTTCAGGACCGCCAGGGCCGCGTCGTAGTTCGGCTCTTCGGCGATTTCGCCCACCAGCTCGGCGTGCAGGACCTTGTCGTTCTCGTCCAGGACCACCACCGCACGGGCAGCCAGGCCGGCCAGCGGGCCGTCGGCAATGGCCACGCCGTAGTTCTCGAGGAACTCGCGGCCGCGCAGGGTCGACAGGTTCTGCACGTTGCTCAGGCCTTCGGCGCCGCAGAAGCGAGCCTGGGCGAACGGCAGGTCGGCGGAGATGCACAGCACCACGGTGTTGGCGATGTCGTTGGCCTGGGCATTGAACTTGCGCACCGAGGTGGCGCAGGTTGGCGTATCGACGCTCGGGAAGATGTTCAGCACCTTGCGCTTGCCGGCGTAGTCCTTCAGCGACTTGTCGGCCAGGCCTTCGCCAACCAGGGAGAACGCAGGCGCCTGGGCGCCGGCCTTCGGCAGTTCGCCTTTGACCTGAACCGGATTGCCTTTGAGAGTCACTTGAGCCATGAGCGGAGTCCTTATGCGGGGTTGAAAAGACCCAGAGTTAAGCACGAAAGTGCGCCGGCACCTATGGGGCAATGCAAATTGTTGAATTGCCGGACGTTTTTTGTGGACAATCTGCCGATTTGAAGCCGAACAATTCAGTCGCCTTCACTGGCCCCTGTGGGAGCTGGCTTGCCAGCGATGAGGCCAGAACAGACAACATCCTTGCCCTTGAGGGCCCTATCGCTGGCAAGCCAGCTCCCACAGGGGGTTATGCTCAGCTTAGGGCAGCAGCGAATAGACGACGGAAGACAGCGCCACCAGGCCGACAGCCACGACGAACACATTCGACGCCTTGCCGCTGTACTTGCGCATCGCCGGGACCTTGCGGATGGCGTACATCGGCATCAGGAACAGGATCGCCGCGATCACCGGGCCGCCCAGGGCTTCGATCATGCCGAGGATGCTCGGATTGAGGGTGGCGACGATCCAGCACACCACCAGCATCAGCGCTGCGGTGACCCGGTCCAGGGTCCTGGCCGGCGGGCGTTTGCCGGTCTTGAGGATGATGCCCTTGAGGCCCTCGCTGGCGCCGATGTAGTGACCGAGGAACGACTTGGCAATGGCGACGAAGGCGATCAACGGCGCGGCGAAGGCGATGGTCGGGTTGCTGAAGTGGTTGGCCAGGTACGACAGGATCGACAGGTTCTGCGCCTTGGCCTCGGCCAGTTGCGCCGGGGACAGGGTCAGCACGCAGCTGAACACGAAGAACATCACCATCGCCACCATCAGCAGGTGGGCACGGGCCAGGATCTGCCCGCTGCGCTCGTCGGCATGGGCACCGTAGCGGCGCTTCTGGTCGACGGCAAAGGCCGAGATGATCGGCGAATGGTTGAAGGAAAAGACCATGACCGGGATCGCCAGCCACAGGGTGTGCAGGAAGGCGCCGCCACTCGGCACATCGCCGGCGGTGCTGAGGATGCCGCCGTTCCAGTGCGGAACCAGGAACACCGCGAGGAACGCCAGGGCGACGATGAACGGGTAGACCAGCAGGCTCATGGCCTTGACCGTGGCCTGCTCGCCGCAGCGCACGATGGCCAGCAGGCCGAGAATCAGCACGAACGACAGCAGCGCCCGCGGTGGCGGCTGGATATGCAGTTGGTGCTCCATGAAGCTGCCAACGGTGTTGGTCAGGGCCACCGAGTAGATCAGCAGGATCGGGAAGATGGCGAGGAAGTAAAGCACGGTGATCATCGCACCGGCACTCAGGCCGAAGTGCTCCTCCACCACCTCGGTGATATCGCCGCCGTTGCGTCCGGACAGGACGAAGCGGGTCAGGCCGCGGTGGGCGTAGTAGGTCATCGGGAAGGCCAGCAGCGCCAGGATCAGCAGCGGCCAGAAGCCGCCGAGGCCGGCGTTGATCGGCAGGAACAGGGTGCCGGCGCCGATCGCGGTGCCGAACAGGCCGAGCATCCAGGTGGTGTCATGACGGTCCCAGCGCGCAAGGCTCGCCGCCGGGGTGGATTCGAAGCGTTGTTCAACGCTCGGGGACTGCTCGTTCATTCCGGGTGAAGCTCCACTCGCAAGACTGCAACAGCGCCGCAAGTGGCTGAATAGACGCCTCAGCACACCCCGGCCATAAAAGAGGGGCGCGATTGTGCGCTGAAAGGTTGCACTTGCAAAGCCCTGTCCGAGGAATGGTTGCACCTTTGCGGTGCATAGACAGCAGGATTTTGAGGTGTTGCTGATGGCCTCATCGCTGGCAAGCCAGCTCCCACAGAGACCGCGCGCGCCGCGGATCCTGTGGGAGCTGGCTTGCCAGCGATAGGGCCCTGAAGGCCACTAAACGACTTACTGAACCGCAGCGATCGCCTCGGCCACCTGCTGCAGGTTGTCAGGGCGCAACCCCGACATGCAGACCCGGCCGCTGTCGATCAGGTACACGCCAAACTCGTCGCGCAGACGGCGCACCTGGGCCACGCTCAGGCCGGTGTAGCTGAACATGCCGCGCTGGCTGAGGAAGAACGAGAAGTCCTGGCCCGGCAGCAACACCGCCAGCGCATCCACCAGGCCCTGGCGCATTTCCAGGATACGCAGGCGCATCTGCTCGACTTCCGCTGCCCATTGGGCATTCAACCCGGCATCGTTCAATACCGTGGCCACCAGTTGCGCACCGAAGGTGGGCGGGCTGGAGTAGTTGCGGCGTACGGTGGCCTTGAGTTGGCCGAGTACGCTGGCCTGGGTCTGGGCATCGTCGCAGACCACCGACAACCCCCCTACCCGCTCGCCATACAGCGAGAAGATCTTCGAGAAGGAGTTGCTGACCAGGCACGGTACGCCGGCACGGGCGGCCTCGCGGATGGCGAAGGCGTCCTCGACCAGGCCTTCGCCGAAGCCCTGGTAGGCGATGTCGAGGAACGGGATCAACTCGCGCGCCTTGACCACTTCGATCACCTGCTGCCATTGGGCCTGGTTCAGGTCGACGCCGGTGGGGTTGTGGCAGCACGGATGGAGCAGGACGATGCTGTTGGCCGGCAGGGTCTGCAGGGTAGCCAGCATGCCGTCGAAGTTGACGCCACGGGAGGCCTGATCGAAGTACGGGTAGGTATTCACCTTGAACCCGGCGCCTTCGAAGATGGCACGGTGGTTGTCCCAGGTCGGATCGCTGACCCATACCTGCGACTCGGGGAAGTAGCGCTTGAGGAAGTCGGCACCGACCTTCAGCGCGCCGGAACCGCCGACCGTCTGCACGGTGGCGACGCGACCGCTGGTCACCGCCGGGTGATCGGCGCCGAACAGCAGGTTCTGGATGGCCTGGCGATAGCCGGCCAGGCCTTCCATCGGCAGGTACAGGGAGGCTTCGTGGGGCTTGTCGGCCAGGCGCTTCTCCGCCTCGCCCACGGCTGCCAGTTGTGGCACCACGCCGGCCGCGTCGTAGTACAGGCCGATGCTCAGGTTGACCTTGTTGGCACGCGGATCGGTCTTGAAGGTCTCCATCAGCGACAGAATCGGGTCACCGGCATAGGCATCGACATGTTTGAACACAGCGCACAGCTCCTTGGGGCAGGATGAATCGAACAAAGTGTGTCGAGCATACCCGGACTCGCGGTGCAGGAACATGCCCTTGGTGCAAGGGTTTTGTGCGGCGGTGCATGATCCGGAGAACGCCGCCGCCCCCTGTGGGAGCTGGCTTGCCAGCGATTGCAGCAGTGAATTCACTATAGCTATCGCTGCGGTTCGGCGGTCCGACAAGCCAGCTCCCACAGGGTCAGTGTCAGGCCAATGTCTGCAGTTGACTCCATTCCTCCGCCGTCACGCTCACCCCTTCCCGCGCCGACTGCTCCCGCTCCCTGAACCGCCGCTCACCTGGCATCCGCGTCACCCCTACCGCCTCCATCTGCCGCACCAGTTCCCGCGCCCGCGCGGCGAAGCGCTCGCCCTGGGCCAGGCGTGGATCGATGACGATGATCAATTGCCCGGTCCACGGCGTCTTCGCCCCTGGATGCCGCGACCAATCGAACTCGAAGGAGAAATTGCCGCCGGTCAGCGCCGCCGCCAGCAATTCGACCATCATCGACAATGCCGAGCCCTTGTGCCCGCCGAACGGCAGCAGCGCTCCGCCATCGAGAATCGCCGCCGGGTCCCGGGTAGGCCTGCCCTCGCGGTCAACGCCAATGCCCTCGGGCAGCAGCTCGCCCTTGCGCGCGGCGATCTGCACATCGCCATGGGCCATGGCGCTGGTCGCCATGTCGAAGACGATCGGCGCCCCGCCCGCGCAGGGCGCGGCAAAGGCGATCGGGTTGGTACCGAACAATGGCCGCTGCGCGCCCTCGGGCACCACGCAGGTCATACTGTTGACCACGCTCAGGGCCACCAGCCCCTCTTCGGCGAACGGCTCGACGTCCGGCCACAGCGCGGCGAAGTGATGGGAGTTGTAGATTGCCAGCACCGCGATCCCGGCGCTGCGCGCCTTGCCTGCCAGCAGCTCGCGGGCCGCAGCCAACGCCGGCTGGGCAAACCCGCCAGCGGCATCGACACTCACATAACCGCTGGCCACATCGCTGACCACGGGCTCGGCCCGGCCATCGACCCAGCCGCTGGCCAGCGTAGAAAGATAACCGGGGATACGAAACACGCCATGGCTATGGGCGCCATCACGCTGGGCACTGGCGCAGTTGGCCGCGAGGGTGGCGGCCACCGTTTCACTGCAACCATGACGAACGAAGATGCGCTGCAACAGGTTCACCAGGTCGGCGAACGGAATCCGTGTGGCAGGTGCGGACATCTGAAGCTCCCTTGCTTGGAATTGGATTGGGATCAGCTACCCGTGGACTTTCTCCGGATGACCGCTATCTGTCAAAGTCTGTAGCAACCCTGACCACGCTGGAGGTGTACCCGCATGCAATGCCAAACCCTCGTTCTCGGTGCCGGAATCGTCGGCGTCAGTACCGCCCTGCACTTGCAGGCGCGCGGACGGCAGGTCGTGCTGATCGACCGCAACGAGCCCGGCAGCGGCACCAGCCATGGCAATGCCGGGCTGATCCAGCGCTCCAGCGTGACGCCCTACGCCTTTCCCCGCGACCTGAAAACCCTGGCTCGCTACAGCCTCAACCGCCAATCCGCGGTGCGCTACGACTGGCGCTACCTGCCACGGGTCGCGCCATGGCTGCTGCGTTACTGGCAGCAGTCCGCCCCTGCCCCGCTGGCCGACGCGACCCGGGCCATCCAGCCGTTGATGCAACGCTGCGTCAGCGAGCACGACCCGCTGATCGAAGCCGCCGGGGCCCAGGCGCTGGTCAGGACCGAGGGCTGGATCGAGCTGTACCGTGATCCAAACGCCCTGGCCGCCGCCACCGCCGATGCCGCGAACCTTGGACCCTACGGCCTGGCCTTCGACCTGCTCGACCGCCAGCAACTGCATGCCCGGGAACCCAGCCTGAGCCAGGCGGCCATAGGCGCCATCCACTGGCTCGATCCCAAGACCGTAAGCAACCCCGGCGCACTGGTGCGCGCCTATGCACGCCTGTTCGTGCAGCGCGGCGGGCAGTTCATCCACGGCGATGCCCGCAGCCTGCGGCAGGTCGGGGGTGGCTGGCAGGTCAGCAGCCAGCGCGGCCCGATCGATGCCCGGGAGGTGGTCATTGCACTGGGCCCGCAGGCGGCCGAGGTGCTGAAGCCGCTGGGCTACGCCATTCCATTGGAGAGCAAGCGCGGCTACCACATGCACTACCAGGTTCGCCCGGGCATGTCGCTCAGGCATTCAATCTGCGATGTCGAGGCCGGCTTCGTCATCGCGCCGATGGACCAGGGCATCCGCCTGACCACGGGCGTGGAGTTTGCCGCCAGCGACGATCCGGGCAATGAAATCCAGTTGAAGCGCTGCGAGGTGATCGCTCGCAGCCTGTTCCCCCTGGGCGAGCGGCTCGACAGACAGCCGTGGCTGGGGCGCCGCCCGTGCCTGCCGGACATGCGCCCGGTGATCGGCCCGGCGCCACGGCATGAAGGGCTGTGGTTCAACTTCGGCCATGCCCACCATGGCCTGACCCTGGGGCCGGTCACGGCACGGCTGGTGGCGGAGATGATGTGTGGGGAAGTGCCGTTTACCGACCCTGCGCCCTATAGCGCCGGGCGTTTCGTTTGAAACACGGACCTGTGGGAGCTGGCTTGCCAGCGATGAGGACGGCACTGACAAAGATGTTGTCAGATCTGGCCAAATCGCTGGCAAGCCAGCTCCCACAGGGACCGTGTTTCAGTCTTCCAGCGGTTTCGGAGGCGGCAGCGGTTTTGCCGGCTTGGCCGGCTTGGCATCCGCCTTGCCCGCCTTGCCCGCCTTGGCATCTGCGGCCGCTGGCGCCGCCTGGGACTCCGGCTTGCTGATCGCCTTCTCTTCCGCCGGCAGCGCATCCACCGCCGCGAAGACCTTGCTCATATCCAGCGAACCGTCGTTGTCCAGCACATGCTTGCTGCCGTCCTTGCCCACCAGGGTCACCTGGGTGCCGTTCTGCGCGCCGCGGCTGACCTGGCGGATCAAGGCCATGGTGGTCTGCTGTTCGAGGTTCTTGTCGTCACGCTTGCCGATCATCCCGGCCACGCTGTAGAGCACCAGGCCGCGCTCCTTGAAGCCGGCCTGGGTCGCCGGGTCCTTGAGTGATTCGTTGAGGCTTCGCAACAGCGGGTCGGCGCTGGTCGGGGCAATCACCACCAGCGGACGGGCCCGGCCCGCATCCAGATCCAGAGGGTTGTCATCGGCCAGCAGCGGACCGGCGATGGCCAGCAGGACGGCAAGGGTCAGGGACCGGACGAGCATGTGTTTCTCCTTCTTCATTCCTCGTAACAATGACTACAGACCTCAAGGAAAGATCCGAAGGTCGGAGCCTAAACGACTGCGCAGGGCAACTGCCCGGGACAAAGGTAACTTTCGGTTTCAGAAAGGTAATTTCTCACGTGCCGAAACGAAAAGTCCGACACACCTAGACAGGAGGATAGTCGATGGCGGGAAGCTGCGCGGAAGATACCCTCGCAGCGAAAGATTCCTCTAGAACAACCCCATCTGCCGGTCGATCAAGCCGGCGAAGTCATCACCGACGAAGGGCAATATCGCGTCCGCCACCGGCTGCAACTGACGGCTGAGGTAGTGATCGTAATCGATCGGACTGCGCCGGTTTTCCAGCGGCTCCGGCCCGCTGGTGGTGATCACGTAGCTGATCCAGCCGCCCCGCTGGTACTGCCGCGGCCGCCCCTGGCTGTCGTTGTACTCGTCCGCGAGCCGGGCGGCGCGGACATGCGGCGGGACGTTGCGCTGGTAGTCGTCCAGCGGGCGGCGCAGACGCTTGCGGTAGATCAGCAGTTCGTCCAGCTCGCCGGCCAGGGTGCGCTGCACGTAGTCGCGGACGAACTCGCGGTACGGCTCGCGCTGGAAAATCCTGCGGTACAGCGCCTGCTGGAACTCCCGGGCCAGCGGCGACCAATCGGTGCGCACGCTTTCCAGGCCCTTGTAGACCATTTCCTCGCTGCCGTCGGCGCGCCTTACAAGGCCGGCGTAGCGCTTTTTGCTGCCCTCCTCGGCGCCGCGGATGGTCGGCATCAAAAAGCGCGTGTAATGGGTCTCGTATTGCAGCTCCAGGGCGCTTTCGAGCCCGTATTCATCGCGCAGGTGGTCGCGCCACCACTGGTTGACGCCTGCCACCAGCGCCTTGCCGATGCGGTCGGCGTCCTCCGGAGCATGGGCGCTCTTGAGCCAGACGAAGGTGGAGTCGGTATCGCCATAGATCACCGTATAGCCCTGGGCCTCGATCAACTGCCGGGTACGCTGCATGATCTGGTGCCCACGCAGGGTGATGGACGAGGCCAGCCGTGGGTCGAAGAAGCGACAGCCGCTGGAGCCGAGCACGCCGTAGAAGGCGTTCATGATGATCTTCAAGGCCTGGGACAGCGGCGCGTTTCCTTCGCGCTTGGCCGCCTCGCGGTTTTGCCAGACCCGTTCGACGATGGCTGGCAGGCAGTGCCGGGTACGCGAGAAACGCGCCTGGCGAAAGCCCGGCACCGAGTGCTCGTCGTCCGGCTCGCGCAGGCCTTCGATCAGGCCCACCGGGTCGATGAGGAAGGAACGGATGATCGATGGGTACAGGCTCTTGTAATCCAGTACCAGCACCGATTCGTACAGCCCGGGCCGCGAATCCATGACGAAGCCGCCAGGGCTGGCCTCGCCCTCGCGCCCGCCCAGGTTCGGCGCGACGAAGCCTAAGCGGTGCATCAGCGGGATATACAAATGGCAGAACGCGGCCACCGAGCCGCCGCTGCGGTCCGCGGGCAATCCGGTGACCGTGGCCCGTTCGAGCAGGAAGTCCATCAACCGGGTCTTATCGAAGATCCGTGTGACCAGCTCGCAGTCCTTGAGGTTGTAGCGCGCCAGCGCCGGACGGTCCTCGGCGAACATGCGGTTGATCTCGTCCATGCGCTGGTAAGGGGTGTCGATGGCCTTGCCTTCGCCAAGCAGGGTCTGGGCCACGTTTTCCAGGCTGAAGGACGGGAAGCTCCAGGTTGCCGAGCGCAGCGCCTCGATACCGTCGATGATCAGCCGGCCGGCGGCCGCGGCGAAGAAATGCGTGCGGCTGCCGTGCTCGCGCCACTCCATCGGCTGCTTATCACGGCCCAGCAATAGCGGTACGTCCAGTTGCTTGCTGTGCTCGTGGAGCACGCGCAGGTCGAACTGCACCAGGTTCCAGCCGATGATCGCGTCCGGATCATGCCGGGCCAGCCAGGCATTGAGGCTGTGCAGCAGTTCGGCACGGGTGTCGCACCAGGCCAGGTCGAAATCCACCGTGCTGCCATCGCCGTTGGCCGGTCCCAGCATGTACACCTGCCTCTGGCCGCAGCCTTCAAGGGCGATGGAGTACAGTTCGCCACGCTCGCTGGTCTCGATATCCAGGGACACCAGTTTCAGGTGCGGGCGGTAATTGCTGGAGGGTTTGAGCTGGGCGTCCAGGTAAACGCCGTCGGCATCGACCTTGCCACTGAACGCTACCGGCGCAGTGATGAAGCGCTCCATCAAATAGCGCTCCGGCGGTCGGATATCGGCCTCCAGTACCTCGATACCGGCGCCGCGCAGGCGTTTTTCCAGCTGGATCGCCTGGCGTTGCTGGCGACAGTACAGGCCCAGCACCGGCTGGTGTTCGAAGTCCTGCAGGGCCAGCGGGCGCAGTTCCACGTCGCGCTCGCCGCGCAGCAGTTCGCGGGCGCGGGCCTCGTACTGCGCCGGGATGAAGGCCACCGAGGTCTGCAACGGCAGGCGCAACAGGCGCGGGCCGGCATCGGTGGCCAGCCAGAATTCCACCTGGGTGCCCTGGGGCGTGTCCCGCCAATGGCGGGTCAGGACAAAGCCCTGTTGTGGCTGCACCACGGTTTCCTCTGCTGGCAAACATCGAATGGCCGCTGCAAAACCCTGTGGGAGCTGGCTTGCCAGCGATTGGGCCGGACCTGACAACATCTTTGCCATGGCCGGCCTCATCGCTGGCAAGCCAGCTCCCACAGGTTCTTGCGCAAGCCGCGAAGGGGGACGGATTCTACCTGCACGACGCCTTGTCGACGACGGGTTTCGGCGCGCCCCTCATCCCGTTAGAATGCCCGGCCAGGAGCTCCTTCCTCCACTATGGACAGTGCCCGACATGATGAATTGCGCCCCGCAGGACCAATCCCGTGCGATCTGACCGCTCCCTGCTCTCCCTGTTGTGGCTGCTGCCGCTGACGGCACTGGCCGGCGATCCGGTTATCGACCCGCATGCCGACCTGCTTTACCGCCAGGCCCTGCCGCTGCTGGAAAAGGCCGAGGCACAAAGCAACGCGCTGCCGCTGGACGCCCTGCCCACCGACCGCGAACTGATCCGCAAGGTCCAGGCCCTGGACCAGACCCTGCAACCGGCCGTGGCCCTGCTGCAGCGCGCCGCGCTGTTGCAGCACCCGGTGGCCGAATACCGCCTGGCCCTGCATTACATCACCCACCTTCCCGCCGGGCAGATCGCTGCCGAAGCCTGTCCGCTGCTGCGTTCCAGCATCGCCCAGGGCTTTGCCCCGGCCGCGCTGGAAGTGGTCAACTGGTGTCCCGAGGTGCTGGAAGACAGCACCTATCGCCAGGCCCTGGAGCAGGTGTCGACACGCAGTTCGATGTATGCCGGCTACTACCCGCAACCCGCCGTGCGCCTGCTGTGTCTGCGCGAACGGCCACAAGGCCTGGCCATGCAGTGGGGACGCCAGCGTGACTTCCAGGCCGAGGTCTATCGCCTGCTCGCCGGGCTGGACGCCAGCCAGCGCGTCACCTACGCGCACAAGGCCATGGAAATCAACGGCTGCCAGGCTGCGCAACACCAACTGGTCAGCCACCCGTAGCAGACAGCAAGATCGTTCAAGGCGCCCGGCCGGTGCTCTGGCATGCTGCAGGACCGTTCCTTGCCTTGTTGTCGCCCATGCCTGCATCCATCGCCCGTACTGCCTGTATCAAAGGCTCCATCGCCTGCCTGCCGCTGTCGCTGGCCGTCGCGCCCTGGGGGCTGCTGGCCGGTTCCATGGCCATCGAAGCCAAGCTTACCCCGCTGCAAAGCCAGGGCCTGTCGGCGATCGTCTTCGCCGGAGCGGCGCAACTGGTGGCCATCGGCATGCTCAAGGGCGGCGCCAACCTGTTTTCCATACTGCTGACCACCTTGCTGCTGACCTCCCAGCACCTGCTCTATGGCCTGTCGATGCGCCCAGTGCTGTCGGAGTTGCCGACCCGCTGGCGCCTGGCCCTGGGCTTCCTGCTCACCGACGAGTTCTTCGCCCTGGTCAGCCAGCATGACCGCCAGCAGTTCAACCGCTGGTACGCCTTTGGCGTCGGCTTCACCTTCTACCTGGCCTGGAACCTGTTCACCCTGGCCGGGATCATCCTTGGCCAGAGCATTCCGCACCTGGACCAACTGGGCCTGGACTTCTCCATCGCCGCTACCTTCGTCGCCCTGATCGCGCCCACGGTACGCAGCGTGCCGACGCTGGTGTGCGTGGCGGTCGCGCTGTTCTGCTCGGTGCTGTTCAGCTACTGGCACTGGGAAACCGCGCTGGTCGCCGCCGGGCTGCTGGGCATGGCCGCAGGTTTTATCTGCCAGAAATCATTCGGAGCACGCTGATGGTCTTCATCCTGATCCTGGCCATGGGCCTGCTGGTTTTCCTCAACCGCTACGCATTTCTCGAACCGCGCCTGCCCCTGCGCCTGAGCTCCAATGCCCGGCAATTCCTCGGCTTCGCCGTACCCGGGATGCTCACGGCGATCTGCGGACCGATCGTGTTCCTGCCCGGGCAGCAACTGAACCTCGACCCGGCCAACCCCTACCTGCTGGGTTCGCTGCTCGCCGTGGTGCTGGTACTCTGGACGCGCAATACCCTGCTCAGCATGCTGCTGAGCATGGGCTTGTTCTTTATCTATCGCGGCTGGCTGAGCGGTTCGCCATGACACAGGTTCCACGGGAACAGACCCATTTCTGGCAGGCAGCGGCGCTGGACAACCTCGAGTTGCTCCAGGCCCGCTATTTCCAGCAGCGTTTCGCTCCCCACGTGCACGAAGGCTATTCCATCGTCGCCATCGAGACCGGCGCGCAGTGCTTCTGGCACCGCGGCGCCGACCACGTGGCACCGGTGGGCAGCGTAGTGCTGATCAACCCTGAGGAACTGCATACCGGCGCCCGCGCCCACGAGAACGGCTGGAGCTACCGCGGCTGCTACCCGGACGTGACCCATATGACCAGCGTGCTCGACGAACTGGAACTGGATGCCGGCGGCACGCCGGGCTTCAGCGCCAGTGTCCTGCATGACCCGCCGGTATTCCGTGCCCTGCTCGGCCTGCACCGCTGCGCCCAGCAAGGCGCCAGCGCCCTGGAGCAGCAATCGGCCTGGCGCGAGGCAGCGTTGCTGCTGATGCAGCGCCACGCCCGGGTCCGCGACCCGCGCGCCCCGGGCAACGAACCGCTGGCCGTGGTCCGCGCCCGCGAGCTGCTGGATGCGCGCCTGGATTGTCCGCCGTCGCTGGAGGAACTGGCGGCTGCCGTGCACCTGTCGCCGTTCTACTTCGCCCGGGTGTTCCGCCAGGCCACCGGCCTGCCACCCCATGCCTGGCTCAAGCAACGCCGCCTGGCCCGGGCCCGGACCCTGCTGCGCCACGGCTACCTGCCCTTCAACGTCGCCGTGGACCTGGGTTACGCCGACCAGGCCCACCTCAATCGACAGTTCAAGCAGGCCTACGGCGTCACCCCCGGCGAGTACCGCCGCGCCTGCGTGCACTCGACCTCGATCTCCGTTCGATAATCGAACACAACCCGGTCCTGCCCCCTCAAGCGCCCGTCACCCCTCTCCGATAGCTATTGGCAAACCCGCCCGCAGTGGCGGGACCGACTATCGAGGAGTCCTTGCCCGCATGTTCGCCGACCTGAAAATCCGCACCGGAATGTTCTGGGTGCTGTCACTGTTCAGCCTGACCCTGCTGTTCTCCACCGTCAGCGCCTGGCGCAGCGCCGTGGGCAGCGATGTGCAGATCGCCGAGCTGGACCGTACCGCGCACCAGTCCGACCGCCTTAACAACGCCCTGCTCATGGCAATCCGCTCCAGCGCCAACGTGTCCTCCGGCTTCATCGAACAGCAAGGCGGCCACATGGACAGCGCCAAGGGTCGCCTGACCCGCTCGGAAGAACTGATCGCCTCCGGCCAGGCGCTGATCGCCGACTTTGTCGCCGCCGTGGACGACCCGACGCTCAAGACCACCGCCGACGAACTGCAACGCACCTACCTGAGCTATTCCGCAGCCATCGCCGGCCAGCGCCAGGCGACCCTGGAGAACTCCCTGGACCGCTACTTCACGGTCAACATCGAGGCTGGCAACGCCATGGGCCGCCTGCAGGCCCTGCGCCAGGACCTGGTCAAGGAACTGAGCACCCGCAGCCAGCAGATCATGGACGAATCGCAGAGCCGCCTGCGCAAAGCACAACTGCTGAGCCTGGCCTTGCTGGTCACCACCGTGCTGCTGGCAGCACTGTGCTGGGCCTTCATCCAGCAGCGCGTGCTGCGCCCGTTGGCCGAAGCCGGCCGGCATTTCCAGCGCATCGCCGCTGGCGACCTGAGCGAGCCGGTCACGGTGCCGGGCAGCAACGAGATCGGCCAGTTGTTCGCCGAACTGCAACGCATGCAGCACAGCCAGCGCGATACCCTGGGCCAGATCAACGCCTGCGCCGGGCAACTGGCCGATGCCGCGAAAGCGCTGAACACCGTCACCGAGCAGAGTGCCGAAAGCCTGCGCCGCCAGGACGAAGAACTGGAGCAGGCGGCCACCGCCGTCACCGAAATGACCACCGCCGTAGAGGAAGTGGCGCGCAACGCCGTCTCCACTTCCCAGGCCGCCAACGACTCCAACCGCCTTGCCGAACAGAGCCGTCGACAGGTCAGCGACACCCTCGACGGTACCCAGGCCATGGCCGGCGAGGTGCAGGCCGGCAGCGAGCGCCTGCAACTGCTGGCCGGGGAAATCCGCGATATCGGCAAGGTGCTGGAGGTGATCCGCGCGGTCTCCGAGCAGACCAACCTGCTGGCCCTCAATGCCGCCATCGAAGCGGCCCGGGCAGGCGAAGCCGGGCGTGGCTTCGCCGTGGTCGCCGATGAAGTGCGGACCCTGGCCTACCGCACCCAGCAATCGACCCAGGAAATCGAGCAGATGATCGGCAGCGTGCAGCACGGTACCGAGGTGGCGGTCAGCTCCATGCACGCCAGTGCCGAACGGGCCCGCGCAGCGCTGGACACCACCCAGGCCTCGGAACAGGTGCTGCAAGGCATCTATGCTGCGATCGGGCAGATCAACGAGCGCAACCTGGTGATCGCCAGCGCGGCCGAAGAACAGGCCCAGGTGGCCCGGGAAGTGGACCGTAACCTGCTCAATATCCGCGAATTGTCGGCGCGCTCGGCCGAAGGCGCACAGCAGACCAGCGCGGCAAGCCGGACATTGTCGGGCCTGGCGACGGAGCTGACGGCGCTGGTGGGGCGTTTCCGCGTCTAAAATCGAAGAGGCGGCGCGGCTCCTGTAGACTGGCACCCCGCCCAGTTTCCGGAGCTCCGCGCGTAATGCCCGTTGTCACCCTTCACCAGACCGCCCCCGCCGAACCGCTGCACAGCCAGTTGATGCAACTGGTGGTCGACAATTTCAGCGACCTCAGTGCCACCGCGCTGCCGCCGAGCAACCCGCTCTACAACCTCTACCAATACGCTCTGGGCTTCGAGGTGCACCTGTATCTCCAGGCCCTGGGCGGCACGCGCCTGCCGGTCGGCCTGGTGCTGGCCTGCGAGGAAGAACAATTGGCCGGGTTCGTCCTGTACCTGCCGATCGACGCCGAGGAAGGCGCCTGCGCCGTCGCCTACATGGCGGTGCGCCAGGACCTGCGCCGGTGCGGGATCGCCCGAGCCATGCTCGCGGAGGTACGCCAGCGCCATCCGCGCATGGAACTGGCCTGCGGCAAGGGCAAGGTGGCGTGCTTCGAGGCACTTGGCTTCGAGGTGGTCGGCGCGCGCGGGCCGCAGGTGCTCATGGCGACCGACGCGCCGGCCGGAGATGCCGAGCTGGCGGTGCTGGATGTGGCGCCGATCTTCCGCACCGTGGAAATCCAGCAGATTCACAGCTACCTGCTCAAGCAGCATGGGCGCAAGGCGATGGTCGAGGCGGAGAAGAAGCGCGACCGCCACCTGGACGAACTGACCCGGCACGCGGCGGCGTTTGCCTGGGAGCGGACCCAACGGTGGCAAATACGACCGACGCGGATTGTGCAGGAACGTCGGTCCTGACCCGAGACGGGCCCTTGTGGGGTTCACCCGCGATTACGATGGTGGCCGCACCGCCGGCATGCCAGCTCCCACAGTGACCATGTCGAACACAAAATCCCCGGTTGGCCGAGAAACCTGTGGGAGCTGGCTTGCCAGCGATAGCCATAGTGACCACACCAGCGCAATCGCGGGTAAACCCACACACACACAGGGTACGCGTCGTGCTTTGGAGCTGTTATTGGTGCGACAGCGCAGCCCTGAACGCATAAAACCGCAAAACAGGGCCGTACGCTGATCCGTCACAGGGAACCTGAACCCCCTGATGCCGGACAAAGACGACAGGCACGGACCATTCTGGCTACCATGCACCCCGCTTGTTGAGCATTTTTACCCCCAATCCATCGGGGCGGCGGTCGGGCCATCAGCGCGGACCCGTCGGTTTTTCATGTACCAGGGAGATCCAGATGCGCGTCCGTTCCTCCATGCTCCGCCTTGCCCTGCTCTGCCTCGGCCCCCTGCTCGCCAGCCAGGTCCAGGCTTCGGAAGAGACGCAACTGATCGACTCGATCAACGCCTACCGCAACCAGTCCCAGGCCTGCGCCAACCAGGCGTCCCTGGAGCTGCCGCCGCTGGCCAGCGACCCGCGCCTGGTACTGTCGGCCACCAGCATGGGCGACCTGCAGCAACAACTGGCCCGGGTCGCCTATCCCATGGTCAATGTCCAGGCCATCAGCCTGTCCGGCCCGCGCGATGCCGCCGCTGCCATGCAGGCGATCCGCGAAAGCTTCTGCCAGGTGGTGCTGGACCCGCAGTTCGTCGATATCGGCGTCAGCCGCGAGGGCCGCGAATGGCGCATCGTGGTCGCCCGCCCGCTGCTCAGCGCACGCCTGGGCGACTGGCAGAGCGAGGGGCGTAACCTGCTCGAAGCGGTCAATGCCGCCCGCGCCCAGCCGCGCCAGTGCGGCACCCAGGCAATGGCTGCGACCACCCCGCTGGGCTGGAACGATACCCTGGCTGGAGCGGCCCAGGGCCACAGCCGGGCCATGGCCAACCAGAACTTCTTCGACCATATCGATCGCGAAGGCCGCACGCCGGGGGACCGCGCCGAACTGGCCGGCTACAGCGGCCAGCGCATCGCCGAGAACATCGCCGCCGGCCTCGACAGCCCGCGCAAGGTGGTCGACGGCTGGCTGGCCAGCCCCGGGCACTGCGTCAACCTGATGAATCCGCAGTTGCGCGAACTAGGGGCAGCCTACGCCACCGATCCGAAAAGCGATGCAGGGATCTACTGGACGGCGCTCTTCGGGACGCCTTGAGGCTTGGCTCACGGCGCCACCTGGTATTTTTGTCAGTTAACGAAACGCTCGAACCAAGGCACGATTGCTCCATGCACAGGGACATGGAGCACAGGTCATGCAGGATCAGGCATCGGCAATCGCTACCCCGGCACTGCCCAAGGGCGGCGGTGCGATCCAGAGCATCGGCGGCGGCTGGGGCGGTGTCGGCACCAGCGGTGCGGCGTCGTTCGACATTCCCTTGCCCATTTCCCCTGGCCGCGGCTATGCCCCGCCGCTGACCCTCAGCTACCGCAGCACCGTGAGCAACGGCCTGTTCGGTATGGGCTGGAGCCTTTCCCTCGGTTGCGTGGCGCGACGTACCAACAAGGGCGTGCCGCGCTATACCGACGACGACGTAATCCTCGGTCCGGACGGGGTGGTCTGGCTGCCCGAACGCGACGGCAGCGGTGACCTCCTGTTCACCGAGGTCGATGAATACCGCGGCCTGGCGCTGGACCGCCGTTACCAGGTAATCCGTCACTTCCCCCGCATCGAAGGCGCCTTCGAGCGCATCGAGCACTGGCGTGCCGAAGTCGGCGACCCGGGTTTCTGGCTGATCCACGGCAGCGATGGCAGCCTGCACTTCTATGGGCGCAACCCCTCCTCGCGCAGCACCGACCCGGACAACCCGCAGCGGGTCGGCGAGTGGCTGCTGGAAGAGAGCATGAACGCCCATGGCGAGCACATCCTCTACCAGTACAAGGGCGAGGACCTGGACGGTCTCGACCCGGACCATCCCCGTGATTTCCGCGCCCAGTGCTACCTGAACCGGGTCTGCTACGGCAACGTCAACGCCCATCCCTGGCTGTACCTGTGGCAGCCGGACAGCATCGACGAGGTGCAATGGCACTTCGAGGTGCTGCTGGACTACGGCGAGCGCACCACTGCCCTGGAGGAAAAGCCCGGCTACGAAGAAGCACGGGCCTGGCCAGTGCGCAGCGACCCGCACAGTTCCTTCGCCTACGGTTTCGAGCTGGGCAACCTGCGCCTGTGCCGGCAGGTGCTGATGTTCCATCGCTTCGAGGCCGAGCTGGGGCCGGAGCCGGTGTTGGTCCGGCGTTTGCTGCTGGAATACCAGGCCAGCGAGCTGTCGTATAACCAGTTGATCGGCGCCCATAGCCAGGCCTGGTCGGCCAGCGGCCAGGCCAGCAGCCTGCCGCCCCTGAGCTTCGCCTATGCGCCGTTCCATCCCGAAGCGCCTTGCGTGTTCAGCGAGTTTCCCGCCCTGCCCGGCCTCAACGACGGCCGCGACTACCAGTTGGTGGATCTTTACGGCGAAGGCCTGCCCGGCGTTCTGCTGCGCAGCGACCAGGGCTGGTACTACCGCGAGCCGCTGCGCGATGACGGCGAGCGCGACGAAACATCGCCGAATGACAAGGTGCGCTACGGCGAGTGGACGCTGCTGCCGCGCATTCCCCTGGCCGACAGCCGCAGCCCGATGCGTCAGGCGCTGCAGGACCTGACCGGCGACGGCCGCCTGGAATGGAGCATCAGTGCCCCGGGCCTCAACGGTTTCTTCACCCTCGACCAGGATCGCAACTGGTCGTCCTTCGTGCCCTATGCCGCCGTGGCAACGGAGCTGCTCCACCCCATGGCTCAACTGGCCGACTTCAGCGGCGCCGGCCTGCTCGACCTGGCCCTGATCGGCCCGCGCAGCGTGCGCCTGTATGCCAACCGTCGCGAACTGGGGCACGCCAGGCCGGTGGAAGTACCCCACGACATCGCCGGCGATAACCTGCCGGTGCTCGGCGATGACCGCGCCGAACTGGTGGCCTTCAGCGACATCCTCGGCAGCGGCCAGCAGCACCTGGTGCGTATCCGCCACGACGAGATCCGCTGCTGGCCGAACCTCGGCCACGGCCGCTTCGGCAAGGGCTTCCGCTTCGCCAGCCTGCCTTTCGAACACGCGACCTTCGATGCCGGGCGGGTGCGCCTGGCCGACCTCGACGGTTCCGGCGCCAGCGATCTGCTTTATCTGGAGAGCGACGGCGTGCGCCTGTTCATGAACCGCAGCGGCTTCAGCCTGCACGCCCCGGTGCTGCAGCCCTGGCCGCAGGGCGTGCGCTACGACCGGTTGTGCCAGGTCAGCGCCGCCGACCTGCAAGGCCTGGGCTGTGCCAGCCTGGTACTGACTGTGCCGCATATGCAGCCACGCCACTGGCGCATGGATTTCACCGAGCACAAGCCCTACCTGCTCAACCGTACCGACAACAACATGGGCGCGGTGGGCAGTGTCGAGTACCGCAGTTCCGGCCAGGAGTGGCTGGACGAGAAGGAGGAACTGCGCCTCGCCGGCAAGCCTGCGGTCAGCCACCTGCCCATGACCCTGCACGTGGTCACCCGGCAGACCCAGCTCGACGAGATCACCGGCAACCTGCTGGTGCAGCGCATGCAGTACCGCCGCGGCCATTACGACCGCCACGAACGCGAGCTGCGTGGTTTCGGCCTGCTCCTGCAGACCGACAGCGAAAGCGCCCGGGGCGACGAGGACATCCACTTCACCGCGCCGATCCTCAGCAAGACCTGGTTCCATACCGGCCAATTCCCGGCGCCGCCCCGCGATGATTTCTACCGGGACGCCGAAGCCGCCGAACTCGGCCCCGACCTGCTCGCCCTGTTCCACAACGGTAGCGACCAGATCGTCGCCAGCCCGGACGAGGCCCGGCAGCGGGCCATGGCACATGCCCTCAGCGGTTCGCCGATCCGCAGCGAACGCTACGGCCTGGACGACAGCCCGCAAGCGGCTGTGCCCTATTCGGTGGAGCAGCACCGCTACCTGCTGCGCGAACTGGCGTCCGCCGGGCCCCACCAGACCTACGCGCGCATGCTGCCGCTGGCGCTGGAAAGCATCAGCCTCGACTATGAGCGCCAGGCCGACGACCCGCGCTGCCAGCACAGCATCAGCCTGGCCCACGACGCGTTCGCCCAGCCGACCCACGCCGTGGTCATCCATTGTGCGCGGCGCCGCCATGTCAGCGACCCGCCGCCTTTCGACACCGAGCATGAACAGACCTGGTGGCGCGACGCACACGACGAGGCGCAGTACAACCACTACCTCAACGAAACCCGCAGCCAGGCCATCCACCTCACCGATGCCCAGGGCTGGCGCCTCGGCCTGCCCTGGCGCCAGCGCAACAACGTGGTGATGCTGGCGCGCACGGCATTGCCATTCCGGCAGATCAGCTACGAACACCTGGCCGGCCCGGAAAGCCCGCTGGGCGAGCACGCCGAGCGTGTCCTCGCCGGGCAGACCGTGCAACGCTACCAGGCTGCGGACACGACGGCCCGCGAAGACCTGCCGGATGGCCAGGCCAGTTTCGAGGCCCTGCCCGGCTACCTGGAGAGCGCCGAACTGAATGAACAGGCGATGCAGGCCTACGACCGGGTGATGAGCCGCGACGAATTGCGCGACAAGCTGGTCGCGCTCAACTACGAACCCATGCCGGCGTTCCTGCCGGACCAGCCGGAGCTGGAGCTGTGGGCAATCCGCCAGGGTTTCACCACCTACGGCCCGGCCAGCACCTTCCACCGTACCCTGGCCTTCCGAGAAACCCGCAGCCACGGCGTCACCGAAGTTGCCTACGACCCCTATCACTGTCAGGTCAGTTGCATCACCTTGCCCGACGGCTGCCGGACCCTGGCGGTCTTCGACTATCACTGCCTGCAACCCCTGCACATCACCGACCCCAACGACAACATCCAGGAAGCCCTGTACGACGGTTTCGGCCGGGTCCTGGCGAGCAGTTTCCATGGCACCGAAAACGGCGAGCCGGCGGGCTTCGCGCCCTTGAGCGAGTACCGCCGCGACAGTGAGGACCTCGCCGGCGCAATCGACGACCCGCACGCGGCACTGCAGAACGCCGCCAGCGCCTGCTACTACGACGCCTTCAGCTGGATGCAGCCGGTCGAAACCCGCCAACCGGTGCAAAGCGCAGTGCTGCTGGCCGACCGTTACCCCGGTGATCCGGAGTTGCAGATCCGCATCAGCCTGAGCAGCAGCGACGGCTTCGGCCGGGCGTTGCAGAGCAAGCAGAAGGTCGAGCCGGGCCTGGCCTACGCGGTGGACGACAACGGTGAGCTGCGCCTGGAGGACGGTCAACCGGTGCAGGTGGACGCCGCCGAGCGTTGGCGCGTCAGCGAACGCGTCGAATACAACAACAAGGGCCTACCGGTACGGGTCTATCGCCCTTACTTCGCCGAGCGCTGGCGCTACATCAACGACGTCTCGTTCAGACAGTTCGGCTACAACGACCAGCAGTTCTACGACCCGCTGGGGCGGGAAATCCGCGTGCTGACCGCCAAGGGCTACCTGCGCCGGCAACGGTACCTGCCGTGGTACAGCATCAGCGAGGACGAGAACGACACCTGGGAAGAAATGCAGGGCAAAGGATGAAACGCGCCGCAATGATTGTGGGAGCTTGTCATGCATAAAACCCGTGGCTGGCCGAGAACCCTGTGGGAGCTGGCTTGCCAGCGATAGCGGTAGTGGTCTCGCCATCGCAATCGCGGCGCTGCGGCGATCCGGTAAACCCGCTCACAAGGCCCACGTCGCATCGCAGACCTGCGTAAACGCGCAGCCAGGAGCACAGAAAGTGCCCGAAACCCGCTCGCTCCACAGCCAAACCCCGAGCCTGGTCGCGTACGACCCGCGCAATCTCGTCGTGCGCCAGGTGGCCTACCATCGCGCCGCACCTGCGGACCCGGCGCAACGCCGGATCACCTTCACCCGCCTCGCCGCGAACGGGCAATGGCAGCGGCAATGGGACCCGCGCCTGTTCGAGAAGGACAGCGCCCAGCCCAGCCAGCGGACCCTGGCGTCGCTCTCGGGCAGGACGCTGTGGAGCGAAAGCCGCGACGCCGGCTGGACGCTGTCGCTGCCAGGCGAAGCAGGTGAAACCAGCGAAACCTGGGATGCCCGGGGCAATCACTGGCAAACCGACTACGACGAACTGCTGCGCCCGGTGCTGATTCACGAGACTGCCGTCGGCCAGCCCGGACGCATGGCCGAACGCTTCACCTGGTCCACCGTTGCCGGCAGCAACCGCCGTGGTCGTCTGGTGCGTCACGACGACGAGGCCGGTACCCGCCTGATCAAGGGCTACAGCCTCACCGGCTTGGAGCAGGAGGAAACCCGCTATCTGCTACCGACCCTGGACTTGCCGGACTGGCCTGCGGAGCTCGACCCCGACTCCGCGGCCAACAGCACATTGCGCCACAGCCCGCAGGGCGAGGTGCTGGAACGCACCGACGCCCTCGGCAACCGCGAACGCTCCCGCTTAAACCTCAGCGGCGAACTGGCCGCTTCGAGCTTGATACTGGCAGACGGCACAGAGTGCCTGCTGCTCACCGATACGCGCTATAACGCCTTCGGCCAGATCGAGTCCCAGACCGCCGGCAACGGCGTGATCAGCCACGCCGAGTACGATCCCGCCGACGGCCGCCTCACGCGCCTGAGCAGCCATCGCCCAGGACGCTCGAAACTTCAGGACCTGCATTACGCCTACGACCCGGTCGGCAACGTCATCCGCATCGAAGACCACAGCCAGCCGGTCAGGCACTTCGCCAACCAGCGCATCGACCCCGTCAGCACCTTCGCGTACGACTCGCTGTACCAGCTGACCGAAGCCACCGGTCGCGAAGCCGCCGGCGCCACCATAGGCCCGGCCCTGCCCGACCTTACCCCGGACCCGGGCGACACCAGTCGTCTGCTCAACTACCGCCAGCGCTATGAATACGACGCCAGCGGCAACCTGCTGTCGCTGCAGCATATCGGGCAGCAGTCCTATACCCGGATCATGAATGTCGCCGAGGACAGCAACCAGGCCGTACCCGAGCCCGGCGACCCGCTGACCAGCTTCGATGCCAATGGCAACCTGCACCGCTTGAGCCCGGGCCAACCGCTGGACTGGAACGCGCGCAACCAGTTGCACAGTACCCGCCAGGTGACTCGCGACGAGGGCGAATCCGATGAAGAGCATTACCGCTATGGCGGCGATGGCCTGCGCGTGCGCAAGGTCGTTACCCGCCTGGTCTCGGGGCGTATGCAATCCAGCGAAGTCCGCTATCTACCCGGCCTTGAGCTGCATACCCGGCAAGGCGAGTCCTTCGCCGTGATCACCACCCAGGCCGGCCGCTGCACCGTGCGCTGCCTGGTCTGGAGCGAAGGCCAGCCCGGGGGCATCGCCAATCCGCAACTGCGCTACAGCCTTGATGACCTGCACGACAGCAGCGGGCTGGAGCTGGATGATGCGGCGAATATCATCAGCCACGAAGGCTACTACCCCTTCGGCGGGACCGCCTGGTGGGCGGCGAACTCGGCGATCGAAGCCAGTTACAAGACTCGCCGTTATTCGGGCCAGGAACGCGACGGCACCGGACTTTACTACTACGGCCTGCGCTACTACGCCCCGTGGCTGATGCGCTGGGTCAATCCGGATCCGGCGGGGGATATCGACGGGCTCAATCGCTATCGGTTCGGGCGTAATAATCCGGCCACCCTCAAGGACTCACTGGGGCTCAATCCACAGGACCAGACCTACCAAATCAAGAAGTTCAGTAAAGAGCCCAAGGAGCGAGGCTCGGAACGCATGACAGCCGGCATGCTCGCCGCAGGCGTTTCGCTGCGGCGTAACCTCGATGCCGTCGCGGAGTTTGCTTACAACGCGGGTTGGTCACTGCGCGAATACCTTCACTTGGGCGCCTCCAACCAGGCTGGGGACGTCAAGGCCAGCGACTACGAAGCCATGATCGTTGGCAATCATATGCGGACGCTTCTTGGCAAGGCTCCAGTGCACCGGGACCGGGCAATGCACTCCCTCGCGGCAGGTACCGGACTTTGCGATGAATACAGCGTGGTTGGGGCGATGCTCATGTCTTCATCTCCCGACTGGCCGAATGTGCCCGTCTACCGGGTAAAGCAAGAATTGCATGTCTCCTCGATTCTGGGTGACCCGCGAATAACCGATCCCTTAGTGGTCGACGGCTGGGTCGCCGTGCCAGTGGTCCATACCTGGTCTCAAAGCTATAACTCCCTGGGGAGCTGCCAACTGACGGAATTCACACCCAGGATGCCCGGCGACCCGATGCACGCTATCAGTTACCAGCAAGTCGAGGCGCTGCGAGATGAGCACTATACGGATGTACACCGGGATGACGATGACGTACTGGATACTAGATTCATCAACTTGGTCTACAACCAGAGCATGTGGCTGCTGGCAACAGTGATGCTGCACCCGCAAAGCGTGTACTTCCAGGTCGATAGTCAGGACTTTAACGCGGCGGCCGTTCCGGCTTCCATGTACGAGGCGGCGTACGAGTCGTTGTCGCACGGCGCACGTCTGCGCAATCAGTCAAGATTTATGAATGCCTTTAGAAGGTTCTAGCAGATGCCCCAGAGCAACTCGTTGCACAGGCATACACCGAACCTGAGCGTCGTCGAGGGACGTTATCTACCGCTACGCCAGGTCGGATACCACCGGGTCGAAGCGCAGCAGCCGATCGAGAGCCGGATTCAACTAACCCATTTCGATGCCAGCGGACAATGGCATGGCCGATGGGATGCAAGATTGTTTCAACGCCTGGAGCAGGACAAGAATACACCTTGCAATCAGCAAGCGCTGGCTTCGCTTTCCGGAAGGACAGTACTGAACAAAAGCCAGGACGCCGGCTGGCAACTGGCGCTGCACGGTGAAGCCGGGCAAACCGTAGAGAGCTGGGATACCCGGGGCAATCATTGGCAGACCGAACATGACGAGCTGCTTCGCCCCCTGCTGATCCGGGAAAATGGAGCGCGTGTTGCCGAGCGTTTCACCTACTCCGGCACCTCCGACCTCAACCAGCGCGGCCGGCTGGTCCGCCATGACGACGATGCCGGCAGCCGCCTGATAGACCACTACAGCCTGACCGGCCAGGCACAAAGCGAAACCCGGCTTTTCCTTGCTTCGCCGGACCTTCCCGACTGGCCCGACGCCCCGCTCGAACCCGGCAATGGCGCGAGCACCCGCTTCAGTTACAGCCCGCTCGGCGAGCTGCTGGAACGCACCGACGCCCTCGGCAACCGCGAACGCTCCCGCTTAAACCTCAGCGGAGAACTGGCCGCTTCGAGCTTGATACTGGCAGACGGCACAGAGTGCCTGCTGCTCACCGATACGCGCTATAACGCCTTCGGCCAGATCGAGTCCCAGACCGCCGGCAACGACGTGATCAGCCACGCCGAGTACGATCCCGCCGACGGCCGCCTCACGCGCCTGAGCAGCCATCGCCCGGGACGCTCGAAACTTCAGGACCTGCATTACGCCTACGACCCGGTCGGCAACGTCATCCGCATCGAAGACCACAGCCAGCCGGTCAGGCACTTCGCCAACCAGCGCATCGACCCCGTCAGCACCTTCGCGTACGACTCGCTGTACCAGCTGACCGAAGCCACCGGTCGCGAAGCCGCCGGCGCCACGATAGGCCCGGCCCTGCCCGACCTTACCCCGGACCCGGGCGACACCAGTCGTCTGCTCAACTACCGCCAGCGCTATGAATACGACGCCAGCGGCAACCTGCTGTCGCTGCAGCATATCGGGCAGCAGTCCTACACCCGGATCATGAATGTCGCCGAGGACAGCAACCACGCCGTACCCGAGCCCGGCGACCCGCTGACCAGCTTCGATGCCAATGGCAACCTGCACCGCTTGAGCCCGGGCCAACCGCTGGACTGGAACGCCCGCAACCAGTTGCACAGTACCCGCCAGGTGACTCGCGACGAGGGCGAATCCGATGAAGAGCATTACCGCTATGGCGGCGATGGCCTGCGCGTGCGCAAGGTCGTTACCCGCCTGGTCTCGGGGCGTATGCAATCCAGCGAAGTCCGCTATCTACCCGGCCTTGAGCTGCATACCCGGCAAGGCGAGTCCTTCGCCGTGATCACCACCCAGGCCGGCCGCTGCACCGTGCGCTGCCTGGTCTGGAGCGAAGGCCAGCCTGGGGGCATCGCCAATCCGCAACTGCGCTACAGTCTTGACGATCTGCTGGGCAGCAGCGCATTGGAACTGGATGGCGAGGCAAGCATCACAAGCCACGAAGGGTACTACCCCTTCGGTGGTACGGCGTGGTGGGCAGCGCATTCCGCTGTCGAGGCCAGTTACAAAACCCGCCGGTATTCCGGCAAGGAACGCGACAGCAGCGGCCTTTACGACTACGGCCACCGTTACTACGCACCCTGGCTTGCGCGCTGGATCAATCCGGATCCGGCGGGAGATATCGATGGTGCCAATCGCTTTGCGTTCGTGCGCAACAATCCTTTGACCTTGAAAGACCCCAAGGGCCTGATGAACACCTCGGCACAGGAGACTCACCAGGACCGCGCAAGACAGGAAGCCGCGGAGCGTCGCCGCCGATATGTCGCTGACCCGCGAAACTTCTCCCATGAGTTTTCCGAGGATCCCCCGCATCCCAACATCATGGTGTCGATCCACGTGCCGGAGGGTGCCGACCTGAGCGATATCGACACCTTCAAGAACAAATACAAGCCACACAAATGGACGTTCATGGATAACAAGAAGCCCAGTCAGACCCGGGAGTTCTATGCCAGCGACGTCGCCTGGGTCCAGTACGAGAAAGTGTCCAAGGCAAGGGGTTTCGCCGGAATGCGACCGTCCCTGGTAAAGCGCAAAACCATAACCAACCCGACCACCTTGAACCTTATGACAGGGCTCGAAAACGGTTCGGCGACGATGATGAAGACCTTTTTCGAAGACACCCCGAACGGCAAGAGCACCTGGCAGATCCTGCAGGATGCTCAATTGCGCGCCACTGGTGTCAGGTTCAAGCCGGGAAAGACAATCGAGCACAGGGACGGCGGCGTCCTCTTGTCGATCGATGTCCTCGTGAGCGTGGAACCGCAAGGCGCCGGCATCGAAATGCCCTCACCGAGCAGCCGTTCCCCGAGAGGATCGGTAGCGACCGACGCTCGCTGGGAGACCCTGGAGGAAACGAACTGGGAAGACATGCCTGAAGGCACGGAGCTGATCATCGATGGTCAACCGGTCACCTACCTATGAAAAGCCCGGTGCGGGCCAGGCCGTCGAGACCTGGGACACCGGGCGGGATAATTGGCAGAGAGACCCTATATCGTGTCGTGTGTGGTCGCCGCGCCTACCCTGCTGGGCGCGCGGCTGCTGTATTCAACCGTCCAGCAACCCCTCCACATGCCCGGCAAAGTCCGGCCCGCCATCCAGCGCCGTATAGCGCACCTGCACGATGATGTCGGTCAGGCTTTCGAGCATGGCGATTTGCTCGCCATGCCGCGGGAAGCGCAGCTCCCAGTGCGACAAGGCACCGGTGCCCTCGAACGGCAGGTAGCGTTCGTCGTTGAAGTCGAGCTGGAACACGCCATGGTCGTCGATGCCCCGTGACAGGCAGATGCTCTGGCTGGCCCGCGGGTTGTAGAGAATATTGGCTGGAGAGCTGTCCGGCTTGCCGTAGAGTTCGTTCATCGCCCGGTAATCGGCCTTGAGCACGGTACGGCTGGAGACCTGGGTGAGCACTGCGCGTACCTCCTGGTATGGCCCGACCAGCGCCGGCAGCGATACCGAAACACTGACCAGCTGGCGCAAGTAATGCCCCGGGTAATCACCGTCGAACACCTTCGGCGCCAGCTCGAAGTTGACCACCCCTTCGTCGATCACGCCCTTCAGGGCCTCGTCCCAGGTCTGTTCGCTGCCCGATTGCTGGAACAGCTGCTTGAGCGACACCGTGCGCACCAGTTCCTGGCGTCGTTCGAAGCGCTTGAGCCAGGCCGCTTCCATTCGCAGCAGTTGCAGGCGCAGGGCCTCGCCGGCGGTCAGGCCGAAGTGGTTGTCGAACCAGACGTTCGGCTGGATGAAGCGGGTCTGGTAGTCGCCCATCTCGTAATGCCAGCTGGCCTCGCCGTTCAGGCACAGGGCGACGACCGCGTCGTAGGCCTGGTAGTAGAAGGTCGACATCTGGCTGAGCAGCCACTGGTAGAGCCCGGCATTGGTGCTGCGGGACTTGAGGAAGCGGTAGTAGTCCTGGGCCTGCTGCTCGGCCTTGCCAGCCTGGGCGATCTGCACCTTGACCATCTCGATGGCGCTGCGCTGGGCGGCGATCTGTTCGTCGATGGCCTCCAGTTCGGCGGCGGCCTGGTCACGTTGCAACTCCCATTCCTCGCGGCGTCGACGGTATTGCTCGTTGGTGCTCAGGCGATCGGCAATTATGCGATCGGCCGCCGCCTTCAAATTGAATACCCCGGCAGTTGCCAATAGTGCAGACCCCAAGCGGATGGGCCCTCCGCCGAACGCAGTGACAACAACGGAGCCCATCTGCAAAGCGCCCGCCGCGGTTTCGAAGCCCTGGCCGATGGCAGTGGTCACAGCAGCAGAGGTCTGAAGGGCCAGCGAGTCACGTTCGGCGAGTGACGTGTTCTCGGCGACCAGGCGACCATAATGCCCGCGCCGCTGCTCAATCACCCGCCGACTCGACTCCAGCGCCAGCAAGGTCGCATCGGCCTGCTCCAGCGCGACTTCCTGCAACTGGATGGCGAACTGCGACAGCTCCAGGACGTGGGTCTGCTGCAGCTCTTCCTGCTCGGCGCGGTCCTTCATTTCGCGGTACATGCGCACTTGCTCGCCGAAGCGGCTCAGCGTCTCCACTGCCATCTGCAGGCGCGGCAACAGTGCCCTGAAACGGAACGCCAGCACCGGCGCCATGCTGCCGACGCTACGCTGCACCAGGCCACTGCCGCTGCTCTGCGCACGCAACAGGTCCAACGGGTCGAGCAGCTTCGCGTACAACGGCAACATCAGTTGCTTGCCGTCGATGGTCAGGTTGTTGCGCAGGTTGCGGATGCGGCTTTCCAGCTGGTCCCACAGGTCGAGCAACTGGGTGTTGACCGGCAGGCGGAAGCGCGGCGAGTCGAGCAGCTCCAGCCAGGGCGTGCTGTCAGGTGCGAGTTGCAGCGGCAGCCCTGCCGGCAGTTGCGCCTCGATCGTAGCGAAGAGGCTTTCGTCGGGTGTCGCCGCCTCCTCCAGGGTCGCCGGTTCCCAGCGCCCGATCATGCGATTGTCCGGACGCGGGCCGAGCAGGCTCAGGGCACAGGTGTAGATAAGCTTGGCCTCGTTCAGCGAATCGCGGGTCAGGCGGCGGTAAAGCAGGTCGCCATAGCCAAGCAGGTTCTGTACGTAGAACGCGAAAATGCCCTTGCGGTAATGCACCGGTTTCGAATAGCAGATGGCATCCGGGTCGGCGATGCCGTCGATCTCGTACTCGCCACGGCCCGGCTCGTCCAGCGGGCGCACGCCCCAGTAGAACGGGCTGGGGGGATTGGTCGGCTTGATCCGCGCTTGCGGGTTGAAGATGTAGTGCAGCCATTGTTCGGCGCCCTGGAAATCCATTTCATTATGCAGGCGCCAGGCGATGGCATGGGGGATATGGAAGAACAGCTCCCAGAAGTAGCGGCCGTTGGCGCCGTGGAAGTCCATATCCTCCCTCTCTGTGCTGCCCGGTAGTTTCGGCTCTTCGATGTGCTGGGTGTCCCAACTGATCAGGGCATCCACCGACACCATCACACGGGCTACCAGTTCCTTGGCGAACAGGGTATTCAAGCGGACGTAGCGCAGGCCCTTGAGGCCGAGATTTCCCAGGTCGAGGAATTGTCCCCCCATATTCGAGGCCAGAACGGGCGCCTTGGGAATTGTCTCGGTAAGCGAGATTTCATACTGGTTGGTCGATCTGATATCCGCATCCGGGAATCCAAGTGCAATGGCCATGGGCAGTTTGTCCATATCCAGTGCGTAGGTCACCGCACCGGTCTGCACGGCACCGTTGAGCCTGACCACCCCAGACCAGGTGAGCACCTCTACGCCCGCCTGGTATCCCAACATCGAAAAGCTGGTCAATACCGGTTGCAGATAGCCCAGGCTTAAACTGGAATGGCCCTTGAGGTACAGCTTCGGCTCGGCAGTGCTCCCGCCAATGTGACACTCCAGACGCAAGGTCTTGTTGAACGGGCCGGGGAATGCATGCTCGCCATCGGGATCTTCGCGCAGTTGGAGTTGTATGGGCTTGTCAGAGACCATGGGATGCTGCAGCACCGTGGGCGGCTCGACGAAGTGGCGAATGCCGTGGGCTATCCGCTGATAATCGGTTGGTTGCTCGTTTTCAACGGGTTTCGGTGTGAATGTCCCTTGGAACAACACCCTGAAACGCATATTCAAAATGAGCCCTTCGAGCATCACGTCCTTGTTAAGAGCAAAACCGATGACGATCTTCTTGTCCTGCGGATCAGCCATGTTGACGAAGGCCATGAGGCGGCTGTCGGTCACGTTCCCCTCGAGTTGCAGGTCATAACTCATCGGTACCGACCAGGTTCCCTCCAGCGTGCGATACGCCAGCTTTATACGGTAGCGGAGCACCTCCTCCATCAGCCCTGGCACCTCGGCCCTCGCGGCAGGTATCGGCTTCTGCTCGACGCGCCGCTCGGCCCAGACGGCGTACAACCGGCCCTCGAGCACCAACGGGCGCATGAGCACCACCTCGTCGCCCTTGGGCACCTCCACCGGCATCCATTCGCTCCAGGCCGTGGGGCTCAGGTAGTCGTCACCCTCGGCCTGCGTCTCTCCGGGGTCGCCAAAACGAATCGCGGCCTTGCGCCAGAACCAGGCACGCGGCTCGACGTTCTGCCGACCGATGAAATAATAGTCGGCGTTGCGGAAGTCCAGGCCATCGATATAGCCGCTGCTCACCTCCAGATTGCTGATCGTCTCGAACTTGCCCAGGTAATGCTGCAGCGCCCGCTGCACCGAATCCTTGGAAATCCGGCTCTGGTCGGTATCCCCGATGAATTCGCGGAAGGCCGCGGTTTGCTTGAGACGCAGTGGCGGTACCAGGTAGTTCTCCGGATAATCCCGAAGCATCTGGTTGGCGCCCCAGATCGAATACTCGCTCTTGGCCACCCGCCACTGCTCCTGCTCGCGCCCTTCGAGCATGCCCAGGTAGCCAGGCTCCATGCCGTTGAAGATGGCGTGGATATATTGCTGGATACTGGCCATGCCCATGGCGATACGACTGGTATCGACCTTGGCGCTGACCTGGTTGTCGATCAGCAGGAACTCGTACAGGTCCTGCTCGGTGACCAGACCGCGCCCGGCCTCCACCGGGTGTTGCGGGACGATCTGGCCGAGGTAGTAGGCGACCAGGGCGTCGCGCAGGTCTTCGGCGAGCGTGGCGAAGATGGGGTTCATGAGTCTTCTCCTGGGGACATTTCCTCGGTGACTTCCACCTGAGTTACGCCGGTCAACCACACATACCCACTAGTCCTCGGCTCCAGGTGGACCGTCATGATGCCCGGTAGTGCAGGTGGCCTCGTGAATGTGGGTGATATCGTGAACCCTTCAGGCGCAGGGGCCTGCGAGCGTAGAAGACCGTATCCCTTGCAAAGGTGATAGATCCTCCAAGGATCCAGGTGGGTAAACAACCGCCCTTCGCGGCGAGTAAAGCTGGTTGTTGCCCGGATGTCCTTGCCGTCTTCGGTCAACCTACCGGTCATCGCGGTTATCGCGATTTCCATGACCTTCATAGGCAATGCCCTGTAGTTTTCAGCCAGGCCGGCAGGGAATGAGGCCGTTGCCTGGAGACTCGAGTTGCGCGTATCGACCTCGATATGGGTCCGTCCCTGCGCATTGGTAAGTCCGCCACTATGAAAGTCGATGCCACTGATCGAGGTCCTGCCCGGCAACAGCAGCAACACACCTTCGATAGGACCTTCCGCATCACTCAGCTCAAGAGTGCACCGAGAAACACCGTCAGAATCGATGACATAATAATTGTCCACCGGGACCATCCCTGAGTCGTCCGACAGAATGCTCAGCGTGGCACCACTGATGATCCGTGTCGCCTCGTAGACATTCGTACCCGCGAAGTACACGCGCTTGTGCAAGTCACCGACCGCCTGAAATTCGAACGTCGAACCAATCACCCCAACCTCGCCCTGGAAAGAAGGTGCGTACAACCACATCCCCCCGTCCTCGTCAAAAACCAGGTCTGTTTCCTGTGGTTCTGCCGCTCCATTCAGGATGAGGCTCAACCGCCTCGCGCCTTGACGCAGATGCACTACATCCTGACCATTGCGCCGGTGAATGCGCCCGGACAGTCCAGCGTGATCAAGACCGTCGCGCACACCCCGGAAGAAATGCAACGCACTTTTCTCCAGATCCAACAGATAGCGCAGGCCAACCCAGATACTCAGGCTGGTCCCGAGGTTCGACGTAATGTGCAGGCGGATATGGTTGTTGGAAGGATCGCTGTTGGCCAGGAATGCCGCATTGGTGCAATCGATCTTCAACGTGACCTTGCCATCGGGGTCGCACTGGATCATCTCGCCGATGGGCGGGTCGAATACGATGCCCAGTTCGGCAGGATCGGCATAACTATCCAGGGTAAAGGTCAATCGCGCATCGTCATCACCGACGCCATCGACGCGCTCGGCAAACACCAGCAGGTCCGAGGACAATCCCGGGTCCACCGCAAATACCCACCTCGCTTCCTCGGCCAGGACGATACCCGGGCTGTCCGGCGCAGCTTGCGCGACCAACCGGGTATGCGGCACGACCACCCGTACCTTGAAGTCGAAGCTGTCATCGGCCCGCACCGATTTCACGGTGATGCTGTGCTCACCCAACTGTTCCTCGGTGAAGCGCATCTGGTAGGCCGCCACTCCAGCGGCCGTGGTCATTGTAGTCGCCAACAGTTCCTCACCAGCCCACCAGGTCACCGGTGAGCCGGCAACTGCCGGCTCCACCCGAACCCTGAAGCTGGCCGGCAGCGCCTGGTTGACCGAGAAGTACTGCTCGGCCGGCTCCATCTCGACCAGTGTGGGCAGTTCGTGGATCCGGGTCCGCTCGGAGGACAGAGGCTCCAGCCACTTTTCGTTGTATCTGGCAGTGACAGTCACTGTCACATGCCCCGGTTCGTCAGCCGTATATTCGATGCGGGCGATACCCTGGGCATCGGTAATGCTGCGGTCGGCGCTGAAGGTACCGACGTCGGCTTCCCACAGCACGGTTACGTTGCGTTGCGGGCTGCCATCGAGGTTGACCACCCGGGAGGTAACGGTGACCGACTGGGTTGCCGCCACCGGCCCGCTGAAACGCACGTATTGAAAGTACTGCTGTTCGAGGAAGGTAGCTGCGGCGTATGGGTGCTCTTCGCCATTGACCGGCAGCCTGGCGATCACCAGAGCCTCCCCGGAAGAGAGGCTGCGCAGGCGTGCCGTGGCAAAGCCGTCGGCATCGCCACGGGTCTGCGGTTGCTCGAAGGTACCCAGGTCGGTACTCCATTCCACCACCCGATCGCGCCCGGGATTGCCGTAATCGTCAAGGATCTGCAGGCGATACTCGATCACTTCCAGGTTGCCGGCCAGCGCCCTGTCCGGTGCCCGCACCGGATCCTTGATCATCAGGCTGGTGTCATCGCAGTCGATCACCACCAGTGGCGCCAGGATCTTCCGGTCGAGGCCATAGCGGGCGATGACCTGGGCGGTGCCCATTTCTTCTCCGGCCAGCAGATGGTTTTCCACCTGGCCGTTCGCGTCGGTGGTCAACGACGAGGGCGCATCCATGTACGAGAGATCGGTGTGCCAGGTGACCGTGATGCCTTCCAGAGGTTGCCCCAGGAAGTTCTTCACGGTCAGCAGGCAGCGGGCCTTGCCGCCTGCCCTGGCCACCAGTACCTCGGTATCCACCACGATCCACGAAGCCTCGCTCTGGCCCAGTTCGCCCCGCGCCGGTGGCTGCGAGGCGCTGCCGTGCTCTACCAGGCTGCTCAAGGCATTCTCGGCGGCCGTGCGGTATTGCGGCAACGGGCTGTTGCTGCGCAGATGGCTCAACTCTAGCGCCGCCCCGCAGCCCAGTTGCAGGGTTTCGCAGGCCTGGCGGACCCGCACCAGGTGATCAAGCTGGCGCAGGGTCGCGATAAAGCCATGTTCGGTGATCTCCAGGGCGATCTCGAGGATTTCGCGCACGCCGAAGCCGGTGAACAGCGCCACCTTGCCTGCGGCGTCCTCACGGATCAGTTGCAGATCCTGTTCGGTGAGGTCCGCGGGTAGGTCGTGCACCAGCTTCAGGTAGTCGAGAATCGCCTGCTCGCCCTGCCGAGTGAACTCGAGCAAATGGCGGTATTGGCCAAGCAGATGCAAATGGGCAAAGGTTATCTCGTCTCCGCCCGCCGGCTCGTCGAACCAGTGCGAATGCAGGCGCCAGTTGCGCAGCACCAGCGGACTGAGGCTGAGCTGTTCGACGATGCCCATGCGATGCCCCAGGCGCGCGAGCAATGCCAGTACCTCGTCGCCGACGGGGATCGGCAGCGGCTCGCTGGTACCACCGAACAGACGCAGCACTTCCTCGAGCAACTGGTAACTGCTGCCGCCGGCCCAGGCCAGGACTTCCTGGTTCAGTTCGGCACTGCCGCCGAAGGCGCTGGCCAGCGACTCCCAGACCAGGCTGTGCTGTGCCGACCGGGCGTCCATCACCAGTTGGAAGGCGCGCAGGATGACCACGGGGCCGGCGTCCAGGCCCAGCTCGTCGACAACCTCCTCGAGGCGGGTGGTCAGGGCTGCTTCGTAGTCTTCGATGTCGGGCAGGTTGTCGCGCTGCAGAATCAGGCCATCCTCGGATACGAACAGCTCCAGTTGCCTCAACCAGTCGACAGGCTTGGGAATATCCTTGCCGGCGATCATCGGCAAGCCGGCATCGCGGAACGCGCCATCATCGAGGATGGTCGGCAGCATGCGCCCGTTGATCTGGCGCAGCAGGTCGAGTTCGCGGTCGCTGGCGACCGCCACCGGTGCCAGCGGCATCAGGTGCTGATACAGCCAGGCCACCGTCAGGTCATGCTCGCGGCACCACTGCGCAGCATCGGCCAGGGACTGGATCACGCTGAGGGTATCGCTCAGTTCGCTGTGCTGGTGAATTGACAGACGGGTGCGGACCAGCCGCGACACGTAGTGATGCCCGCCCTCGCCCACCAGTTGCAGCAGGGCCAGGGCCTCGATGCTGGTCAGCCCCAGCCAGGCCGGCAGCCGCGCCAGGCGATAAAAGGCCGAGACCACGGCATGTGACCAATACAGGGTTTCGGTAGTGCTCTCGTTGCTCAGGGCTTCGTCCCCCCAGGCCTGGGCGATGTAGCGGGCGAGGTATAGATAGGTTTCGAAGTCCAGGCCCAACGCCGCGCACAGATGTTGCACGCGTTTATAGTCGGCATCGTTGTCAGGGACGATGCTGAACGCACGGCCGTCCAGTACCAGCGGTTCGCTAAACAGGGTCGGATCGTTGAATACCCGGTCGAACTGCGGCACTTCGCTGCCCCTGGCATACAGGGCCAGGCCTTGCAGTAAAGCGGCGAAGTCCTCGGCGCCGATCTTGAAGTCGCGGCGCAGGCGGCGGAACAGGCCCAGGGCGCGCAGGGTGTTCTCGGTGATCTCGCGGCCGCGGCCTTCATCGCCATACTCGGCCTGCAGGGCGGCATCGAGCAACTGATCCGCCTCGCCGTACGACACCTCCAGCCAGCGCGCCAGGCGCACCATGCGCTGCATGCGGTCGAAGTGGTCGTTGGTCCAGTCACTCAGGCTGTGCTCCTTGTCGACAGTGCTGACGCCGATTGCCGGCTCGGTAGCAGCGTTGATGTACACCGAGCCAAAACGTGCCGGGGTCGGCGCAGCGAGGCCGGGAACGTTGGGCGAAGCCACCGGCGCGCAACGCTGGATTGACAACAGCGACTCGACGCCATCCTGGTTCAGCGCGGTGCGCAGGCAGAAAGCGCTCAGGGGAAGCAGGTCCTCGGCCTTGGCCACGCCAAAGTGGCGCATGAAAAAGCCGGCCTGCAGGGAATGCAGCGACTCGCGCAACAGGCTCCGCGGGTTGGTTCGGGTCTGTATCGAGCGGGTGCTGGCACGTCGTGCGCCACGCGGAAAGTACGCCGCTTCGAGGAGCAGGCTGCGCTGTTCCGGGCCCAGGGCGGTGTCCAACTGCAAGGCATCGTCGGAACGCACCGAGTGCAGGCCGCCCCGGCAGAAGTAAGGAAATTCTGGATCAAGCTGGCGAACCAGGTCGCCGAGGCCGAAACCCTTGCTGTGCAGAATGCCGTTGATCTGCGACATGTAGCGCTCGAACGGCAGCTTGAACGGGTAGCGGGTTTGCAGCAGGGCATCGTCCACGCTGAAGGTTTTCAGGTTGTGATCGTCAAGGTGCTTGCGCGCCGCGCTGTCGAGAATTTCGTTGACGATGCCGATGGTCGGCTCGACGCGCTCCAGGGCCTGGTTGTCGAGTACCAGGCCGGCGAGGTCAGGGCGGCGCTGGGCCAGCGGGATCGGCGTGTCCTCCTCGGTATTGGCCTGCGGCTCGATGACCTGGGTCACCCACTGGTACAGCGCGGTCAGGTAGGCGGCCGGCGAGGTGGTGGCCTCGATCGACCCGGGCGGGCAGTTCTCGTCCCAGCTCGGGCTGAACTGGTTTTCGAAGTTCGGCCCGTCTACCAGCAAACGCAAGCCGGTGCGCCAGGGTTGGTTGGTTTTCTCCGCTGCCGTCAGTCGCTGCTCGCGGTAATGCCGTGCCGCCAGCACCGCCAGCGTGCTGGCGCGCTGGTGCAAACGCCGGGCCTCGTCGCGGGACAGCCCGGGAAGCCGCCGCATCAGGCTGTCGAGGTTGTCGCGGGCGATGGCGAAGGCCGAGTCCAGGCCGGCCTGCAGCAGTTGCTCGGCCTGCTCCGGGCCACTGGCGATACGCGATAGGGGGTTGCTTGCGGGTTCCACCTTGCGCCGGGCCATGGGGTCAATCTCCGTCGTAGCGCGGCACGCCTGGCCGCGGTTCGGCCAAGCTAATCAGGCAGTGGACTTCCCCGCTACTGACAGAAATATCAGGTACCTCGAAAAGGCTTGAAATAGAGCGACTGCCGACGCTGTCTGCGGCGCAAGGGAGCGAGCCCGCCGTTCGCCGCTGCGCCCCGACCGGGCCACGACAATGTAGATCGCAGAGGGGGAAATCGACCTTGATCTGCGTAAGCGTCCTGCCATGGGCGCTGCACGACAACACCCCGTATCAACCACAGCTATCGGCGTATTGTCAGACAATTCAACAGCATGGCTGGCATCGCCAAGCGCTCGTCGGTATCCCGGCGCTTCTCGATAAATTGACATCACATAGCCATCAACCATGCTTTGCCCCGCGACCGCACCCAAGGACCGGGAGTCGGGATGCGCCCAAGGGGCGTGGTCGCCTTGCCAACCCAATTTTTCATGGAGAGTCATGCATGTCTGGAAACATCGTGGATATCCTGCTGGTCGTCGATGCCGACCTCATTGCTTCGGTGCCCCGCAATCAGCAAGCAGGCCAGGTGGCGAACGCCGTCTACCTGGTGGCCCAGCGCCAACTGGTCGATCCCAATGCCCAGGGCAACGAACAGGACGGCGGCTACGAGTTGTGGATCGACGTCAAGCGCGGTGACGTCATCCGCTGGCGCACCACCACCCTGTCGCGCAACTTCGACAAGTCCAGCGTGATCACCAACGTGTACGAAAGCGGTACGCAATCGGCCCATGCCGGCGTGCTCGACCAGTTCACGCTGCAACAGTACGACGACGTGCTCGTGCCCTACGTGAAAGCGGACAGCGATCCGCGAAAGGCACCGGATATCGGTACCACCAGCACCACCGTCAGCCTCTGGCAAGCCGAAGCCAGGGCAGCAGGCACGGACCGCATTGCCTACCGGATCGACTTCTACCTGCTGGATGCCGCAGGCAATCTCATCAGCGATCGCCTGAGCTGGGATCCGTTCATCACCGTTTCCCTCACCTGACCCACTGCTGAAACGGCTCACCTCCCGGCCATGGCCGGGGGGAGCCATTGCACCATGGTCGACATGCCTTACTGCAACATTTTGTACAAACCGACGGGCCAATTGATTATGCTGGCGGGCTTATGCCATGGCGCATCGCCACATCGACAAGTACCCGTCCATGAAAATCTTCATCGTCCTGTTGTTCGCCGCCTCCATTGCCTATGTGCATTTCCGCGGCCGCGTACGACACAAGATCACCCGCCAGCTGGGCGACCACTCCAGCTTCCTGGCGCCGGTCAACGCCTTCCTCTACCTGTTCTCGAAATTGCCGGCCAGGCCATACCTGCCGACCGAGTCGTTCCCCGAACTCAAGCCGCTGCAGGACAACTGGCAGGTCATCCGCGAAGAAGCCCTGCAACTGCTGCATGTAGGCGAAATCAAGAGTTCGCAGAACTATGATGACGTCGGCTTCAACTCGTTCTTCAAGAGCGGCTGGAAGCGCTTCTACCTGAAGTGGTACGGCGAGAGCCATCCGTCGGCGATGAAACTGTGCCCGCGCACCACCGAACTGCTGCAGAGCATCGGCACGGTCAAGGCGGCGATGTTCGCCACCCTGCCGCCGGGCTCGAAGCTGGTGCGCCACCGTGACCCCTACGCCGGCTCCTACCGTTATCACCTGGGCCTGGACACGCCGAACGACGAGGCCTGCTACATCTGCGTAGACGGCGAGAACTACCACTGGCGCGATGGCGAAGCGGTGGTGTTCGACGAAACCTACATCCACTACGCCGCCAACCAGACCGGACACAACCGGGTGATCCTGTTCTGCGACGTCGAGCGACCGCTCAAGTACCGCTGGGCGACCGCTTTCAACCGCTGGTTCAGCGCCAATGTCATGGCCGCGGCCGCAGCGCCCAACGACGCCGGGGACAAGACCGGCGGCATCAACCGCCTGTTCACCCGCATCTACAGGATCCGCGAGCGTGGCAAGGCCCTGAAGAAGCGCAACCGGGCGCGCTACTACGCCGAGAAATGGGCGGTGGTGGCGGTGCTGGCCCTGGTGTTCATTTACATCTGAAGTCCACCGGCGTTTGCTGCCAAAGCATCGACCATCCAGTCCTATTGTTCATTGGCAAGACGGCGGGGAAGCGACTAGCTTCACTGTTCGATCGATCCAAACCAACGAGGTGAACGCAATGAGCATGATGGACTGGGATGGCTACCGTAAGCAGTTGATGGCAGGTATCGGCGATCTCAAGCAGCTTTCTCCCGATACCGTGGCCGGCTACGCGACCGCCAGCGCGGCCGGGGCCAAGACCAACCATCTCGACGCCAAGACCCGCGAGCTGATTTCCCTGGCGGTGGCGGTCACCACCCGTTGTGACGGTTGCATCGCCGTGCATTCGCAGCAGGCGGTCAAGCATGGCGCAACCCGCGAGGAAATCGCCGAAGCGCTGGGGGTGGCGGTAGCGATGAATGCCGGCGCGGCCTTGGTGTATTCGGCGCGGGCGCTGGATGCGGTGGGCAAGGCTGGCGAGTAGTACATCGCCGCCGGGCCAACCTGATTTGGCGATGTTTTTGTAGGAGCGTGGCTTGCCCGCGAAGGGCCGCACAGCGGCCCCAAAACCATCCAGCACGAGCTAGTTAGGAAGCCTTTTCTGGTTTCAGCGCCTGCTTGGCCTCAGCGCACCAGATGCTCGGCGTGGCAGGTTTTGGGGCCGCTGTGCGGCCCTTCGCGGGCAAGCCACGCTCCTACCTGATTGCGCTACGGTGCGACGCGCAGCGTCGTATCCCCTAGAATGCCGACTTCCCCTTCCCCAGCCAAGGCCCCCGCATGCTGCAGATCCGCCCGATGACCGCCGCCGATTTCGACCGTTTCTGGCCCACCTTCCAGGCCATCGTCGCGGCCCGGGAAACCTACGCCTACGATCCGGCCATGACCCCGGAGCAGGCGCGCCATCTCTGGCTGGACCTGCCCCTGCACACCCTGGTTGCCGAAGAACACGGCGAACTGCTCGGTACCTATTACCTCAAGGCCAACGCTGCCGGCCCCGGCAGCCATGTCGGCAACTGCGGCTACATGGTCAGCGAGGCCGCCCGCGGCCGCGGTGTGGCCCGGCAGATGTGCGAACACTCCCAGCAGTTGGCCCGGGCCTCGGGCTTTCTTGCCCTGCAATTCAATTCGGTGGTGGCGAGCAACGAAGCCGCCGTCGCGCTCTGGACCAAACTCGGCTTCGATACAGTGGGGCGCCTGCCCAAGGCCTACCACCATGCGCGCCTGGGCCTGGTCGATTGCCTGGTGATGTACAAATGGCTGGGCGAACCGGAGCAGCCGAAGCTGATCGGCCGCAAGAATATCGAGGCCGTGGTGTCGCGGCGTCGCGGGCGCTGAGCAGGATGGAGCACCGCCATCTGCGCGATGCCTTCGCCGGCCTGCCGTTGTTCTTCGCCGTGGCCGAAGAGCGCAGTTTCACCAAGGCCGCCGCACGCCTGGGCCTGTCGCAGACCGCCGTCAGCCATGGCATACGCAACCTCGAAGCACGCCTGGGCGTGCGCCTGCTGTCGCGCAATTCGCGCAGCGTGGTGCCAACCGAAGCCGGCGAGCGCCTGCTGCAGCAGGTCGCGCCGCAGATGGCGCAGATCGACGCCGAGCTGCGCGCCCTTGATGAGCTGCGCGGCACGCCGACCGGTTCAATCCGCATCACTGCCTCGGATCACGCCGTGCAAACGGTGCTAATGGGCAAGCTCAAGCGCTTCCTGCCCCAGTATCCGGGGATCAAGGTGGAGATCTCGGTGGACAACGCCCTGGTGGACATCGCCGCCGGACGCTTCGACGCCGGCGTGCGCCTGGGCGAGTCCCTGGCCCAGGACATGATCGCCGTGCGCATCGCCCCCGACCTGCGCTTCGCCCTGGTCGCAACCAAGGCCTACCTTGCCCGTCACCCCGCCCTCGAGCATCCGCGGGACCTGAGCCGGCACAACTGCATCAATATCCGCCTGTCCACCCATGGCAACCTGTGGGCCTGGGAATTCGAGCGCGACGGCAAGCCGCTGTCGGTACGGGTCGATGGCCAGCTCACCTTCAACCGCGCCACCGACTGTGTCGAGGCGGCCGTCGCCGGCCTTGGCCTGGCCTACGTACCGGAGGAAATGGCCGATCCCTGGCTGCGTTCCGGTCATCTGCTGCGACTGCTGGAGGACTGGTGCCCGACCTGGCCCGGCCTGCACCTGTACTACCCGAGCCGGCGCCAGCCCTCCGGTGCCATGAGCCTGTTGATCGCCGCCCTGCGCCTGGAGGCGGACTGATGCCCCGTGAACGCTATAGCGAATTGCTGGCCCTGCTGGCCGTGGCCCGCGAGCGCAATTTCACCCGCGCGGCGGCGCAACTGGGCATGTCGCAGTCGATGCTCAGCTACACCATCCGCGAGATGGAAAAACGCCTGGACATCCGCCTGCTCACCCGCACCACCCGCAGCGTGTCCCTGACCGAAGCCGGCGAGCGCCTGCTGGAGGCCGTCGGTCCGCGCCTGGCGAGCATCGCCGAGGAGCTGCGTGCGGTCAGCGAGCTGGGCGACAGCCCCGGTGGCGTGCTGCGCTTCACCGCCAGCGATCACGCGATCGACAGCCTGCTCTGGCCGAAACTGGCACCGCTGCTGCGCCGCTACCCGCGCCTGCAGGTGGAAATGCACTCCGACTATGCCTTTACCGATATCGTCCAGGGCCGCTATGACTTCGGCGTGCGCCTGGGCGACAGCCTGGCCAGGGATATCCAGGCCGTGAGGATCGGCCCGGACATTCGCCTGGCCATCGTCGCCTCGCCGCACTACCTGGCCGAGCGCGGGCTGGCCCTGACCCCGGACGAACTGATGAACCACGACTGCATCAACCTGCGCCTGCCGACCCTGGGCAACCTGTATGCCTGGGAACTGAAGCGCGGCGAGCGGGAGATGAATGTACGGGTCAACGGCCGCCTGGTGTTCAACGGCATCTACCAGGTGCTGAGTGCCGCACTGGACGGCCATGGCCTGGCCTATGTGCCCGAGGACATAGCCCGGCCGCACCTCGATGGCGGCCGGCTGGTGCCCGTGTTGCAGGAATGGTGGCGGGAGTTTCCCGGGTTTCACCTGTACTACTCGAACCAGCGCGAAGTGTCCCGGGCGATGCACCTGGTGATCGACGAACTGCGCCTGGACTGAACGCCAGGCTCAGGCGGTGGTATCGACCCGACCCAGCGAAACCCCCGAAGACTGGCTCATCAACTGGATCAACTGCGCGTGCAGGGCGAGCAACTGCGCATTGGCTGCCGAGACGCTGGTGCGCTGGGCCGACAGCGCAGCCTGGGCGGCGGGATCCTGGGCCGCCTCGGCAGCCAGGCGCTCGAGTTTCTGCTGCTCCTGCTGCAGGCGCTTCTGCGCTTCCTGGATCATTTCGCGGGTGCGCCGCATAAGGTCCTGCTGGTTGTCCTTGCCCTGCTCCACCGCCAGCAGGCTGCCCATGGCATCGTTTGGCGCCTTGGCCTCGGCGGCGGAGGCCTCCTTGTCCGGCGCTTTCATGCCGAGCTGCACCCGAACCGTGGTCTTGTCGGTGATCACGGGGGCGCCTGCCACCCGCACTGCCAAATCAGCCATGTTGCCTCCACTTGCGGATCGCTGTTGAAGTCAGGTCAGGCTAACAGGCCGACAGCCGGCGCCACGTTCTCCCCAGAAATGGACATGGCCCGGGCTCACTCCAGGTCGTGTACCACCCGCCCGATACCCTCGACCACCTGGCGCGCGCCCTGCTGGATCTCCAGCATGGTGCTGCCGGCCTGTTCGGCCAACGCCTCGACCTGGCCGGTATGGGCGCGGCTGGATTCAATGCCGCGGGTCGCGGCATCGGTCAGCGCGCGGTTCTGCTTGACCACCTCGAAGATCTCCGCGGTAGCCTCGGTTGTGCGTGCCGCCAGCCGGCGCACTTCATCGGCCACCACCGCGAAGCCCCTGCCCTGCCCGCCTGCGCGCGCCGCCTCGATCGCCGCGTTGAGGGCCAGCAGGTTGGTCTGGGTGGCGATCGCACCGATGGTTTCGACGATCGAACCGATCAGGCGCGACTGGTTCTCCAGGGCTTCCATGCTGTCGGTCAGCGCCTGCATCTGCCCGGCGATGTCACGCATCGCCGTGGCCGCCTCGCCCACCACGTCCATGCCGCGTCGCGCACGCTGGTCGGTAACCTGGGCGACATCGAAGGCCAGGCCGGCGGCCTGCTTCACCAGGTCGGCCTTTTCTACCTGCGCGGTCACCAGGTTGGCGAACTTGGCCACCTTGTAGACCTTGCCGGCGGCATCCTTGATCGGGTTGTAGGTGGCCTCCAGCCAGACGGGCTGGCCACGGCTGTCCACGCGCTGGAAACGTCCGGCGATGAACTCGCCACGCTTGAGCGCCCGCCAGAACTCGGTGTACTCCAGCGAGGCGGCGTCCTCGGCGCGGCAAAACATCCGGTGGTGCTTGCCCAGGATTGCCGTCAGGCCGTAGCCCATGGCCTGCAGGAAGGGCTCGTTGGCATCCATCACCACGCCTTCGAGATTGAACTGGATGATTGCCGTGGAGCGGTCGAGCGCTTGGAACATTTCCAGCCCGTCACGCTCCTGGCGACTTGGCACCGGCCATGCCGTACCGTAGCCGCGGCAACAGCCGCTGCCATCGCACAGCCAATACAGGCCCAGCATTACCGAGCGTCCTTGGGCGCCGCGACAGCGCCAGTGGGTAAGGGTCTGCGACTTGACCGCGCCCTCGGTACCGGGCTCCAGCAACTCGCCAGGCTTCATGCCCAGCAACTGCGCCGAGGGGTGCCCCAGGGCATCGGCAAAGGTCTGGCTGACGGCGCTGATCTGCCCGCGCTCGTCCAGAGCGACACTGGCCAACCCCTGCTCAAGACAGGCGAACGATCCCTGAAGTGCTTGCAACTCCTGCTGGCAAGCCCTCAAGGCCTGCGTGCAACGACGGTTGAACATGGCTGACTCCATTTACTGACGGGAATGGCTGTCCTGGGTGCCTGGATGCACCCGGTCCTTGCCGGCGCGCTTGGCCTTGTACAGGTTGCGATCGGCATGGATGAGAATCTCGGAAATGTCCTGGCCCGGGGCGAAGGGCGCCAGTCCGGCGCTGAAGGTGAAGGGCACCGGCGCCTCGCGACACTCGCGCACCGCGTCCAGCATCTGCTGCGCCAAGGCGTATGCCTTGCGCGCATCGCAGGTGTCGAGGATGACGCCGAACTCCTCGCCGCCCAGCCGTCCAACGCAATGACCCACGGCCATTGCCTTCAGGCGCTCGGCCAGCACCCGCAGGACTTCATCGCCGATACCATGGCCGAAGCGGTCATTGACGCTCTTGAAGTCATCGACATCGATCATCATGAAGAAGCCGCCTGCCCTGGTCGCGACGAAGGTTTCCAGGCGCTCCATCAGCGCCCGGCGGTTGTACAGCGCGGTGAGGTGGTCGGTCTCCGACAGGTTTCGGTAGTACCGCTCGATGTCCAGGGTGTTTTCCAGCGCACGGATGTAGGTGCGGCTGTTGATCCAGCCCAGGCTGAAGGAAAACACCACGAACAGGCCGAGGAAATACCGATCGTCGCTTTCGCCGTTCACATAGGGCTGGATCAATACCCAGGTCAGCACCGCGACCACCAGGTAATCCCACGAGCCGCGAATCAGCAGCGATGCACCCACCACCGCGAGCACCGTCAAGGGCAAGGAAAACCGCTGGTGCAGCAGCGGGTACTCGGTAAACAGCAGCTTGAACCCGACCATCACCACCAGCACGAAGGCCAACCCGGAAAAACGCCAGATCCGGTCCGACTGCGCATAGGTCTGCAACAGGGCCAACGCTGCCGATACCAGCAACGGTCCCCAGGCGGCGACGCTGGTCGCCCGCTCGTACAGCACCACGTGAATCAGCAGCCAACTGACCAGCACCAGCATCTGCGCGGCGATCACCCCCTCGCGCAGCAGCAGGCGGATACGCTGTGCCTGGCTAACCGGCACATCCAGCGCCTGGCTTGAACACTCTGCTTTCCTTAACATCCGACCCCAGCTCCATACTGACCCGCGCTACCGCGAAATTGATCGCCATGGTGTGCCTGACCAGTTCGGCGAACATCGGTCGCATTTCCACGGTGTTACCGCAGCAGCGGAAATAGCCTTTCGCCTCGCCTTCGCGCACCAGGCGCATGACATGGGTGCGCGACACGTAGAGGCGCGAAGACAGCTCGGCATAGGTCGAGACCTTGTAGCCGCCATTGACCGAGCGGTGCCTGAGGGCATCCAGGTACAGGGCGAGCATCGGCAGGTGTCCGCCATCCTTGTTCACGATCCACTTGGCCCCCGGCAACAGGCTGTCGAGCAGGATGCCTGCCTCGAGAAACTGCACCAGGCCGGTAAAGAAGCGTCGCAACAGGACGGCCGGCTCCACCGCGGTGGCCGTAGCGCCGCTGCCGGGCACCAGCAGGCAACCGGGCAGCAGGTAGGTCTTGATGATCCTGGCCGCCTCGTCGATGGCCGATTGGGTCGGGCGATAGATCCGCAGCCGGGCATCTTCGGGATGCACGCTGACGTGCATGTAGCCGCTGATGAAGAAGAACGAAAAATACGAGTCCAGGCTGTTGCGCGACAGGTAGCCACGCCCCAGGCAGAACTCCTTGACCCGGGACAGCGGCGTCAGTGGATCCTGGTAATGAAAGGCGAACAGTGACAGGACTACCATCAGGCGGTCGTATTTCATCAAGCTTTTGTAGAAGAACGGCTTGCGTTGGTAGAAGTCGAGCATTAGGTCCAGGTGAAGGGATATGGCTTCGTCGATTTCAGCTTTGTAGAAGTCGCCGATGGTGTGTTGCAGACAATCCAGCAGTTCGGCTCGCTTCATCGAATTTCAGGTTACCCCGGAAAAATAGCGTCATATAGCCATTACCTGGCGGACTTGATTATAGGGAGTTCGATGATGGCAATCGGATCACCCCAAAAATGTTTCAGCAAGCCTAAATACGGCGATCTGGTGCACATCGGCGCGTTTGCCGATTTATCAATCCTGTCGCTAGCACCTAGCGAAACGCTCCGACCATCCTCAATGGATCCCTGTGCTAGCGTTTCCCGACGGGCTCGCACTGCCCTGCGTGCGGCGGTTTACAACAAGCCCGATCAAATAACCGAAAAAGACTGGTGAGCCAATGGACCTGCGAATCAATCAACAGACCTACCAGGTCGACGCCGACGCGGATACGCCCCTGCTCTGGGTGCTGCGCGACGACCTCGGCCTGACCGGGACCAAGTACGGCTGCGGCCTGGCCCAATGCGGCGCCTGCTCGGTGCTGGTGGACGGCAATGTGGTGCGCTCCTGCGTGACCCCGGTGGCCGGCGTGGTCGGTCGCGAGATTACCACCATCGAAGCGGTGGAGGCCGACGCGGTCGGCAAGCGCGTGGTCGAGGCCTGGGTCAGGCACCAGGTCGCCCAATGCGGCTACTGCCAGTCCGGCCAGGTGATGGCCGCGACCGCCCTGCTCAAGCACAACGCCCGTCCCGACGACCGCGAGATCGAAGCGGCCATGGTCAACCTGTGCCGTTGCGGCACCTACAACGCCATCCGCGCCGCCGTCCACGACGTCGCCAGCAACGAAGGGGCTGCCTGATGAAAAGAGAACAGTTGCCCCTCGGCGAGCCGGTCAACCTGTCGCGCCGGCGCTTCCTGCTGGCCAGCGCCGGGGTCGCTGCCGGCGCCCTGGTGCTGGGCTGCGGCCTGCCCCTGGGCGTCGGCCGCGTCGAAGCGGCCGACGCTGCTGCCGCGTCGCCGATCAAGGTCCCGGCGCTGCTGGAAATCCGCCCCGATGGCCGCGTGCGCCTGCTCTGTTCGTTCATGGAAGGTGGCCAGGGCATCTACACCGCCATGGCGCAGATCGTCGGCGAGGAACTGGATATCGATCCCGCCCGTTTCCTGGTGGAAGCGGCGCCTGCAGGTCCGGATTTCGTGGTGATGGACAACGGCAGGCGGATTACCGGTGGCAGCATGTCAGTGCGCACCAGCTACCCGACCATGCGCAAGCTTGGCGCCCTGGCCCGGGCCATGTTGCTGCAGGCGGCCAGCGAGCGCCTGAAGGTGCCGGTCAGCGAATTGACCACCGAGCCTGGCCGGGTGATCCACGCCGCTTCCGGTCGCACCCTGGACTACGGCGAACTGGCCGAGCGGGCCATGGACCTGCCGGTACCGGACGCCGACAGCGTGCAGTTGCGCGACCCCAGCCAGTTCCGCTGGATCGGCAAGCCGGTGCAGCGCGTGGATGCCTACGACAAGTCCACCGGCAAGGCCGTGTACAGCATCGACATCAAGGTGGACGGCATGCTTCACGCCGCGGTGCAGCACGCGCCGCGCCTGGGCATGACGGTGGCCAGCGTGCGCAACGAAGAGCAGGTCAAGGCCATGAAGGGCGTGCACTCGATCCATCGCCTGCCCGGGGCCATGGCGGTGGTGGCCGAGCGCTGGTGGCACGCCAGGCGCGCCGCCGAAGCCTTGCAGGTGGAATGGCAGGAAGCCGCTGCCGACTCCAGGGTGCGCGCCATGCCCGCCGACTTCTCCAGCGACGGCCATCGCCAGCGCCTGGCCGGCGAAACCGGCCCAGGCCGCGAAGCGGAGCAGGAAGGCGATTTCGCCAGCGCCTGGAATAACGCCAGCACCAGGGTCGAAGCCACCTACCACAATCAGTACCTCAACCACGCCCAGCTCGAACCGGCCTCGGCCACGGCGCGCTTCAACCCGGACGGCAGCCTCGAGGTCTGGCTGCCGAACCAGGCGCCGGACATGTTCCGCGCCGACATCGCCAAACGTACCGGCCTCGACCCGGAAAAGATCACCTTGCACTCGCCGCTACTCGGTGGTTTCTTCGGTCGGCACTTCCTCTACGACAGCGCCAACCCCTACCCCCAGGCCATCGAGCTGGCCAAGGCCACCGGGCGCCCGATCAAGCTGATCTGGAGCCGTGAAGAAGAATTCCTGCGCGATGTCCTGCGGCCCATGGCCGTGGTCAGGTTCCGTGCCGCGCTGGACCGGGATGGCCTGCCCGTGGCCCTGGAAGCGGTCAGCGCCACCGAAGGTCCAACCGAGGCCCGGGCCGGCAAGCAGGCGGAAAAGGTAGATGCCACGGCGGTCGAAGGCCTGGCTGGCAAGGCCTACGCCATCCCTAACCGGCGCATCGCCCAGAACTATGTGCAGGGGCCGGCGATGCTCGGCTACTGGCGCTCGGTGGGCAATTCGCTGAACGACTTCTTCTACGAAGCCTTCCTCGACGAACTGGCCGACCAGGGCAAGCACGACCCCTTCGAATTGCGCCTGAAACTGCTGCGCGACAACCCGCGCCTGACCACCCTGCTCAATGCCGTGGGCGAGCTGTCCGGTGGCTGGAAGCGCGGGCCCTGGGTGGCCGAGGACGGCACCCGGCGTGCCCGCGGCGTGGCCATGGCTTCGCCATTCGGCTCGCACGCGGCGGTGATCGCCGAAGTGTCCATTGAAAATGGCCAGGTCAAGGTCCACGAGATCTGGCAGGCCATCGACCCCGGCAGCATCGTCAACCCGGCCATCATCGACGCCCAGGTCAATGGCGCCGTGGCCCTGGGGCTGTCCCAGGCGCTGGTGGAAGAAGCCGTGTATATCGACGGCAAGCCACGGGCGCGTAACTACGACCTGTATCCGATCCTGCCGCCGGCGCGCATGCCCCGGGTGCAGGTGAAGATCGTCGAAAGCGGCGAAAAAATGGGCGGCATCGGCGAGCCACCCCTGCCGGCCACGGCCCCGGCGGTGGCCAATGCCGTGGCCCATCTGACCGGGCAGCGCATCCGCAGCATGCCGCTGTCGCGCTACACCTTCAGCTAAGGGGTCGCCGATGAATGCAAAACCACTGGCACTGCTGGTCGTGCTGGGCGCTGCGGCGCTGGGCTGGTACGTCACCCGCACGCCTGCCTCGCCCCTCACGGCGCAAGCGGGCGATGCGCCGGACGAGCAACTGGTCCGACGCGGCGAATATGTCGCCCGCCTGGCCGATTGCGTGGCCTGCCATAGCCTGCCGGAGGGCCGGCCCTTCGCTGGCGGGCTGAAGATGGACACGCCGCTGGGGGCCATCCATGCCACCAACATCACGCCGGACCCCGAGCACGGCATTGGCGCCTACAGCCTGGCCGACTTCGACCGCGCGGTGCGCCACGGCGTACGGCGCGATGGCGCCCGGCTCTACCCGGCAATGCCCTACCCGTCCTATGCCAGGCTCAGCGACGAGGATGTGCGGGCGCTCTATGCCTTCTTCAGCAAGGGCGTCGCCCCGGTCGCCGAAGCCAACAAGCCTGGCGAGATACCCTGGCCGTTGAACATGCGCTGGCCGATAGCCATGTGGAATGGCCTGTTCAGTGCCTCCGCCCCGCATATCGACAACCCGGCCAAGGATGCGCTGTGGAACCGTGGCGCCTATATCGTCGAAGGCCCGGGGCACTGCGGCAGCTGCCACACACCGCGCGGGCTGGCCTTCAATGAAAAGGCCCTGGACGGCAGCAAGCCGGCCTACCTCTCCGGCGCCCTGCTCGATGGCTGGTACGCCCCAAGCCTGCGCGACGATCCGAATACCGGGCTGGGCCGCTGGAGCGAGGCGCAGATCGCGCAGTTCCTCAAGACCGGGCGCAACCAGCATGCGGTGGTGTTCGGCTCGATGACCGAGGCGTTCAACAACTCCACGCAGTTCATGACCGACGAGGACCTGGCCGCGATTGCCCGCTACCTCAAATCGCTGCCGGGTGATCCGCAGCGCGACGGGCCACCGTGGCAGTACCAGCAAGCCGTGGCTGATGCGCCGGGTGCGCATACCTACGCCACGCGCTGCGCCTCCTGCCATGGTGTCGACGGGCGTGGGCAGAACGAATGGATGCCGCCGCTGGCGGGGGCTTCGTCGTCCATGGCCCATGAAAATGCGTCGAGCATCAACATCACCTTGAACGGCGCGCAGCGGGTGGTGGCGGCCGGGGTGCCGGATGCGTATCGGATGCCGGCGTTCAGGGAGCAGTTGTCGGATCGGGAGATTGCCGAGGTGTTGAGTTTTGTCAGGACGCAATGGGGGAATCGTGGGGGGGCCGTCGAGGTCAAGGCGGTGAGTGAATTGCGCGAACGCACTGACCCGGCGAGTAGCAGCCCAATCGTGCTGCGCATGCGCTGATCCCCATGCCTGCCGAGGACCCTGTGGGAGCTGCGGTTCGGCGCTCCGACTTGCCAGCGATGGCGGCCGCCCGGACACATCGACATCAGAGCCGGCCTCATCGCTGGCAAGCCAGCTCCCACAGGGGGCTCGGCAGGCATGGGGATCGCGGGTTCATTTCAGATCGCACTGTGACCCGCCTCCAACAGTCCAACCCGGATAACGAATCAAAAGGACCACACCCATGGAAAGCATCGACCTCCTGGTCCTGCGCACCGCCCACGACTGGCTCACCTCGGGCCATCGCACCCTGCTGGCCACGGTGGTCCGCACCTGGGGCTCATCGCCGCGCCCGGTCGGCTCGATGATGGCCCTGCGCGGCGATGGCCGGGTTGTTGGTAGCGTGTCCGGTGGCTGTATCGAAGACGACCTGATCCACCGCTATACCACCGCCTACGAGGGCCCCGGCCTTCCCGACGGGTTGCCGCGACTGGTGCGCTACGGCATCGACGCAGACGAGGCCCACCGCTTTGGCCTGCCCTGTGGCGGCACCCTGGAAATCGTCCTCGAATTCGCCCCCTGTGCCGACAGCCTCGGCCAGCTTCTCCAGCATCTCGACAACGGTCGGTTGGTGCGCCGCAGCCTCGAACTCGCCAGCGGCCAGGTCGCGCTGCACACCACCCTGGTCCCCGAACAGTTCGCCTTCGATGGCCAGCGGATGCTCAACACCCTCGGCCCCGGCTACCGCATGCTGCTCATCGGGGCCGGCGCCCTGGCCGAATACCTGGCGACCATGGCCCGCTTCAACGGCTTCAAGGTCAGCGTCTGCGACCCGCGCCCGGAATACATGGAAGCCTGGAGCCTGGACGGCGTCGAGAAGCTGGTCGGCATGCCCGACGACATCGTCCGCGCCTTCGCACCGGACGTGCGCACCTGCATCATCGCCCTCAGCCATGACCCCAAGCTCGACGACCTGGCATTGCTCGAAGCGCTGCACAGCCCGGCGTTCTATATCGGCGCGATTGGCTCGCGGCGCAACAGCCAGAGCCGGCGCGAACGCCTGATCGAGCATTTCGGCGAAACCCAGGCGTCGCTGAAACGGCTGCACGGCCCGATCGGGATCTATATCGGCAGCAAGACCCCGGCAGAGATCGCCGTGAGCGTCATGGCCGAGGTGCTGGCGCAGAAGAATGCCGTGGTGTTGCCGAAGGAGCTGTCGGTGGTCCAGGCCAAGCAGGCGCGGGAGCAACTGATGCAGGTGGTCTAGCGAGTCTCGCCCCCCATGCTCAAGCGGGGCGCGAGACTCGTGGAGTCATCTCACCCCAGCAACTTCTCCACCGTCAACGGAAAGTCCCTGACCCGCCGCCCGGTGGCATGACACACCGCATTGGCCACCGCCGCCGCCACCCCGACCACACCAATCTCGCCAACGCCCTTGGAGCCCAGCTCGTTGACGATATCGTCGGGCTCATCGACGAAGATCACTTCGATTTCGCCGATGTCGGCATTCACCGGGATGTGGTACTCGGCCAGGTTGTGGTTCATGTAGCGACCCAGGCCATGGTCGATCTGCGTCTCTTCCTGCAGGGCCATGCCCAGCCCCCAGACCACGCCACCAAGTATCTGGCTGCGTGCGGTCTTGGGGTTGATTACCCGGCCCGCCGCCACGGCGCTCACCACCCGGCTGACGCGCAAGGTCCCCAGCGCCTCGTCGATGCGCACCTCGACGAACACCGCCGAGTGCGTGGCGCTGGCAAAGCCCTGGCGCCTGGCCGAGGGTTCGGCATCGACGCGTACGTCCATGGCTTCTAGCGCATAAGCCTTGCCGGCCACTTGGAGTTGCCCGTCACGAACCACGAATGCCCCGGCATCGATCCCGGCAAGTTCCGGGTAACGCCCCTTGGCCCAGGCCACCAGCTTGCCACGCAAGGCCTGGCAGGCCTGGCGCACGGCCGGGCCCACCGACGACACGGTAAACGAGCCGCCCTGCAAGGGCGCCGTCGGCAGGCTGCTGTCGCCGAGCTGGAAGGTTACGTCTGCCAGCGCCATACCGAAGGCGTCGGCGGCGATCTGGGTCATCACGGTGTAGGTTCCCGTACCGATATCAGTGGTCGCGCTGCTGACCCACAGGTGCCCATCGGCGTCCAGCCGCGCGCGGGCGCTGGCCTTCATCTGCATGGCTTCCCAGACTCCACCGGCCATGCCCCAGCCGACCAGCTCGCCCTGGTCCTGCATGCTCCGCGGCCTGGGGTCGCGGCTGTGCCAGCCGAAGCGCAAGGCGCCCCGGGCGTAGCAGTCGAGCAGCGCCTTGCTGGAATACGGCTTGCCTTCGTTGCCATTGCTGTCGGCGAAGTTGACCCGGCGCAGCTCCAGCGGATCCAGGGACAACGCTTGCGCCAGTTCGTCCATCGCGCACTCCAGGGCAATCACCCCGGAGGCCGCCCCCGGCGCCCGCATATCCAGCGGCGTGTACACGTCCAGCGGTACCAGGCGATAGCCCAGGGCGACGTTGTCGCAGCGATAGAGCATCCCCGACCATTCCACCAGGTGCTCGGTGAAATCCTCGAAGCGCGAGGTCTGCCCGGTGGCCTCGTGGGAGATCGCCAGCAGGCGACCCTGGGCATCGGCGCCCAGGCGCAGGCGCTGCACCGTGCGCGGACGATAGCCGAAGGTGAACATCTGCTGGCGGGTCAGGGTCACCCGCACCGAGCGCTGCAAGCGAAGCGCCGCCATGGCCGCCAGGGTCAGTTGATATTGCGGTCGCAGCCCGGACCCGAAGGCGCCGCCGACATAGGCGGCGCACACCCGCACCCGCTCCTTGGGCAGGTCGAAGACCTTGACCAGGTAATCCTGGCTGTTCTGCGTGCCCTGGGTCTTGTCGTGCACCTGCAGGCTGCCATCGGCGTTGTAGATCACCGTCGAGGCGTGGGGCTCCATGGGGTTGTGGTGCTCCACCGGGGTGCTGTAGGTGGCGTCGACCTTGAACGGCGCGGCCTCGAACGCCCCGGCGAAATCACCACGGGGCCCGGGCAGTTCGGCCGGGGCGTCGTGGGCGTTGTCCAGCTCGGCGAACAGGTCGGTGCGGTGCGCCTCGGCATCGATCTCGATACGCACCAACGACCCGGCGTAGCGCGCCACCTCCAGGCTCTCGGCCACCACCAGCGCCAGCGGCTGGCCGCTGTACAGGACGCGGTCGTTGAACAGCGGACGAAAGGGCTTGCCCTCGGCGGCGTCGGCATCCTCGTAGGACTCGTCATCCCCCGCCATCTTCGGCCGGTTCAGGTGATGCAGCACTTCGACCACGCCCGGCACCGCCAATGCGGCATCGCAGTCGATCCGACGGATGCGGCCCCGGGCAACGTTGCCGCTCACCACGCTACCGTAGAGCAAGCCCGGCTCGGGATATTCGCCGGCATAACGGGCGCGACCCGTGACTTTTGCCGGGCCGTCGACCCGGTCCAGCGGCTGGCCGCTCAGGGGACTGTTCATGGATGCTCCTCTCATGGATGCTCCTCCGCAGCCTGCGCCTGGGTCAGCGCACGAATGATGGCGTTTTTCGCCAGGGTGATCTTGAAGGCGTTGTGCGCCAGGGGCCTGGCATCGCGCAACAGGGCGTCGGCGAAAGCCGCATAGCTCTCGCGGGTAGCCGGGCGCCCGAGCATCGACCGTTCCAGCCCGACATCGCGCCATGGCTTGTGCGCCACGCCGCCCAGGGCCACGCGCAATCCGGCGATGCTGTTGTCGTCGGCCACCACCAGCCCCGCCGCGACCGAGACCAGAGCGAAGGCATAGGACGCCCGGTCGCGCAGCTTGAGGTAATGGCTGCACGCGACGAACGGGGGCGGCGGCAGTGCGATGGCGACGATCAGTTCGTCCTCGGCCAGGCAGTTGTCGCGCTCCGGCGTGGCGCCTGGCAGGCGGTGGAAGTCGGCGAAGGGAATCTCCCGCTCGCCCTGCCTTCCGTGCACCAGCACCCTCGCCTCCAGCGCGGCGAGTGCCACGCACATATCGGACGGATGCACCGCCACGCAGTGCTCGCTGGCACCGAGGATTGCGTGCTGGCGGTTCAGCCCGTCCCGGGCCGGGCAACCACTGCCGGGCGCTCGTTTGTTGCACGGCACCGCCGCGTCGTAGAAGTAATGACAGCGGGTGCGCTGCAACAGATTGCCGCCGGTGCTGGCCATATTGCGCAACTGCGGCGACGCGCCGGCCAGGATCGCCTGGCTCAGCAACGGGTAGCGGGCCTCCACGTCCAAGTGCCAGGCCAGCTCGGCATTGCTCACCAGCGCGCCGATCTGCAAGCCGCCGTTGGCGGTGGTACGCACCTCGCGCAGCGGCAGCCCGGTGATATCGATCACCCGCGCCGGGCGCTCGACGTTCTCTTTCATCAGGTCCAGCAGATTGGTGCCACCGGCGATAAAGCGCGCATCGGGCCCCGCCTGTTGCACGGCCTGTTCGATGCTGTCCGGCTTGCTGTAGGCGAAAGGCATCATGGACGCGGCCCTCCCATCTGCGGCAGGGCTTCCTCCACCGCCGCGACGATATTGCTATAGGCCCCGCAGCGGCACAGGTTGCCGCTCATGGCCTCCTGGATCTGCGCCCGCGACCGCGCCCTGCCCTCGCGAGCCATGCCCACGGCGGAACAGATCTGCCCGGGGGTGCAATAGCCACACTGGAAGGCGTCGTGGGCGATGAACGCCTGTTGCAATGGGTGCAGGCGATCGCCGTGGGCCAGGCCTTCGATGGTGGTCAGCTCGTCGCCGTCGCACATGATCGCCAGGGTCAGGCAGGCGTTCACCCGACGGCCGTTGCGCAATACGGTGCAGGCGCCGCACTGGCCGTGGTCGCAGCCCTTCTTGGTGCCGACCAGGTCGAGTTCATCGCGCAGCAGGTCAAGCAGGGTCAACCAGGGCGGCACTTGCAAGTGATGCTGCTCGCCGTTGATGTACAGGCCGATCGCATGGGTGTTCGGCGCGGAAGGGACATCGCTCATGACAAAGGCCTCACGGTAGGTATGCTGGTGCTTTTCAGGTCCGACCGGGGAGCGAAGAGATGGGTTCAAAGGGATTGACCGGAAGGTGCGCGGCGCTGGTACTGGCGGCCGGGCGCGGGCGCAGGTTTGGCAGCGACAAGCGGATTGCGCCGTTGCCTGGTGGCGCGCGCCTGCTGGAGACGACCCTGGCGCGGGTGCTGGAGGCGTTCGAGGAGGTCTGGGTGGTGCTCAGGCCGGAGGACGATGTGGCGGCGCTGGGGGTGGATGCCACGCGGGTGAAAGTAGTGCGGGCCGAACAGGCCGACCAGGGCATGGGACACAGCCTGGCGGCCGGGGCACGGGCTATCGCGCAAGCCGGATCAGGCATCGAGGCGGTGGCGGTGATGCTGGGGGACATGCCCTGGGTCAAGGTGCAAACGCTGGTGCAACTTGCCGGCCTGGCAAAGGAAGACCGGATTCTGGTACCGCGGTTCGAGGAACAGCGTGGGCATCCGGTGGTGTTCGGCAAAGCATTCTGGGAGGAACTGGCGGAACTGGACGGGGATCAGGGCGGGAGGCGGGTCATCGAGAAACACCAGGAGGCCTGCCGGATCGTGGAGGTCGGCGATCAGGGGGTGGTCGCGGATGTGGATCTGCCCCCTGACTGCCGCGGATAAGTGGCATAAGACACCACCCGACAGCCCCCGCCAATAAGCACAAGACTTCCCGGAGAAAACCCGGATAATGGCCGCCAAAATCGATTCGCCCGCTACGGAACCCGCATGGAAATCAAGGTCAATTTTCTCGACAACCTCCGACTCGAAGCCAAGTTCGACGACTTCACGGTGATCGCCGACCAGCCGATCCGCTACAAGGGCGACGGTTCGGCACCGGGTCCGTTCGACTATTTCCTGGCCTCCTCGGCGTTGTGTGCGGCCTATTTCGTCAAGCTGTACTGCCAGACCCGCGACATCCCCACCGACAATATCCGCCTGTCGCAGAACAACATCGTCGACCCGGAAAACCGCTACAACCAGATCTTCAAGATCCAGGTCGAGCTGCCCGCCGATATCTCCGAGAAGGACCGCCAGGGCATCCTGCGCTCCATCGACCGCTGCACCGTGAAGAAGGTGGTGCAGACCGGCCCGGAATTCATCATCGAAGAGGTGGAGAACCTCGACGCCGACGCCCAGGCCCTGTTGATGCCGGGCCTCGACGGCCAGACCCGCACGCTCATCCCGGGCAAGGACCTGCCGCTGGAGCAGACCATCGCCAACATGTCGCAGATCCTCGCTGGGCTGGGCATGAAGATCGAGATCGCCTCCTGGCGCAATATCGTGCCGAACGTGTGGTCCTTGCATATCCGCGACGCGCAGTCGCCGATGTGCTTCACCAACGGCAAGGGCTCGAGCAAGGAAAGCGCGCTGGCCTCGGCCCTGGGCGAATTCATCGAGCGGCTGAACTGCAACTTCTTCTATAACGACCAGTTCTGGGGCGAGGACATCGCCAACGCCGAGTTCGTGCATTACCCGAACGAGCGCTGGTTCAAGCCGGGGCGCAACGACGCCCTGCCCAAGGGCCTGCTCGACGAGTATTGCCTGGCCATCTACAACCCGGACGGCGAACTGCTCGGCTCGCACCTGTACGACACCAACTCGGGCAATATCGAGCGTGGCATCTGCGCGCTGCCCTATGTGCGCCAGTCCGACGGCGAGGTGGTGTATTTCCCGTCGAACCTGATCGAGAACCTGTACCTGAGCAACGGCATGTCCGCCGGCAACACCCTGGCCGAAGCCCAGGTGCAGTGCCTGTCGGAGATCTTCGAGCGGGCGGTCAAGCGCGAGATCCTCGAAGGCGAGCTGGCCTTGCCGGACGTGCCGCAGGAGGTGCTGGCCAAGTACCCGGGCATCCTCGCCGGTATCCAGGGCCTTGAAGAGCAAGGCTTCCCGGTGCTGGTCAAGGACGCCTCGCTGGGCGGTGAATTCCCGGTGATGTGCGTGACCCTGATGAACCCGCGCACCGGCGGCGTGTTCGCTTCCTTCGGTGCCCACCCGAGCTTCGAGGTGGCGCTGGAACGCAGCCTCACCGAACTGCTCCAGGGCCGCAGCTTCGAAGGCCTCAACGACCTGCCGCAACCGACCTTCGAAAGCCATGCACTGATGGAGCCAAACAACTTCGTCGAGCACTTCATCGATTCCAGCGGCGTGGTCTCCTGGCGGTTCTTCAGTGCCAGGTCTGATTTCGAGTTCGTCGAATGGGACTTCTCCGGCCACGGCGAAGACTCCAATGCCGAGGAAGCCGCGACCCTGTTCGGCATCCTCGAAGGTATGGGCAAGGAGGTCTACATGGCCACCTACGACCACCTCGGCGCCCCGGCCTGCCGCATCCTGGTGCCGGGCTATTCGGAAATCTACCCGGTGGACGACCTGATCTGGGACAACACCAACAAGGCGCTGTTTTTCCGCGAAGACATCCTCAACCTGCACAGCCTTGACGATGACGCCCTGGAAAGCCTGCTGGAGCGCCTGGTGGAGTCCGAGCTGGACGAATACACCGAGATCAAGACGCTGATCGGCGTCGAGTTCGACGACAACACGGTGTGGGGCCAGTTAACCGTGCTGGAATTGAAGATCCTGATCCAGGTGGCGTTGAAGAAGTTCGACGATGCCAAGGAACTGGTCGAGATGTTCCTCCAGTACAACGACAACACCGTCGAGCGCGGGCTGTTCTACCAGGCGCTGAACGTGGTGCTGGAAGTGGAACTGGACAGCGACCTGGACCTGGCCGACTACGAGGTCAACTTCCGCCGCATGTTCGGCAATCCGCGGATGGATGCGGTGCTGGCGTCGGTCGAAGGCAGCCTGCGCTTCCATGGCCTGACCCCGACCAGCATGAAACTGGAAGGCCTGGACCGGCACCTGCGCCTGATCGAGAGCTACAAGAAACTGCACGCAGCGCGGGCAGCCAAGGGCTGATATTGCCTCATCGCCGGCAAGTCGGAGCGCCGCCACGCTGTCATGGAACAAAACATAACTATTTGATTTGCAAGGTTCTTGTGGGAGCGGGTTCACCCGCGATTGCTATGCTGACTTCAGCACCGCAATCGCGGGTGAACCCGCTCCCACAGGGTACGCGTTGTGCCTTAGAACTCGAAGGCCGGTAGTTGACAGGGGTCAATGATGTAGCGGACCTGGCAGGTAATCATGGGTAGTCCTTGGCGATGAAGGGCTCGAGTGTATTGAGCGGAGCCGTTCCGGCCTTGAACAAAGTTGCTGTTCTTTCGGGCCCTATCGCTGGCAAGCCAGCTCCCACAGGGTCGGTGTCGAACACAAAATCTGCGGCTGGCTCGGAACCTGTGGGAGCTGGCTTGCCAGCGATGAGGCCGGCACAGGCAATGATGGTGTCTGGGCGGACCAATCGCTGGCAACGCCAGCTCCCACAAGGTCAGTGTCGAACACAAAATCTGCGGCTGGCTCGGAACCTGTGGGAGCTGGCTTGCCAGCGATAGGGCCCGAAAGAGCAACACACGCCATTCCTGCGGAAAACGGATAGAACCCTCTCCCCTCTCTGACCAAGACTAGCCATGCGCCCACCGGCCCACGCCGGTCGCGTGCCGTCCAACCAACCCGTCAGAGGTTTGCATGAACACCCCCGCGCATCAGCTGAGCACCTGGCTGAAGCAACACCAGATCACCGAAGTCGAGTGCATTGTCAGTGACCTCACCGGCATCGCCCGCGGCAAGATTTCCCCTACCAACAAGTTTCTCGCCGAAGGCGGCATGCGCCTGCCGGAGAGCGTCCTGCTGCAGACCGTCACCGGCGATTTCGTCGAGGATGAGATCTACTACGACCTGCTGGACGAGGCGGACATCGATATGTTCTGCCGCCCCGACCCGGAGGCGATCTTCCTGGTGCCCTGGGCCATCGAGCCCACCGCGATGGTGATTCATGACACCTACGACAAGCGCGGCAATCCCGTCGAGCTGTCGCCGCGCAACGTGCTCAAGCGCGTGCTGCGCCTGTACGCGCAGAAAGGCTGGACGCCGATCGTCGCGCCGGAAATGGAGTTCTACCTGACCAAGCGCAGCAGCGACCCGGACTTCCCGCTGGAGGCGCCGATCGGCCGCTCGGGGCGTCCGGAAAGCGGCCGGCAGAGCTTTTCCATCGATGCCGCCAACGAGTTCGACCCGCTGTTCGAGGATGTCTACGACTGGTGCGAGGCCCAGGGCCTGGACCTGGATACGCTGATCCACGAGGACGGCCCGGCGCAGATGGAGATCAACTTCCGCCACGGCGACGCCCTGTCCCTGGCCGACCAGATCACCGTGTTCAAGCGCACCATGCGCGAGGCCGCGCTCAAGCACAACGTGGCGGCGACCTTCATGGCCAAGCCGATCACCGACGAGCCGGGCAGCGCCATGCATATCCACCAGAGCGTGGTGGACGCCGAGTCGGGCCGGAACATCTTCGTCAACGAGGACGGCAGCATGAGCGAGCTGTTCCTCAATTACATCGGCGGCCTGCAGAAGTACATCCCCAAGGTGCTCCCGATGTTCGCGCCGAACGTCAACTCGTTCCGCCGCTTCCTGCCGGACACCTCGGCGCCGGTCAACGTCGAGTGGGGCGAGGAGAACCGTACAGCCGGCCTGCGCGTGCCGCCGTCCTCGCCCGAAGCGATGCGCGTGGAAAACCGCCTGCCGGGCGCCGATGCCAACCCCTACCTGGCCATCGCCGCCAGCCTGCTGTGCGGCTACCTGGGCATGGTCGAGAAGATCGAGCCGAGCGCGCCGGTCCAGGGCCGCGCCTACGAGCGCCGCAGCCTGCGCCTGCCGATCACCATCGAGGACGCCCTCGCGGCCATGGAGAACTGCGAGGTGCTGGAGCAGTACCTGGGGCGCAAGTTCGTCCAGGGCTATGTCGCGGTGAAACGCACCGAGCACGAAAACTTCAAGCGCGTGATCAGTTCCTGGGAACGGGAGTTCCTGCTGCTCAGCGTCTGACCGCAATCGCCACGCCGCCCACAATAAAACGGATCAGGAGTCGCCATGAAGCTGTTGCAACGTCTTGCCCCTCTCGCCCTGCTCGCCGCGCCGCTGCTGGCCAGCGCGCAGCCCAGTGTCAGCATCTACAACTGGACCGACTACATCGCCCCCGACACCCTCGCCGGCTTCGAGGGCGCCACCGGGATCAAGCCGGTGTACGACGTCTTCGACTCCAACGAAACACTGGAAGGCAAGCTGCTGGCGGGCAAGACCGGCTACGACATCGTCGTGCCGTCCAACCACTTCCTGACCCGCCAGGTGGACGCCGGGGTGTTCCTCGAACTGGACCGCAGCAAGCTGCCGAACTGGAAACACCTGGACCCGGCGCTGCTCAAGCTGCTCGAACAGAACGACCCCGGCAACCGCCACTCGGTGCCCTACCTGTGGGGTACCAACGGCATCGGCTACAACGTCGACAAGGTCAAGCAGGTGCTGGGCGTCGACCATATCGACTCCTGGGCCACCCTGTACGAGCCGGAAAACCTGAAGAAGCTGCAACAATGCGGCGTGGCCTTCATGGACTCGGCCGACGAACTGATCCCGTCGATCCTCAACTACCTGGGCCTGGACCCCAACAGCAGCAACGCGGCGGACTACGCCAAGGCCGAGAAGCGCCTGCTGGAACTTCGCCCCTACGTAACCTACTTCCACTCGTCCAAGTACATCTCGGACCTGGCCAATGGCGATATATGCGTGGCCTTCGGCTTCTCCGGCGACGTGCTGCAAGCGGCCAACCGTGCCCGCGAGGCAGGCAACGGGGTGAAGATCGCCTACAGCATTCCCAAGGAAGGCAGCAACCTGTGGTTCGACCTGATCGCGATTCCCGCCGACGCGAAGAACCCCGACCAAGCCCTGGCGTTCATCAACTACGTGATGGAGCCGAAGGTGATCGCCGGGATCAGCGACTATGTGGGTTACCCTAACGCCAACGCCGACTCCAGGCCGTTCATCGATCCCGAGACGCTGAACAACCCCGAGGTCTATCCGCCCCAGGCGGTGCTGGACAAGCTCTACATCTCCAAGGCCCCGTCGCCGAAGATCATGCGCCTGATGACCCGCAGCTGGAGCAAGGTCAAGTTCAACCAATGAGTCGAGATCCCTTGATGATGCAACGTGCTGAGCATGCGGCGTCGTACTACGCCGCCACCGCCCGCGACAGCCAGCCCTACCCTGCGCTCGACGGCGAGATCCAGGCCGATGTGTGCGTGATCGGTGGTGGCCTGACCGGGGTCAACACCGCCCTGGAACTGGCCTTGCGCGGGCACTCGGTGGTGCTGCTGGAGGCCCGGCGCGTCGGCTGGGGTGCCAGCGGGCGCAATGGTGGGCAGCTGATTCGCGGTATCGGCCACGATGTCAGTGGCTTCGGCAAATATGTCGGCGAGGATGGCGTGCGCTACCTGGAGCGAGCCGGAGTGGACTCGGTGACCCTGGTCGCCGAACGCATCGACGAGTTCGCCATCGACTGCGACCTGCGCTGGGGTTTCTGCGAGCTGGCCAATACCCCGAGGCAGTTCGCGGCGATGCGCGAGGAATACGCGTCACTGGCGAATTCGGGGTATCCGCACCCGATCGAACTGGTGGAACCCGGGCGTATGCACCAGGTGGTCGCCAGTGATTGCTATGCCGGCGGGTTGATCGATATGGGCTCGGGGCATCTGCACCCGCTGGACCTGGTGACCGGCGAGGCCCGGGCAGCCAGCCGGCTTGGGGTGCAGGTCTTCGAGCAGAGCCCGGTGCTGCGCATCGAGCATGGCAGCCAGGTCGTGGTGCATTGCCCCCGCGGCCGGGTGCGCGCGGACAGCCTGGTATTGGGCTGCAATGCCCACCTCGATGAGCTGGAGCCGAAGCTCAGTGGCAAGGTGTTGCCGGCGGGAAGCTATGTGATCGTCACCGAGCCGCTGCCGGAAGACGTCGCCTCCAGCCTGATTCCGCTGAACCTGGCGCTGTGCGACCAGAAGGTCGGGCTGGATTACTACCGGCTCACCGCCGACCGGCGCTTGCTGTTCGGCGGAGCCTGCCACTACTCCGGGACTGACCCCAGGGATATCGGCGCCTACATGCGGCCAAAGATGCTCAAGGTGTTCCCGCAACTGGCCCATGTGCGCATCGACTACCAATGGGGCGGGATGATCGGCATCACCGCCAACCGCTTCCCACAGGTCGGGCGCTTGGCAGAGCATCCGAACGTGTTCTTCGCCCAGGGCTATTCGGGGCATGGGCTGAATGTCACGCACTGGTCGGCGAAACTGCTGGCGGAGGCCATATCGGTCGGGCAAAGCAAGGGGCTGGATGTATTCGGCGCAGTGCCGCACCTGACCTTCCCCGGCGGCAAGCTGCTGCGCTCGCCGCTGCTGGCGCTGGGGATGTTGTGGTATCGGGTGAAGGAGATTGTTGGCTGATTGATGTGGTGTATGTGATGGCCTCATCGCTGGCAAGCCAGCTCCCACAGGTTTATGTGGGAGCTGGCTTGCCAGCGATGAGGCCCTGAAAACCAGCACAAGGCCCCAAGCCCTCACCCGCGTTTCAGCGTCTCCTTCGGATATTCCCCGAACAACCCATGGTAAGCCTGGGAAAACCGCCCCAGGTGCCAGAACGACCAGCGCATGGCCACCTCGGCCACGGTGACCTGCCCCGGGTCTGCCGCCAGCAAGTCCCGTCTTACCGCATTCAGGCGCCGGTTGCGCAGCCATACCGTCGGCGGCATGTCGGCATAGCGCAGGAAGGATTGCTGCAACTGGCGCACCGACACCCCGGCTGCATCCGCCAGATCCTGCACGCCAACGCTGTCCTGCGGGCAGTCGTTGACCACTTCCTTGACCCGCTCGACCACGCGGCGCATATGGCACTCGGCACGTCCGCGAGCGTCCACCTCCACGGCCTGGTCGAGCAATTGGAAGCAGCCATCGGCGATCTCCCGGGCAAACCCCGGCGCCGACACATCCACCTGGCCGCGTACCGCTTCGGCGAGCACCTCGCTGAGCGCGCTGGCGAAGGCCTTGCAACGGGTCGGACGCAACGGTTGCAGGACCAGCCGGCGAAACTCCGCCGCCGAATGCTGCCAGCTCGCCGGCTGCTTCAGCACCACGGCCACTTCGCGGTAGTTCTCCGGGGTCACCCAGGCATTGCGGGTCTGGCCGTCCAGCAGATAAAGGGCGTTGTCGCTCATGTCGAAGCTGAACACCAAGGCGTCGGCCGGTGCGTGGAATTCCTGCTCGACCCGCAGGTTCATGCGTTCCTCGTACAGCTCCAGGCCAGCGCTCTGGGCATGCACCAGGCGTCCCTGGAAGCGCCCGGACGACATCTGCGTGTACTGCTCCTGCCAGCCCGGCAGGGCAACGCGGTGCTCGTTTACCTCATGAGCCTCCAGGACCTTGATTGTCATGCACGCACCTTGGGTTTTTATTCGAATGCTGATCGGCCAAGCGCCGTCAAGAATAATGAACGTTGGTAAACCCGGTCAAAGCCGTCGTGATGATCGGCCGCTTATTTCTGACTCAACGCCACCACCGAGACTCCGGAGGCGACAAAGGTCACCCCGGCGCCGATATTCAGGCCGTTGACCACCTTGGGGCGATTACGGATGGCACTGGTCAATGTCGAGGCGAATACGCCCATCAGGGCAAAGCCGACGGCAGTGAGCAAGGCGAACCACAGTCCGTAGACCAGCATCTGTACCGTCACCGAACCCAGTTGCGGATTGACGAACTGCGGAATGAAGGCCAGCACGAACAGCCCGGGCTTGGGGTTGAGTGCCGCGGAGAGAAAGCCGGTGAGGAAAATGGTGCGCAGCGGTTGCCTGGCCGCCGGGGCGAAGCTGATCAGGTTTCGCGAGCGCAGCACCTTGATCCCCAGCCACAACAGGTAGCCGGCGCCGATGATCTTCACTACCCAAAAGGCCACGGCGGACGTCTGCATCAGCAGCGTCAGGCCCAGGGCTGCGGTGGTGGTGTGGAACAGGATGCCGGTACCGGACGCAACGCCGGAAACGATCGCGGCCAGGCGACCCTGGCTCAGGCCGCGGCCGATGGCCAGGAGGTTGTCGGGGCCAGGTGAAATCACCAGCAGCAGGCAGGCGGCGGTGTAGGCGAGCCAGATGTCGATGGGGAACATTGCATCCTCCGTGATGTGTGGAAAGGTCCCTGATGGTGTGGGACTTTAACCTATAGCTG
>NZ_JAOECN010000028.1:0-79972 GCF_029836855.1 Pseudomonas sp. GD04058
CTGACGAAGGGCGCGTAGTCCGGCAGCACGGTTTCCACCTTGCCCTGCTCCTTGAGGAATTTTGCCGTCTCGGCGATCGCCGCCGGGGTCTGGCCTTGCAGCAGGCCGGCCTGGGCCTGGGCGTCGGGGAAGGCGGAGCCTGCGAGCAGTTCAGGCACATCGGCGGGATTGGAGCCGGTCAGCCTGGCGATCTTCTGTACCGGCACCGAGTCGGCAGTCCACTGCGCCTTGTTCGCCGCATAGTCGGCGAAGGATTGCAGGGTCACCTTGGCGAACTTCGCCACGACGTCCGGGTGCTTCTCGGCGAAGTCCTTGCGTGCGACCCACACTTCGAAGGTCGGCGCGCCCCAGCCGCCGACTTCGGCGGCGTCGGTGAGGGTCTTGCCGGTCTTGCGGATCTCCCCCAGCGCCGGCGACCAGACGAAGGCGCCATCGATATCCCCACGCTTCCATGCCGCGGCGATTTCCGCCGGCTGCAGGTTCACCACTTTCACCTGACGCGTATCGAGCCCCCAGTGCTTGAGGGCACCGAGCAGGCTGTAGTGGGAGGTGGAGACGAACGGGGTGGCGATGGTTTTGCCGACCAGGTCCTTCGGACTGTCGATACCACTGCCATTGCGCACCACCAGCGCTTCGGCGGCGTTGATCTGCGCCGAAACGATGAAGGCCACGATCGGTAGCTTGCGCGAAGCGGCAGCGGCCAGCGGGCTGGAACCGAGGTTGCCGATCTGCACGTCGCCGGAGGCAATCGCGGTGACCACTTCCGGCCCGCTGTTGAAGCGGCGCCAGTCGATCTTCTCGCCAATCGCCTGCTCGTAGGCACCATCGGCCTGGGGCACCTTGCTCGGATCGATGCCGGTCTGGTAACCCACGGTGAGACCGGCGGCATGGCTGACCAGGGTCAAGCCGGTGAGGGCCAGGGCAGTGAATACTTTGAGCGGACGTGACGGCTTCATGGCGGGGAATTCCGGAAGGGGAAAGCCATGAATCTAAATGATCTAAAAAACCAACCAGAAATAATTTATGGGCATTAGCTTATGTGCCCGAAGCGATGTGAAATTTTTGTTGTTTATGTCAAAAAAATCTTAAAAAAAACAAAATAATTCTTTTTAGGTTTATCGAATTGTAATTATCCTTCGCCCCCAGCATGGCGCATTAGACCAAAGTCTTGAAACGACTGGTTACGATTGACTCGATGGTCATCCATTGGTGCTAATCGCCCATCGACAACGAGTGGGGCGCAAGACCCGACCGTTAACGAACCACAAGAATTAGAAACAGAGAGGAGCAATTCATCCATGAAGAAGTCGACCCTGACTCTTGCCGTCGCCCTTGGGGTACTGGCCCAGCAAGCAGGCGCTGCCGGTTTTATCGAAGACAGCAAGGCTACGTTGAAGCTGCGTAACTTCTATATCAACACCGATAACCGCAATCACGGCAACGGCACCGTCAACTATCAGGAAGAGTGGGGCCAAGGCTTCCAACTGGACTACACCTCGGGCTTCACTGAAGGCACTGTAGGCTTCGGCGTCGACGCAATCGGCCTGCTGGGCATCCGCCTGGACTCCGGCAAAGGCCGTCACGGCAATGCCAGCAGCGACGCCTACGGCGGCACCGTCTTCCCGACCGACAGCGATGGCCGTGCTGTCAACGACTACTCCAGCCTGGGCGCTGCCGCCAAGGTCAAGATCTCCCAGACCGAACTGCGCTACGGCACCCTGCTGCCGAAGAACCCGGTCATCTCGTACAACGATGGTCGCCTGCTGCCGCAGACCTTCGAAGGCGGCCAGATCGTCTCGAACGAAATCAAGGACTTGACCCTGACTGCCGGCCAGATCGAGCACGTCAAGGGCCGTAACTCCTCGAGCACCGAAGGCCTGTCCATTGCGGGTGCCAACCAGTCCAGCAACTTCCGCAACGGCAAATATAGCAACCAGTTCCGTTATGCCGGCGCCGACTACAAGGTCAACAAGGATCTCCTGCTGCAATACTGGTACGGCGGCCTGGAGAACTTCTACAACCAGCACTTCCTGGGTGCGGTACACAACTGGGCTATCGGCCCGGGCGTGCTGAAGTCCGACTTCCGCTACTTCCACAGCACCGATGACGGCAAGAACGGCGATACCGCTGCCTGGTACACCACCGGTTACTACCCGAACAATCCGGTCAAGACTCGCGGCAAGGTCGACAACGACCTGTACAGCGCCCTGTTCCTGTACACCGTTGCCGGTCACACCTTTGGTGGCGGCTATCAGGTCAGCAATGGCGACAGCGACTTCCCTTGGCTGAACCAGGGTGACGGCTCGTCCAACTACACCATCACCGACTCGCAGATCCAGAAGTTCGGTCGTGCCGGTGAGCGTACCTGGCAAGCCCGCTACTCCTACGACTTCGCCAAGGTCGGCCTGGCTGGCGCCACTGCTGGCGTCACCTACCTGCGCGGCGACGACATCGATTCCACCATCGGTGACCGCAAAGAGTGGGAACGTGACATCACCCTGGCTTACGTCGTACCGGAAGGCACCCTCAAAGGCTTCGGCGTAATGTGGAAAAATGCCACCTGGCGCAGCAACGTTGCCAACACCAAGGACCAGGACGAAAACCGCCTGATCCTCAGCTACTCCGTCCCGCTGCTGTAACCCGCCGCGAGATACCCAACGCCCGCCCGGCCCCGTGCTGCGCGGGCGTTGTTTTGTCCGCCATTTGTTATCTCTTTAAGATCTAAATAAATCGATATTTATTCTTTTTAATTTGCTCGGCCTACAGGCACAGTTGAGTCCATCAACGAACAGCCAAGGAGCCGCACCATGAGCCTCAGACTCGGCGATATCGCCCCCGACTTCGAACAGGATTCCAGCGCCGGCAAGATCCGCTTCCACGAGTGGCTCGGCGACAGCTGGGGCGTGCTGTTCTCGCACCCGGCCGACTTCACCCCGGTGTGCACCACCGAGCTGGGCTTCACCGCCAAGCTGAAGGAACAGTTCGCCGAGCGCGGCGTCAAGGCCATCGCCCTGTCGGTGGACCCGGTGGACTCCCACCACCGCTGGATCGACGATATCAACGAAACCCAGAACACCACGGTCAACTTCCCGATCCTGGCCGATGCCGATCGCAAGGTTTCCGACCTGTACGACCTGATCCACCCGAACGCCAACGATACCCTCACCGTGCGCTCCTTGTTCGTGATCGACCCGAACAAGAAGATCCGCCTGACCATCACCTATCCGGCCAGCACCGGGCGCAACTTCCACGAGATCCTGCGGGTGATCGATTCGTTGCAACTCACCGACAACCACAAGGTGGCCACCCCGGCCAACTGGCAGGACGGTGACGAAGTGGTGATCGTGCCGTCGCTGAAGGACGAGGAAGAGATCAAGCGCCGCTTCCCCAAGGGCTACCGCGCGGTCAAGCCGTACCTGCGCCTGACCCCACAGCCGAACCGTTGATTCTGATTTAGCCATCGCAGGGATTTTCGGGCCGTTTCGACGGCCCTTTTTTTTGCCTGCAATTCCACGCTCCCGAAACCTGTGGAGAACCCTGTGGGAGCTGGCTTGCCAGCGATAGGGCCCGGCCGGCCAACACCTTTCCCCATGCCGGCCTCATCGCTGGCAAGCCAGCTCCCACAGGAGATCTCCACAGGCCAAAAGACATATCTCCAATTCATATAAACAAATGAAAAAATATGATTTCTAGATATATGCAAGCACCTGTTAATGTCACCCCATTCCAGCGAGCCTCCTAACTCGCGGGCCTTTCGAACAGTTCCAAGGATGCGCATTCAATGTTGGTCGTTTCTATCGGTGGAAGTCCCAGCCTGCGTTCACGCTCCGGCGTGCTGCTCGAACGCGCACGCGATTGGCTGCAAGGCCAGGGCGTGGAAGTGGTGACATTCCAGGTGCGGGACTTCCCGGCCGAAGATCTGCTTCATGCCCGTTTCGACAGCCCTCAGGTCCAGCATTTCCAGCAGCTGGTGGAACAGGCCGACGGCCTGATCGTTTCCACCCCGGTGTACAAGGCGTCGTTCGCCGGCGCCCTGAAGACCCTGCTCGATCTGCTCCCCGAGCGCGCCCTGAGTCACAAGGTGGTGCTGCCCATCGCAACCGGCGGCAGCATCGCCCATATGCTGGCGGTGGACTACGCCCTGAAACCGGTGCTCTCGGCCTTGAAGGCGCAGGAGACCCTGCAAGGGATCTTCGCCGACGACAGCCAGGTCGCCTACGGCCAGGGCAATGTCCCGGCCCATCTGGCGCCCGCCCTGGAGCAGCGCCTGAACGAATCCCTGGAGCTGTTCCACAGCGCCCTGGCCCGTCGCCCGAAACCCCTGGCGCCCGGCCTGCTCAACGAACGCCTGATCAGTGCCCGCTGGAGCATCTGATCCTGTAGCACCCGTTTCATCGTGCAACCCCCACCTTACTGGCCCGACAACGAGGCAAGCAGGTGCAGCCCGAATCCCAACACTGCAAAAGGAGAGCGCTATGCGCACTGTCGTTTTGCGTCGTGGTCTGGCCGCTCTGTTCGCTGCGGCTGTTACCTTCGGCGCCATCACCCAAGCCCAGGCCGAAACCCTGCGTATCGGCTACCAGAAGTACGGCACCCTGGTTCTGCTCAAGGCCAAGGGCAGCCTGGAAAAGCGCCTCGCCGCCCAGGGCGTGCAGGTGCAATGGACTGAATTCCCCGGCGGCCCGCAACTGCTGGAAGGTCTTAACGTCGGCTCCATCGATTTCGGCGTGACCGGCGAAACCCCGCCCGTCTTCGCCCAGGCCGCCGGCGCCGACCTGCTGTACGTGGCCTACGAGCCGCCAGCACCGCACAGCGAAGCGATCCTGGTGCCGAAGGGTTCGCCGATCCAGTCGGTCAAGGAACTCAAGGGCAAGAAGGTCGCCCTGAACAAGGGCTCCAACGTGCATTACCTGCTGGTCCGCGCCCTCGAGGACGCTGGCCTGAAATACAGCGACATCCAGCCGGTGTTCCTGCCGCCCGCCGATGCCCGCGCCGCCTTCGAGCGTGGCAGCGTCGATGCCTGGGTGATCTGGGACCCGTACCAGGCCGCCGCCGAGCAACAACTGCAAGCCCGCACCCTGCGCGATGGCCAGGGCATCGTCGACAACCATCAGTTCTACCTGGCCACCAAGCCTTATGCGCAGAAGCACCCTGAAGTGATCAGCGCCCTGGTGGACGAGGTGCGTGCCGTGGGCGAATGGTCCAAGGCCAACCCGCAGGAAGTGACCGACCAGGTCGCGCCGCTGCTCGGCCTGCCCGCCGACATCACCCTGACCTCGGTCAAGCGCCAGGGCTACGGTGCCGGCTTCCTGACCCCGGAAGTGGTCGCCGCGCAGCAGAAGATCGCCGACACCTTCACCAGCCTGAAGCTGATCCCCAAGCCGCTGAGCATCAAGGACGTGATCTGGACGCCGCCGGCCAAGGTCGCCACCGCACCTTGACGTTTCGCCCGAGCCGGGGCGTCGCCCCGGTCTGAGCCACCCTTAGGAGACAACTCCAATGAGCCTCAACGTTTTCTGGTTTCTTCCGACCCATGGCGACGGCCATTACCTTGGCACCGCCGAAGGCGCTCGCGCCGTCGATCACGGTTATCTGCAGCAGGTGGCACAGGCGGCCGACCGTCTTGGCTTCGGCGGCGTGCTGATCCCCACCGGGCGTTCCTGCGAGGACTCCTGGCTGGTGGCCGCGTCGCTGATCCCGGTGACCCAGCGCCTGAAGTTCCTCGTCGCCCTGCGTCCGGGGATCATTTCGCCGACCGTGGCGGCACGCCAGGCCGCGACCCTCGACCGGCTGTCCGGCGGGCGCGCGCTGTTCAACCTGGTGACCGGTGGAGACCCTGACGAACTGTCCGGCGACGGCCTGTTCCTCAGCCATGAAGAGCGTTACCAGGCATCGGTGGAATTCACCCGCATCTGGCGTCGGGTGCTGGAAGGCGAGACCGTCGACTACGACGGCAAGCACATCACGGTGAAGGGCGCCAAGCTGCTCTATCCGCCGATCCAGCAACCGCGTCCGCCACTGTATTTCGGTGGCTCTTCCGATGCCGCGCAGGACCTGGCCGCCGAGCAGGTCGAGCTGTACCTGACCTGGGGCGAACCGCCGAGCGCGGTGGCCGAGAAGATCGCGCAAGTCCGCGAGAAGGCCGCCAGGCTGGGCCGTACCGTGCGCTTCGGTATCCGCTTGCATGTGATCGTCCGCGAAACCAACGACGAGGCCTGGAAAGCCGCCGAACGCCTGATCTCCCATCTGGACGACGACACCATCGCCCGTGCCCAGGCTTCCCTGGCGCGCTTCGATTCGGTCGGCCAGCAACGCATGGCTGCCCTGCACGGTGGCAACCGCGACAACCTGGAAGTCAGCCCCAACCTGTGGGCCGGCGTCGGCCTGGTGCGTGGCGGTGCCGGTACCGCGCTGGTCGGCGATGGCCCGACCGTGGCGGCGCGGGTCAAGGAATACGCCGAGCTGGGCATAGACACCTTCATCTTCTCCGGCTACCCGCACCTGGAAGAGTCGTACCGCGTGGCCGAACTGCTGTTCCCGCACCTGGATGTCGAACGTCCGGCCCTGCCGCAGGAGCGTGGCTATGTCAGCCCGTTCGGCGAGATGGTGGCCAACGACATCCTGCCCAAAGCCGCGGCGCAGCGTTGAGGATCACGCCATGAGTCGTTCTTCTTCCAACTCCTGGGTCCAGCGCCTGGCGCCCTGGGCCCTGCCGGTAGCGCTGCTGGCGATCTGGCAACTGGCGGTCAGCGCCGGTTGGCTGTCGACCCGCATCCTGCCGGCGCCAAGCGCGGTGATTTCCGCGGGCGTCGAACTGGTGCGCAGCGGCGAAATCTGGACCCACCTGGCAATCAGCGGCTGGCGTGCCGGGCTGGGCTTCCTGATCGGCGGCAGCATCGGCCTGGTGCTCGGCTTCATCACCGGCCTGTCGCGCTGGGGTGAGCGCCTGCTGGACAGCTCGGTGCAGATGATCCGCAACGTGCCGCACCTGGCGCTGATCCCGCTGGTGATCCTGTGGTTCGGCATCGACGAGTCGGCGAAGATCTTCCTGGTCGCCCTCGGCACGCTGTTCCCGATCTACCTGAACACCTACCACGGCATCCGCAACGTCGATCCGGCGCTGGTGGAAATGGCCCGCAGTTACGGCCTCAGCGGCTTCGCCCTGTTCCGCCAGGTGATCCTGCCGGGTGCGCTGCCGTCGATCCTGGTCGGCGTGCGCTTCGCCCTCGGCTTCATGTGGCTGACCCTGATCGTCGCCGAGACCATCTCGGCCAACTCCGGCATCGGCTACCTGGCGATGAACGCCCGCGAGTTCCTGCAGACCGACGTGGTAGTGCTGGCGATCGTGCTGTACGCGGTGCTCGGCAAGCTGGCCGACCTCGCTGCCCGCGGCCTGGAGCGTGTCTGGCTGCGCTGGCACCCGGCCTATCAAGTGAGCAAGGGAGACCGCGCATGACCGTTCTCAAGGAACAGCCGCCGCGCCTGCTGCGTGGCATCCCGCTGGCGGTGCAGAAGGTCGAGAAGACCTTCGGCCAACGCAAGGTCCTGCGCAATATCGACCTGCACATCCCGGCCGGCCAGTTCGTCGCCATCGTCGGCCGCAGTGGCTGTGGCAAGAGCACCCTGCTGCGTTTGCTGGCCGGCCTCGACCAACCGACCGGTGGTGAATTGCTGGCCGGTAGCGCGCCACTGTCGGACGCTCGCGAAGACACCCGCCTGATGTTCCAGGAAGCGCGCCTGCTGCCGTGGAAGCGGGTCATCGACAACGTCGGCCTGGGTCTCGAAGGCAAGTGGCAGGAACGTGCCAGGCAGGCACTGGAAGCGGTGGGCCTGGCCGACCGTGCCAATGAATGGCCGGCAGCCCTGTCCGGTGGACAGAAACAGCGCGTGGCCCTGGCCCGCGCCCTGATCCACCAGCCGCGCCTGCTGCTGCTCGACGAACCGCTGGGCGCCCTGGATGCCCTGACCCGGATCGAAATGCAGCAACTGATCGAAGACCTCTGGCGCAAGCACGGCTTCACGGTGCTGCTGGTGACCCACGACGTCAGCGAAGCGGTAGCGGTCGCCGACCGGGTGATCCTGATCGAGGACGGCGAAATCGGCCTCGATCTGCACGTGGACCTGCCGCGCCCACGGGTACGTGGCTCGCACCGCCTGGCCGCGCTGGAAACCGAAGTACTCAACCGTGTTCTCTCGATCCCTGGCACTCCGCCCGGGCCCGAACCCGTAGCACCCTTGCCTACGCAACTGCGCTGGGCTCATTGACCTCAGAACCTACGAAGGAAGCAAGCAGATGACTATCAAAGCGATCAACGTACGTAACCAGTTCAAAGGCACCGTGAAAGAAATCCTGGAAGGCCCGGTACTGTCGGAAATCGACGTGCAGACCGCCTCGGGCATCGTCACTTCGGTGATCACCACCCGTTCGGTCAAGGAGCTGGAGCTGACCATCGGCAGCGAAGTGATTGCCTTCGTGAAATCGACCGAGGTTTCCATCGCGAAACTGTGAAACCCCAATCGCTGGCAAGCCAGCTCCCACAGGTCCGGTGTACGCCGGACCTGTGGGAGCTGGCTTGCCAGCGATGCTTTTAATGCTTGGGCAGGAACGGCGGCAGATACAGCCCCACATACGCTTCGAACACCCGCATCCCCTCCTCCGCCATGCGCGGCGTGATCTGCCCGTGCACCTGCACCGAACGGGCATAGACCCGGTCGCTCAGCTCCATCGCCAAGGCAAATACATCCACATCATGCGGCAGCTCCGGCAAGCGGAAATGCTGCTCGAACAGCTTGTGCATCAGGTCGCCCAGCTCGATATCGTGCTGGCGGTCGGCCTGGGTCACTTCGCTCAGGCCATGCTGGGCGAGGATCAGTTGCCGGGCGGCGGCGTCCTGTTGATAGATCTCCAGCATTCGCGCTTCCACCAGCCGCGCCAGGTCCCGCCAGCCGGTCAGGCTCGCGGTATCGATGGGCGCCTGCAGGCAGGCGCGAAACGCGCCGTGTACATCCGCCGTCAGCGCCTCGAGCAAGGCCGGGACGCTGGCGAAGAAGTGATAGACCGACGACGGCGGGATCTGCGCGCGCTCGGCGACGCTGTAGATCGACAGGCTGGCCACGCCCTCGCTGGCCAGCAAGGTGCGGGCCGCGTCGAGGATCGAGTCGATCCGCGCCTGGCTGCGGGCGCGGGGTTTGCGAGGGGTGCTGCCGCGGCTCATGTCAGTTGCTGATCGCCAGGATGCTGGCCTGGTAGGCGCCGACGAACAGGTCGAAGTCGCCGACTTCCTGCTGTTCCAGACGCGCCTGCTCTTCCAGCGAAGCCCGGGCCAGGCTTTCGAAACGCGCCTGCTCGTCAGCCGGCAGCGGCTCCTTGCGCAGGTAGTCGGCATGCAGCTGGCTCTGGCGCAGGGCGAAGGCGGCGAAGCTTTCCTGGTGCGCGGTCATGCTGGCGAGCACCTGGGCCGACGGGGTCAGCGCCGGGTCGTCGACCTTGGCCGCCTGGGTGGCGAGGGCACGGGCGTGCTCATCGCTGCCCTGGCTGCGGTCGAGCAGTTCGGCCAACGGTGCGATACGCGCCAGCAGCTCGGAGGCCCAGGCCTTGAGTTCGACCGGCTGGCCGTCGCGATGCAGTTGCAGGCCCGGACGCCGGCCTTCCTTAACCACTTTGAGGAAGTTGTCGGTGCACTGGCCGCACTCGCCGTTTTGCAGCAGCGGGCTTTCTTCCAGGGCGCAGAACAGCAGGAAGGCATCGAGGAAACGCGCCTGCGGCAAATCGATGCCGGTCGGCAGGAACGGGTTGATATCCAGGCAGCGCACTTCGATGTACTGGATGCCCCGGGCCACCAGCGCCTGGATCGGCCGCTCGCCGGTATAGGTCACGCGCTTGGGGCGGATGTTCGAGTAGTACTCGTTCTCGATCTGCAGGATGTTGGTGTTGAGCTGCACCCACTCGCCATCCTTGTGCGTACCGATCTCGACATAGGGCGCGTAGGGCGTGGCCACGGCGCGGCGCAGGCTGTCGGTGTAGCTGGCGAGGTCGTTGTAGCAGGGGGTCAGGCCGGCCTGGGCGTTGCTCTGGTAGCCCAGGTCGCTCATGCGCAGGCTGGTGGCCCACGGCAGGAACAGGGTGTCGGCGTCGAAGGACTCGAGCTGGTGCGGGCGGCCACGGAGGAACCCTGCGTCCAGCGCCGGCGAGGCACCGAACAGGTACATCAGCAGCCAGCTGTAGCGGCGGAAATTGCGGATCAGGGCAATGTAGGCCGACGACTGGTAGTCACGGTCGTCACCGCTGCCGCCTTCGGCATCACGCAACAGCGGCCAGAGCTTTTCCGGCAGCGAGAAATTGTAGTGGATACCGGCGATGCACTGCATGGTGCGGCCGTAGCGCAGGGCCAGGCCCTTGCGGTAGACGTACTTGAGCTGGCCGATGTTCGAGGTGCCGTACCAGGCGATCGGGATGTCCTCTTCCGCCGGCAACGGGCACGGCATCGACGGGCTCCACAGGTACTCGCTGCCGAGCTTGCTGACGGCGAAGCGGTGGATGTTCTCCAGGCTTTCGAGGGTCTGCGCCGGGTCGGCTAGCGCCGGAGTGATGAATTCCAGCAGCGACTCGGAATAATCGGTGGTGATGGATTCGTGGGTCAGCGCCGAGCCCAGGGCCTCGGGGTGCGGTGTCTGGGCCAGGCGACCGTCCTCGGTCACGCGCAGGCATTCACGCTCGATGCCGTGCAGGCACTGCTTGAGCAGGGAGAGGTTGTCGCCCTGGCCAAGCAGGCTCAGGCGGCGGTTGAGAAGTTCGCTCAAGATGGATTCCTTCACACATCAGTCGCCCCGATATGGGGGTGGAAATGACGGTCTACAAGGGTGGACAGGAGGAACTGGCGTTGTCGCCTGGTTTTCGCAGGGAATCGGCAGCGCCCAGCGCACTGCCGAAAGTACCGCAGATGGCCTTTTGCGGCTAGGGTTTGCACGAGAAGTGACTGCGCGGCGATCAGGCAAGGCGAAAACAGGCGAGGAAGCGGAGTTTGCTGGTTGCAAATGAGCATTCCGAGCCTGTTTTCAACGCAGCATGATCGTCGCGCAGGCGCTTATCGTGCAAATCCTAGAGCGCTGCGAAGGTGCCCTGGGCCTTGGCGACAAGTTTGTCGCCCTGAAGCACGTCGGCGTCCAGTACAAGCGTGCGTCTTCCCGCGTGGAGAACGCGGGCTATACACAGCACTTCACCTTCGCTGACCGCACGAACGTAGTTGATCTTGCACTCCAGGGTGACGCTGCGCCGATCGAAGCCGTGGCTGCTGGAGCAGGCCAGGCCCATGGCGATGTCCACCAGGCTGAAGATAGCCCCGCCATGCAGGAAGCCGCCGCGGTTGCGCAGGTGCGGCTCCAGGGCCAGGGCCACCTCGGCAACGCCCGCTTCGAGGCGTTGCAGACGGCAGCCCAGCAACTGGCTGAAGGCGCTCTGGACGATGTCTTCAGGCGCGCCCGTCACTTCTTCTTCAACTGCTTGGCGTTGGCGAACAAGGAGGCCATGGCGTTGTTGGCCGGTGGCGGGGTGTCCTTGACCCGGGCCGGCGCGCCTTGCTGGCGACCACCCGAACCCTGGCGACCGCCGCGGGCACCCTCGACCTTCTCGCCCGGGGTGTCGCTCATGCGCATGGACAGGCCGACGCGCTTGCGCGGGATGTCCACTTCCATAACCTTGACCTTGACCACGTCGCCGGCCTTGACCGCTTCACGCGGGTCCTTGATGAACTTCTCGGACAGCGCCGAGATGTGCACCAGGCCGTCCTGGTGCACGCCGATATCGACGAAGGCACCGAAGTTGGTGACGTTGGTCACCACGCCTTCGAGGATCATCCCCGGCTCCAGGTCCTTGAGGTCTTCGACGCCTTCCTGGAACTCGGCGGTCTTGAACTCGGGGCGCGGGTCGCGGCCGGGCTTGTCCAGCTCCTGGAGGATGTCGGTGACGGTCGGCAGGCCGAAGGTCTCGTCAGTGAACTTCTTCGGATCGAGGCGCTTGAGGAAGCCGCTGTCGCCGATCAGCGAACGGATGTCGCGGCCGGTATCGGCGGCGATGCGCTGTACCAGCGGGTAGGCCTCGGGGTGGACGGCCGAGGCGTCCAGCGGGTCGTCACCGTTCATCACCCGGAGGAAGCCGGCGGCCTGTTCGAAGGTTTTCTCGCCGAGGCGGCTGACTTTCTTCAGGGCAGCGCGGGTCTTGAAGGCGCCGTTGGCATCACGGTGGCTGACGATGTTCTGCGCCAGGGTCGCGTTGAGGCCGGAGATGCGTGCCAGCAGGGCCACGGAGGCGGTATTGACGTCGACGCCGACGGCGTTCACGCAGTCCTCGACCACGGCGTCCAGGCCACGGGCCAGCTTGAGCTGGGAGACGTCGTGCTGGTACTGGCCGACGCCGATGGATTTCGGGTCGATCTTCACCAGCTCGGCAAGCGGGTCCTGCAGGCGGCGAGCGATGGACACGGCGCCGCGGATCGACACATCGAGGTCGGGGAATTCGCGGGCGGCCAGCTCGGATGCCGAGTACACCGAAGCGCCAGCCTCGGAGACCATGACCTTGGTGATCTTCAGCGCCGGGTATTTCTTGACCAGTTCGGAGATCAGCTTGTCGCTTTCACGGCTGGCGGTGCCGTTGCCGATGGCGACCAGCTCCACCGAGTGCTTGGCGCACAGGGCGGCGAGGATGGCGATGGTGCGATCCCAGTCGTTCTTCGGCGCGTGCGGGTAGACCGTGGTGTGGTCGAGCAGCTTGCCGGTGGCGTCGACCACCGCGACCTTGCAGCCGGTACGCAGGCCCGGGTCGAAGCCCAGGGTCGCGCGCGGGCCGGCCGGAGCGGCCAGCAGCAGGTCGTGCAGGTTGTGGGCGAAAACGTTGATCGCCTCGCCTTCGGCGTTGTCGCGCAGCTCGCCGAACAGGTCGGTTTCCAGGTGGCTGTAGAGCTTGACCTTCCAGGTCCAGCGCACCACTTCGGCCAGCCATTTGTCGGCCGGGCGGCCCTGGTTGGCCAGGCCGAAGCGCTCGGCGATCATCAGTTCGCACGGGTGCAGGGTGCCCGGAAGTTCTTCGCCGACCTTGAGCGAGGCGGACAGCACGCCTTCGTTGCGCCCGCGGAAAATCGCCAGGGCACGGTGCGACGGCACGCCCTTGAGCGGTTCGTCATGTTCGAAGTAATCGCGGAACTTGGCGCCCTCTTCCTCCTTGCCCGGCACCACGCGGGCCGACAGGGTGGCTTCCTGGGTCAGGAAATTACGCAGCTTGTCGAGCAGGGCAGCGTCTTCGGCGAAGCGCTCCATGAGGATGTATTTGGCGCCTTCCAGCGCAGCCTTGACGTCGGCAACGCCTTTTTCGGCATCGACGAAGCGCGCGGCCTCGCTTTCGGGGGACAGCTGCGGATCGGCCAGCAGGCCGTCGGCCAGTTCGCCGAGGCCGGCTTCCAGGGCGATCTGGCCCTTGGTGCGACGCTTCTGCTTGTACGGCAGGTACAGGTCTTCGAGGCGGGTCTTGGTGTCGGCGAGCTTGATCTCGCGGGCCAGTTCCGGGGTCAGCTTGCCCTGCTCCTCGATGCTGGCCAGGATGCTGGCGCGACGCTCGTCGAGTTCGCGCAGGTAGCGCAGGCGCTCTTCAAGGGTGCGAAGCTGGGTGTCATCCAGGCTGCCGGTCACTTCTTTGCGGTAACGGGCGATAAAAGGCACCGTGGAGCCTTCATCAAGTAGAGCCACGGCCGCCTCGACCTGTTGCGGGCGGACGCCGAGTTCTTCGGCGATGCGGCTGTTGATGCTGTCCATAAAACCACCTGACAAATTGTGAATGCTTGGCCGCAGGGGCCGGCGCCAGAGGGCGTCGGGGCATGGCGGCGCGCGGTGAAAAGCGGCGCATTATACCCAGCGCAAAAGGCTTGCGGTGATAGCGGCTGGCCAGCCTGACAGACCATTCCGCTGGCACACGGGGAAAAATCTGCTAACAATGAGCTCGGCACCCGCAAATGGCGGCTAAGCCATAATGCGCGCCGAGATTAAAGGAGCTACCCATGAGCAGCACTGCACAAACAGCCGAAGGCGAAAAGATCCTCATCGTCGATGACGACCCGGGCCTGAGCAGCCTTCTCGAGCGTTTCTTCACCAGCAAGGGCTATCGCGCACGGGCAGTACCCAATGTCGAACAGATGGACCGCCTGCTGGCGCGCGAGGTGTTCAACCTGGTCGTCCTCGACCTGATGCTGCCCGGCGAGGATGGTCTTTCCGCCTGCCGGCGCCTGCGCGCAGCGAACAACCAGGTGCCGATCATCATGCTCACCGCCAAGGGCGACGAGTTGAGCCGGATCAAGGGCCTGGAACTGGGCGCCGACGACTACCTGGCCAAGCCGTTCAACCCCGACGAGCTGGTCGCGCGGGTCAAGGCCGTACTGCGCCGCCAGGCGCCCACGGTACCGGGCGCACCGGGCAGCGAGGACGAAACCGTCACTTTCGGCGACTACGAGCTGTCCCTGGCCACCCGCGAACTCAAGCGTGGCGACGAAGTGCACATGCTGACCACCGGCGAGTTCGCCGTGCTCAAGGCGTTGGTCATGCATGCCCGCGAGCCGCTGACCCGCGACAAGCTGATGAACCTGGCCCGTGGCCGCGAATGGGATGCACTGGAGCGCTCCATCGACGTGCAGATCTCGCGCCTGCGCCGCATGATCGAGCCTGACCCGTCCAAGCCGCGCTATATCCAGACCGTCTGGGGCGTAGGCTACGTGTTCGTGCCGGACGGCAATGCCGGCAAGTGATGGCACGTGTTACCGATGAGTCATCGAAAGCAGGGCCACCGCAAGGTTGCCCTGCTTTTGCTTGGATCACCTCATGCCCTGCCCGCGAGCCGCGCTCGCACCTGCCAAGCGTGTAGCCGTCGCCCATGAAAACGCCACTGTGGTTTCCGCAAAGCTTCTTCGCCCGCACCCTGTGGCTGGTGTTGATCGTCGTCCTGTTTTCCAAGGCACTGACCCTGGTCTACCTGCTGATGAACGAGGACGTGCTGGTCGATCGCCAGTACAGCCACGGCGTCGCCCTGACCCTGCGTGCGTACTGGGCAGCGGACGAGGAGAACCGCGACAAGGTCGCCGAAGCCGCCGGCTTGATCCGCGTCACCGGCAACGGCGTGCCCGAGGGCGAGCAGCACTGGCCCTACAGCGAGATCTACCAGCGCCAGATGCAGGCCGAACTGGGCGAGGACACCGAGGTCCGCCTGCGCGTCCATTCGCCTCCGGCGCTCTGGGTCAGGGCGCCAAGCCTGGGCGACGATTGGCTCAAGGTGCCGCTGTACCCGCACCCGTTGCGCGGCCAGAAAATCTGGAACGTGCTTGGCTGGTTCCTCGCCATCGGCCTGCTGTCCACCGCCTCGGCGTGGATCTTCGTGCGCCAGCTCAACCAGCCGCTCAAGCGCCTGGTGTTCGCCGCCCGGCAACTGGGCCAGGGCCGCAGCGTGCGCCTGCCGATCAGCGACACGCCGAGCGAGATGACCGAGGTATACCGCGCCTTCAACCAGATGGCCGAGGACGTGGAACAGGCCGGCCGGGAGCGCGAACTGATGCTGGCCGGGGTATCCCATGACCTTCGCACCCCCCTCACCCGCCTGCGCCTGTCGTTGTCCATGCTGCCCAGCGAAAGCGACCTGACCGACGACATGGTCCGCGACATCGAGGACATGGACGCCATCCTCGACCAGTTCCTCGCCTTCATCCGCGACGGCCGCGACGAGCCCGTCGAGGAAGTGGACCTGAGCGACCTGGTGCGCGAAGTGGTCGCGCCGTTCAACCAGCCCAAGGAACAGGTGCGCCTGTGCCTGGAGCCGATTCCGCCCTTCCCGCTGCGTCGTGTCTCGATCAAGCGCCTGCTCAACAACCTGATCGGCAACGCGCTGCATCACGCGGGCAAGGGCGTTGAAGTGGCCGCTTATGTCTCGGGTGACGCCAATGCGCCATACGTGGTGCTGAGCGTGCTGGACCGCGGTGCGGGAATCGATCCCGCCGAGCTGGATGCCATTTTCAACCCGTTCATTCGCGGCGATAAGGCCCGCAGCGGCAAAGGCACCGGGCTGGGCCTGGCGATCGTGCGGCGGATCGCGGCCCAGCATGGCGGCAACGTGGAATTGCGCAATCGCTCCGGTGGCGGGATCGAGGCCCGGGTGCGCTTGCCACTGGGCCTGCTGCTACCGCGCGACGCCGTCTAGCCCTTCCCTTTGGTGCGGGTCTGGTTGGGCCCGCCGTTCTTTTCCAGATGCTCGATGATCATCCCGGCGACATCCTTGCCGGTGGTGACCTCGATGCCTTCCAGACCGGGTGACGAGTTCACCTCCATCACCAGCGGGCCGTGGTTGGAGCGCAGGATATCCACGCCCGCCACGCTCAGGCCCATGACCTTGGCCGCACGAATGGCGGTCATGCGCTCTTCCGGGGTGACCTTGATCAGGCTGGCGGTGCCACCGCGGTGCAGGTTGGAGCGGAACTCCCCCGGCTTGGCCTGGCGCTTCATCGAGGCGATCACCTTGTCGCCGACCACGAAGCAGCGGATATCCGCACCGCCGGCTTCCTTGATGTACTCCTGGACCATGATGTTCTGCTTCAGGCCCATGAACGCCTCGATCACCGACTCGGCGGCCTTGGTGGTTTCGCACAGCACCACACCGATGCCCTGGGTGCCTTCCAGCACCTTGATCACCAGCGGCGCGCCGTTGACCATCTGGATCAGGTCGGGAATATCGTCCGGCGAATGGGCGAAGCCGGTCACCGGCAGGCCGATGCCACGGCGCGACAGCAATTGCAGCGAGCGCAGCTTGTCCCGCGAGCGGGCGATGGCCACGGATTCGTTGAGCGGATACACGCCCATCATCTCGAACTGGCGCAGCACCGCGCAGCCGTAGAAGGTCACCGAGGCGCCGATGCGCGGAATCACCGCATCGAAGCCTTCCAGTGGCTTGCCGCGATAGTGGATCTGCGGCTTGTGGCTGGCGATGTTCATGTAGGCACGCAAGGTATCGATCACAACCACTTCATGGCCCCGTTGCGTACCGGCCTCGACCAGACGACGGGTGGAATACAGACGCGGGTTACGCGACAGCACAGCGATCTTCATGCAGCACCTGTGGAAGGGGTAATGGTGGCCGGGAACGCCGGCTTGTCCTGTACATACTTGAGCCCTGGGTTGACCACCAGTTGGCCGTGCACCAGGGCTTTGGAACCTAGAAGCAGCCGATAGCGCATGGCCTTGCGACAGGCCAGGGTGAACTCCACTTCCCAGACCCTGTCGCCGAGCGCAAGTGCCGTGCGAATGACGTAACGCACCTGGGCGTGGCCATTGGAGCTCTTGATGGTCTTCATCGCTACCAGCGGCGCTTCGCAGCGGCGGTGACGCATTTGCACTACCGAACCCAGATGGGCGTTGAAGCGCACCCAGCGCTCACCATTGCGCGTGAACGGCTCGACCTCGGTGGCATGCAGGCTGGAGGTGCTGGCGCCGGTATCGATCTTGGCGCGCAGGCCGGCCAGGCCGAGGTCGGGCAAGGCCACCCACTCGCGCAAACCGATAACGCTCAGATGATCAAATGTCTTCACGATGGGCAACCCGGGAAAATTCGGTGAACTGTAAGCAGGCAGCGGACTTTTTGCATCCGTCAGTTACGGTAGTACAGTTCCATGACCGCAATTCAACGGAGCTGTGTCATGGCTTATCAGGAAGACGACGACAAGGTTCGTCTGGACAAATGGCTCTGGGCCGCGCGTTTCTACAAGACCCGCGCCCTGGCCAAGGCCGCCATCGAGAGCGGCAAGGTGCACTGCCGTGGCGAGCGCTGCAAACCCGGCAAGGAGCCGCGTATCGGCGACGAGTTCGTCCTGCGTACCGGTTTCGACGAGAAGACCGTGGTGGTCAAGGCGCTGTCCATCGTGCGCCGGGGCGCGCCGGAGGCACAGACGCTATACGAGGAAACCGCAGACAGCATCCGCCGCCGCGAACAGGCGGCGGAGCTGCGCAAGGCCGGCGCGCTGGGCGTGACCACCGATGGCCGGCCGACCAAGAAGCAGCGTCGGCAGATCCATCAATTCCAGGGCAATTACGACTGACCGCTGACCACGCTCAATTGACGGATCACCGGCAGGCGGGTGGCGAAGGCGAACAACGGCGCGGTCCAGCGCATCAGCGCGGCGCTGGCTCTTGCAGCCAGTGGTGTGAAGCAGCTCCAGCCCAGTGCCAGCACGGCCATCAGCAAGCCGCCGATGTAGTCGTCCTGGCCCCAGTGAGCCCCCGCGACCAGGCGCGGCAGCATGAACAGCACGGCCAGGCCCCAGACCACCAGGTTCTGCCAAAGCCCCCGGGTAAACAGGGTCATGAACAGCGCCCAGACCAGCAGGACCGAGGCGTGGTCACCCGGGAAACTCTTGCTGGAACGGTCCTTCAGTTCCCAGGTGGCTTCCAGGTGCGGGTAGAAATCGCTGAGGCGAATGGCATCCTCGAACACCATGGACGGGCTGTGATGCTGCCAGCCGGCAGCATCCACCCACTTGGAAAACAGCGCGCGAACCACCACTAAGAGAAGCAGCGTGACGAAGAAGCCGAAGAAGGCTTCGCGCACCTGGTGCGCCTTGAACACCCAATTGCCACGGATCAGCACGGCCAGCAGGATCAGGCCGACGACGATATCGAAGGGACGCAGGCTGCCGAGGGTCCAGATATAGCGCCAGGCGGCGTTGTCGGCCAGTGGTGCATTGAGACTGTGGAACAGCCACTCGTCGAAAGTCAGGCAGAGGATCTGGCCAAAAGGCCATAACCAGAAACACAGTAGCGCAATGGGTAGCAGCGTACAGGCTGCCAATGGGCCCCAGGACCACCTCGCTTGGAACAGTGGTCGATTGTCCATAAGATACCTCTCCAGAAAAATTGCCATGCGAGCACCTTCAGGGTGCTCTGCCATAGGGGTTTCGAAACCCTTGTAATTATCTTGTCACATTTACAGACAGCAGATTCCCCATGAGCGACGTGCCGGATACAGACTTCACCCAACGCTTCATCTTCGACGAGCGCGACGTGCGCGGCGAACTCGTCAGCCTTGAAACCAGCTACGCCCGGGTGCTGGAAAAGCACCCCTACCCGCAACCGGTCGCACAACTGCTCGGCGAACTGATGGCCGCCGCCGCGCTGCTGGTCGGTACCCTCAAGTTCGATGGACTGCTGATCCTCCAGGCGCGTTCCGATGGTCCGGTGCCGTTGCTGATGGTCGAGTGCTCCAGCGAGCGCGAGATCCGCGGTATCGCCCGCTATGACGGCGACGCGCTCGGTGTTGACGCCGGCTTGCGCGAGCTGATGCCCAACGGGGTACTGGCGCTGACCATCGATCCGCACCACGGCAAGCGCTACCAGGGCGTCGTCGAACTGGACGGCGCCGACCTGGCCGAGTCCTTCACCAACTACTTCGTCATGTCCGAGCAGCTGGGCACCCGGTTCTGGCTCAGCGCCGACGGCCAGCGCGCCCGTGGCATGCTGCTGCAGCAACTGCCGGTGGACCGTCAGCCGGATGCCGATGAGCGCGCCGACAGCTGGGCCCACGTTTCGGCCATCGCCAACACCCTCAGCCGCGACGAGCAGCTCGGCCTGGACAGCGAAACCCTGCTGCATCGCCTCTACCACGAAGATGCCGTGCGCCTGTTCGATATCCAGCCGCTGCAGTTCCGTTGCAGTTGCTCGCGGGAGCGTTCCGGCAACGCGCTGGTCAGCCTCGGGCTCGAGGACGCCCGCGAGCTGCTGGTGGAACATGGCGGCGAGATCGAGGTCGATTGCCAGTTCTGCAACGAGCGCTATCGCTTCGATACGGCGGATGTGGAGCAGCTGTTCGCTGGAGGCGGCGTGGACTCGCCGTCAGATACTCGCCACTGAAACGTTTCCGCTCAGGGAATTCTCCTGTCGAATGCGCTTAAGAAGCAGTTCTGACAGGAGGGCCCTACTTTTTTTGGGCGTTTCTGGCATAATCCGGCCACTTTTTTCGCTGTAGTAGTTCGTAAAGATCTACTACAAATCGTTTGGAGCACTCGGCCACCGGGCCGGATGGGGAATCTCATGACGCAAGCCAACAACGCCGTGTTCACCGATCTGAGCGTCGACGAGCTGGTAAAAGAAGCACTGAAACGCGGTGAAGGCGAGCTGGCCGACACCGGCGCGCTGGTCGTGAAAACCGGTCACCGTACCGGTCGTTCGCCGGTCGACCGTTTCATCGTCGAAGAGCCGAGCACCCAGGACGCCATCGCCTGGGGCCCGATCAACCGCAAATTCCCCGCCGACAAGTTCGACGCCCTGTGGGCCCGTGTCGAGGCGTTCAACAACGCCCAGGAACACTTCGTTTCCCACGTTCACGTAGGTGCAGCCGAAGAGCACTACCTGGCCGTCAAGATGACCACCCAGACTGCCTGGCAGAACCTGTTCGGTCGTTGCCTGTTCATCAACCCGGCCCAGTACAACCCGGCTGGCCGCGAAGAGTGGCAAGTGCTGAACGTCGCCAACTTCGAGTGCGTGCCAGAGCGTGACGGCACCAACTCCGATGGTTGCGTGATCCTCAACTTCGCCCAGAAGAAAGTCCTGATCGCGGGCATGCGCTACGCCGGCGAAATGAAGAAAGCCATGTTCTCGGTGCAGAACTTCCTGCTGCCGGCCGCCGACGTACTGCCAATGCACTGCGCCGCCAACATCGGTGAAGAAGGCGACGTGACCCTGTTCTTCGGTCTGTCCGGCACCGGCAAGACCACCCTGTCGGCCGACGAAAGCCGTTACCTGATCGGTGACGACGAGCACGGCTGGGGCGAAGGCGTTGTCTTCAATATCGAAGGCGGCTGCTACGCCAAGTGCATCGACCTCTCCGAGAAGAACGAGCCGGTCATCTGGAAAGCCATCAAGCACGGCGCAGTGCTGGAAAACGTCGTCCTCGACGACGCCAAGCACGCCGACTACGCCGATGGCAGCCTGACCCAGAACAGCCGTGCCGCGTACCCGCTGGAGCACGTCGAGAAGCGTTCCGAGAAGAACCTGGGCGGCGAGCCCAACGCGGTCATCTTCCTGACCTGCGACCTGACCGGCGTCCTGCCGCCAGTGTCGATCCTGAACAACGAGCAGGCGGCCTACCACTTCCTGTCCGGCTACACCGCGCTGGTCGGCTCCACCGAAATGGGTTCGGGCGGCGGCATCAAGTCGACCTTCTCCACCTGCTTCGGCGCGCCGTTCTTCCCGCGTCCGGCCGGCGAATACGCCGAACTGCTGATCAAGCGCATCAAGGGCTTTGGCTCCAAGGTGTACCTGGTCAACACTGGCTGGACCGGTGGTGGCTACGGCGTCGGCAAGCGCTTCAGCATTCCGACCACCCGTGCGGTGATCGCTGCGATCCAGAGCGGCGCGCTGATCGGTGCCGAGACCGAGCACCTGGACATCATCAACCTGGACGTGCCGAAGGCTGTTCCGGGCGTCGATACCGAACTGCTGAACCCGCGCAACACCTGGGCCGACAAGGCCGCCTACGACGAAGCAGCCAAAGGCCTGGCCTCGCTGTTCATCGAAAACTTCAAGAAGTTCGAAGTTTCCGAGGCGATCAAGGCTGCCGGTCCTCAGCTGTAAGCTGACTGGCGCTGTGCGAAAAGCCCCGGTTCGAAAGAGCCGGGGCTTTTTTGTGGGCTAGACCAACAGGTTTTTGACTGCGGTCAGCAATGCCTCTGAGGTGACTGGTTTGAGAAGCGCCTTGTTGGCGTCTGACTTTCTTGCGTCCGCCTGTCGACCTTCGGAAAACAAAAATATACTCGGCATAGAGCTATGGGCCTTTCTGAAGTTATATAGAGTGTCCACCGCACTCATGCCAAACAGCTCCGAATCAACAATGACGAGGTCATACTTTTTCTTCAAGGCCTCTCGAAGTCCTTGAGCCCCATTGCTGAACGTAGCTATCTCAAACTCATTCTGTAGTGCGCCGACAATAAAATGTCGCATGCTCTGCTGGTCCATGATTATCAGGATCCTTTTCATCTGGCGGCCCTCCACGTATCTATCCGTTAAGTGAATTCCGGACGTGAACTTCCATTGCCTCGATTGGGCACCCGAACGCTGGTATGGACAACAGGCATTTTTATCAGGTGCCGACCAGTGGTAGTGGGCTCATCGAGCCGCCGAAATGCCGCGATCACATCGGTGTATTCACCACCGCTATCGCTGGCAAGCCAGCTCCCACAGGGTCCGCGTCGTTCGCTGGAGATCCGCTTACCGGGGGCTTGTCCATTCACACTTCAAAGCGTCTCGATAACAAAATCATCGAATGCAACGAACGCCCCCGGCCCGCCGGCAACCGACACCTTGATCACCTTGATGGGCGCCGCCGCGCTGCTGCAGACCACCGGCACTAGCGACTTCGCCGGCAACTTCGCACTGCCCAGCTGCTTGCCGCCCGCATCGTAGAATCGGCAGGGGTCGCCCGCCGTGGTGCGGTAGTTGACGAAGCCAATACTGGTAACGCTGTCACTCTTGAGCGTAATGGTAAGTTCGTCGTACTCGCCCATATGGCTGCCCCAGGCGTATTTGACCCAGATACCCTTGTTGATCTCGGTGAGTGGATCCTTCACGGCTGCGAGCGTCGTGCCGGTATTCGAGGGCACGTCAAGGATAAAATGCGGGCGTTCGATTCTGGTGCCATGGTTCTTTACGGCCAGGTCTTCGAAATCGTCTGTGAGAATAGCCACGGATCGTTCCTCCTCATGAGCCGACGAGATGTCGGTGCAACCATTGGAAGAGCATCGGGCAACCGGCACAACTGGCATTTTTATCAGGTGGCGTAGTGCAAGTTTCACAAACGGTTGATTTGCTTGTGGATCGCGGCGAGAAGCTCACAGGGCAAAAATGGTCTCGCCAACACTCCACGGGCGCCGCTGGCCCAGGCGACCTGTTCTTCACTACGATCGATCAATAACAGGCTTGCCGCCGGATAAAAACAACTGACCAGTTCCCGATAATTCGAGCGCAGGTGCAGGTCGGCGACGACCAGCTCGTATCGATTCAACCTCAGCAGTTGCAGCGCGCCCTGAAGGTCATAAGCCTGCGTCGCCTGGAAGCGACTGTCCATCAGGCAGGTCACGGTGAAGGTGGTGGTTGCCTGGCTGTCGCTGAAAAGCAGGACCGTGCGCATGCCCTGCCCTCGTCATCAGAAGATTTGGAGCCATTGAAGCCCTGGGCCCTTCTGTGGACAACTGGCATTTTTGTCAGGTGCCGACCAGTGGTAGTTGGCTCATCGGGCCGCCGAAGCACAACGATTACGTCGGTGAATTCATCACCGCTATCGCTTCCCACAGGGTCCTGTGTCGTCCGCAGAATTCCGTTGCGGCTCGGTCAACTGTGGGAGCTGGCTTGCCAGCGATTGCTATGGCGATCCGCCAACAAATCCTTCAGCATTCCTCGTTCCCCCCATCAGAGAACGCCCATGTCCGAAGACCTGCAAATCGACCACTTCCCCCACGCCGGCTTCATCTCCACCCGCTGGCAGGATGCGGACCTCAACGGCCAGATCACCAGCGCGGCGGTGTATGGCTTTTTCGATACGGTGATCCAGTCGTGGCTTGCCAGCCATGGCCAGATCGATCCGCAGGAAGGCGAGGTGGTGGCGTTCGTGGTGAGTTCGTCCTGCGATTTCTACGCCTCGGCAGCCTTCACCGATATGTTGCAGGTGGGCCTGCGGGTCGAGCGCTTCGCCGGGAGCACGGTGGAGTACGAGGCGGCACTGTTCGACATGAGCGGCAAGCAGCTGCATGCCCTGGGCCGGGTGGTGCAGGTGTTCATCGAGCGCAATACCGGCAAGCCGGCCACCTTCCCGCAGCACCTGGAGGCGGCACTGTCGGCCCTGACCTGACAGCGCTCAGTCGTTGAGCCGGATGATCCCTTCACGCACCGCGAACAGCACCAGCCCGGGCACATCGTGAATCTGCAGGCGATGCATGATCTGCGAGCGGTGCGCCTCGATGGTTTTTACGCTCAGTCCCAGGCCATCGGCGATGGAACGGGTCGACTCACCCCGTGCGATCAAGCGCAGGATCTCCATCTGCCGCGCAGTGAGCTGCATCGCTGCGCTGACCTGCGGCTTGCGCCGGTTCTGCTTCACCGCCTGACCGATCACCAGCGGCAGCACCGCCGACGACAGGTACTGCCCGCCCCCACGCAACGATTGCAAGGCCAGCTCCAGCTCCTGCACTGTCGCACTCTTGAGCAGGAAGCCATGGGCGCCCTGCTGCAGGCAGTGCATGACGAAGTCCAGCTCCGAGCGCGACGACAGCATCAGCACGGTACAGGCCGGCACCCGCAGGTACAGCTCGCGCAACAGTTCCTCGCCAGCCATGGTGCCGAGGGCGATATCCAGCACGATGATGTCCGGCTTGAGGGTTTCGGCCAGCTCCACGGTGGTCACCGTGTCGCCCGCTTCGCCAACCACGGCATATTCTTGTTTTTGTTCGAGCAACGCCCGCAGGCCTGCACGGAACAGGGGCGAGTCGTCGGCTATCAGTAAACGGCAAAGCATAGGTTCGAGCCTGTATCGCGCGTAGGGCGGCATTGGAAGGTGATACTGGACTGCTCAGCCATTGCGGGCACTGACACCGAACTGGTTGATCAGGATCGGCATGCGATCGAGCGGCTCGATGGTCTGGGCCGCGCCGAGGCGAATGGCTTCCTTGGGCATGCCGAACACCACGCAACTGGCCTCGTCCTGGGCCACGGTGCTGGCACCCTGTTCGCGCATGGCCAGCAGGCCACGGGCTCCGTCGTCACCCATGCCGGTCATGATGATGCCCAGGGCATTGCTGCCGGCATGGCGAGCGGCGGAACGGAACAGGACATCGACCGAGGGCTTGTGCCGGTTGACGGCAGGGCCGTCGAGCACTTCGACCAGGTAGTGCGCACCACTGCGCTTGAGCTGCATATGCAGGCCACCGGGTGCCAGCAAGGCGAGTCCGGTGTGCACGCGATCCAGATGCCTGGCTTCGCGAACTTCGATCTGGCACAGGCCGTTGAGACGGCGTGCGAAGTCGGCAGTGAACTTCTCCGGCATGTGTTGAACGATGACCAGGCCCGGACAGTCGCGCGGCAGTTGCCGCAGGACGAACTCCAGTGCCTGGGTACCGCCGGTCGAGCAGCCAAGTGTAACGATTCGGTCGGTGGTTTTGCGCAGCGCCGGGACCGGCTGCAGGTCTTTTTTTTCCGTCGCGGGCAAGGCGTGACGGGCCACTGGCCGGGTTTTCGCGGCATCCTCGATGCAGCGCACCAGATTCCCGGCAATGTTCTCCAGGCTCTGCTTGAGCCCCAGTTTCGCCTTGGTGAATACCCCCACGGCACCAGCAGCCAGGGCTTCGACATTGAGGTCGTTGCCGGCCTCGGTAAGCGTCGAGCAGATAATGGTCGGCGTCGGCCGCTCGGCCATGATCTGGCGCAGGAACGTCAGCCCGTCCATGCGCGGCATTTCCACGTCGAGGACCAGCACATCGGGCCAGTCGCGGCGCATCTTGTCGATGGCGTAGAGCGGGTCGGCGGCCATCCCGACCACCTGGATGCCGGGATGGTTGCCGAGATACTGCCCGAGCACCTGGCGGACCAGGGCCGAGTCGTCGACGATGAACACACGGATGGGAGTGGAACGCTCGATCATAAGCGTTCGAACACCGAAGGCCGCACCGGGCGCAGCGGCAGGTTGAAGCCGTGGATGCTTTCGGCGTGGCCGATGAACAGCAGCCCGCCCGGGCACAGGCGCTCGACCAGGTTGCGAACGATGCGCTGCTTCTGCTGGGTATCGAAGTAGATCAGCAGGTTGCGCAGGAAGATCACCTCGAACTGGCCGAGGCTTTCCGGCATGGGCTGGATCACGTTGATTTCGCGCAACTGCACCTTGTTGCGCAGCCAGGCCTGCACGCGCATGCGCCCCTGCATGTCGTCGATCCCGCACAGGCAGTGACGGTGCAACCAGCCCTCGGGGAAATAACGCGCCTGGGCCAGGTCGTAGATGCCCTGTTCGGCGATCTCCAGCATGCTCTGGCTGAGGTCGCTGCCCAGCACCGACCACTCGTTGCCGCGCGCATGCTCGGCGGCGGTCATCGCCAGGCTGTAGGGCTCCTCGCCCGACGAACAGGCGGCGCTCCACAGGCGCAGCGGCCCGCCGCGCTTGCTCAGCCATTGGCCGAGAAACTCGAAATGGGCGAACTCGCGGAAGAAGTAGGTTTCGTTGGTGGTCAGCAAGTCCACGACCAGACGCCGTTCACGGGCGTATTGGGGAGTGGCCAGGCAGTTCAGGTACTCGTCGTAGGTTTCGATCTGCAGGTGGCGCAGGCGCTTCAACAAGCGTCCGGCCACCAGCGAGCGCTTGTTGTTCGCCAGGTGGATGCCGGAGGCATCGCGCATCAACTGCTGCAACTGGCGAAAGTTCTGTTCGCCGAGCACCGGCAACTTGGGCATCGCGGACATTTCAATGGGCCTTCGCCGCCTGGCTGAGGTGGCGGATATCGTCCAGCGACAGCACTTGCAGCATGTTGAGGATGATCAGGAATTCCTGGGCCTGCTGAGCCATGCCAGCGATGAAGTCGGAGCGGATGGTGGTGCCGAAGGCCGGCGCCGGCATGACCAGGCGCGGATCGATTTCCAGTACTTCGTCCACCTCGTCCACCACCAGGCCGATACGCTGCAGGCCATCGGCCAGCGCCAGTTCGATGATCACGATGCAGGTGCGCTTGCCGGGCTTGGTCAGGCTCAGGCCGAAGCGCGCCGCCAGGTCCAGCACCGGCACCACGTTGCCGCGCAGGTTGATGACGCCGTGGATATAGGCCGGCATCATCGGCACCCGGGTGATCTCGGCGTACTCGATGATTTCCCGTACCAGGGCGATGGGCAGCGCGTAACCGGCCTCGCGCACGCGAAAGCTCAGGTGCTGGACGGCATCGACTTGCGTCTCGATTCGTTGCGGCTGGCTCATGGAAACCTCGCTCAAGTGAAACTGACGAACTGGCCTTCATCGATCAGCGCCTTGGGCCCTGGGCGTGCCGGGACCGGCAGGCTGTCGCTGCGCGGATTGCGCACCACGACGCTGCCCTGTTCGAAGCGGAAATAGCCGATCAGTTCCTGGAGCTGGCTGGCCTGGGCGTTCATCTCCTCGGCGGTGGCCGCCAGTTCCTCGGAGGCCGAGGCGTTCTGCTGGGTGATCTGGTTCATCTGGCCCATGGCGATATTGATCTGCCCGGCTGCGCTGCTCTGCTCCTGCGAAGCCGCGGTGATTTCCTGCACCAGGTCGGAGGTGCGCTGGATGTTCGGTACGATCTCGCCGAGCAGTTGCCCGGCCTGTTCGGCCAGTTGCACGCTGCTCGACGCCACCTGGCCGATCTCCTGCGCGGCCACCTGGCTGCGTTCGGCCAGCTTGCGCACTTCCGCCGCGACCACCGCGAAGCCCTTGCCGTGATCGCCGGCGCGCGCCGCCTCGATGGCCGCGTTAAGGGCCAGCAGATTGGTCTGGTAGGCGATGTCGTCGATGATGCCGATCTTGTCGGCGATCTGCTTCATCGCCAGCACCGTGTCGCCTACCGCGCTGCCACCTTGCACCGCATCGTTGGCGGCCTTGCCGGCGATACCGTCGGTGATCTTGGCGCTTTCGGTGTTCTGGGCGATGGAGGCGGACATCTCTTCCACCGAGGCGCTGGTCTGCTCGACGCTGGCGGCCTGTTCGTTGGCTGCCTGGCTCAGGGACTGGGAGGTCGAGCTGACCTGCTCGGAAGCCGACGACAGTGCATCGGCGGAGCTGCGCACATCACCGAGGATGCTGCGCAGGCGCTCGGTCATGTTTTGCATGGCACCGAGCAGACGGCCGGTTTCGTCCTTGCGATCGATCACCAGGTCCTGGCTCAGGTCGCCGGCGGCCATGCGGTCGGCAGCCTGCACCGCGCCAGCCAGCGGGCGGGTAATGCTGCGAGTGACCAGCACCCCGATCAGCATGCCGAGCAGGGTCGCGGCCAGTACCAGGACAATCATCTGCAACCGCGAGCTCTCGGCGATGGCACTGATATCGGCATTGGCCTCGCTGGCACGGGCCTGCTTGGCGTCGCTGGCAATGCCCAGCAAACGGTCCACTTCGTTGGCCGCAGCGGTGTTGCGCGGCATCAGTTCAAGCGCGGCGCTCATGGTTTGCAGCTCGCCGGACTGACGGTGGGTATCGAGCATCAGGTTGGCGGCGCTGATGTACTCCTGCAGCGGGCCTTCGATCGCCGCAACCTGTGCCTTGCCCTCGGCCGTCAGGAAATACTGCCGTGAGTTGGTCAGCAGCTCGCGGGTCTTGTCCATCGCGGCCCGGGCCTGGGCGGCGGATTCGTCGCGGTCCTGTGCATCGCTGGCCATCAGGCTGCGGCGTACCGCACGGTTGGCCAGGAGCAACTGGATATTGGCTTCCTGAAGCGTGGACAGGCCCACCACGTCCATGTCGTACATGCGGTCGGAGAGGTCGTTGACCTGGCTCAGGTTGCGGATGCCGATGAAGCCGATGACCGCGGTCAACGCCACCACCAGCAGGAAGCCCAGGGTCAGGCGCACGCCTATCTTCATGTTGCTGATCATTTGCATGGTGACTCTCCGGAAGGGCTGAGCAGGTTCGATCGGGGTTCGCTTTCCGCACGTTGCTGCAACTGGCGGAACAGGCTGGGAATATCGAGGATCAGCGCGACCTGGCCGGAGCCGAGGATGGTCGAGCCGCTGATGCCGGACAGGTGCTGGAACATCTGCCCGAGGGGTTTGATGACGGTCTGCAGCTCGCCCAGCAGGTGCTCGACGATCAGCCCGGCCTGTTGCCGGCCCTGGCTGACCACGACGATGTTGCGCCGGGCGCGCGGGTCGCCACGCAGGCCGAAGTGCCGACCCAGGTCGACGCTGGGCAGGGGCTTGCCACGCAGATTGAGGTGGCCGCTGGCATCGAGGGCGTCGGCGCGCTCCTCCATGCACTCGGTGACCATGTCCAGCGGGATCACGAAGTGATCGCCACCGACGCTGACCAGGAAGCCGTCGATGATCGCCAGGGTCAACGGCAGGCGGATACGGAAGGTACAGCCCTGTCCTGCGCTGGATTCGATCTCGATGATCCCGCGCAGCTCGTCGATGGCGCTGCGCACGACATCCATGCCGACACCGCGGCCGGACAGGTTGGAAACCGCTTCGGCAGTAGAGAAGCCGGGTTCGAAGATCAGTTGGTGGATGTCCTGCTCGCTGATCTGCGCATCGGCGTCGAGCATGCCGCGGGCGATGGCCTTTTCGCGGATGCGTTCGGTGTTCAGGCCGCGGCCGTCGTCGCTGACTTCGAGGACGATCATCCCCGAGTCATGGCAGGCGTTCAGGCGCAGGTTGCCCTGCTCCGGCTTGCCTGCGGCGCGGCGCTCTTCCGGCGATTCGATGCCATGGTCGATGGCGTTGCGCACCAGGTGCACCAGCGGGTCGGCGATACGGTCGGTGAGGGTCTTGTCCAGCTCGGTGTCGCTGCCGGACAGGCTTAGCTGGATCTGCTTGTTCAACCCCTGGCTGACATCGCGCACCACGCGATGGAAGCGGTTGAAGGTCTCGCCGATCTCCACCATGCGCAGCTTCAGCGCGCGCTCGCGGATCTGCTCGACGTGCTGCTGCACGGCCTGAACGCTCTCTATGCAGGCCGTGGAGCCGCTGCGCAGCGATTGCATATGCGCGCCAGCGGTGCTTATCACAAGTTCGCCGACCAGGTTGATCAGTTCATCGAGCTTGTGCGCGGCCACCTTGACCATCGCGCTGCCCTGGTTGCCGCTGCGCGGTTCGCTGGTGGCGCCAGGGAGACTGGCGATGGACAGCTGCGGGGCCGGCGCCAACGTTTGCGCTTCGACTTCCGAAGCGAGCGGACCAGGCTCGCCGGCGTCCTCCCGCAGCTGCAGGCGCAAGGTGCAGAAGTCTTCGGCCAGGGCGAAAACGTCGAGCAATTCTTCGCGACTGGCGGCGCTGCGCAAGGTCAACTCGTAGCCCAGGTAGCAGGCTTCGGCGTCCAGCGCATGCAGGTCCGGCACGGCCCAGGCGAGGGTCTGCAAGGTCTCGATGCGGCCAAGGCGATCCAGGTAGCGCAGGAAGCTGCTGGGTTCGAAGCCGTTGCGCAGCAGTTCGTTGTCGAAGCGAATGGACAGGAACCATTCGTTGATCTCGCCCGCCTGTGCAGCGCTTTCGGCAACCGCCTCGCCGCCGCCCAGCGCCACGAGCAACTCGCTCTGGCGCGGCGTATGGGGCGCCAGGGTACCGTGCCGAGGGTCGATGCTTTCGACCATGCCGTTGAGTTCGTCCATGCACTGCAACATCAAGGACACCAGCGGCGCGGTCAGCTGGCGCTGCCCGTCGCGAACCCCCATCAGCTGGTTTTCCAGTTGATGGGCCAAAGACACCAGCGGCTCCAGCGAGAAGATCCCCGCCGAGCCCTTGAGCGTATGCACCGCCCGGAACAGCGCGTTGATCACCTCGGCATCGTCGCTGCCCTGTTCCAGGCGCAGCAGGTTGTCCTCGGCTTCCTTGAGCAGGTCGCGGGCTTCCTCAAGAAAGCCTTCCAGCAGTTGCGTCCATTGATCGCTATCGAACATCGCGCAACTCCTCGCCAGCGCCGGAGGCGCCCAGCGGATACAGGGATTCGAGGCGCAGCAGGTCGACCAGTGCGCGGGCCTGGGCTGGCAGGTCGATTACCTGCGCGCCCTGCACCAGGGTCTTTTGCAGCGACAGCAGCAGTTGCAGGCCGGCACTGTCGATCTCCTCCAGGCCGCCGAGATCCAGCGCCCAAGGGCCCGGGTCTTGCGCCAGCAGGGCCAGCAAGGTCTGTCGGGTCTCGCCCGCTTCATAGATGGTCAGGTCGCCGTGCACGCTCAGCCGCGCAGGCGCCAGGTCGCTGGCCGGATGCAGCGTGACGGTGGCCATCAGCCGATCAGCTTTTCGACCGCCGCCAGCAGCTGCTGCGGCTGGAACGGTTTGACGATCCAGGCCTTGGCCCCGGCCGCCTGGCCTTCGGCCTTCTTCGACTGCTCGCTCTCGGTGGTGAGCATCATGATCGGAGTGAAACGGTACTCGGGCTTCAGCTTGACCGCCTTGACCAGGCCGATGCCATCGAGGTTGGGCATGTTCACGTCGCTGATGATCAGGTTGATTTTCTGCCCGGTGAGTTTGTTCAGGGCGTCCTTGCCGTCGCAGGCCTCGATGACCTGGTGACCGGCACCGGTGAGGCTGAGCTTGACCAATTGGCGCATGGAGGCGGAGTCATCGACGATCAGGATGGTCTTGGCCATGTCAGGGCCCTCGGTAGTTAGAAAAAGGTCACGTCACTGGCGCTGGCGGCCTGGCTGTGGCCGGCGCGCTCCTCGCTGGTGGTGAAGCGCTCGCGCAGCCGGGCAAGCCAGGCCTGGGCATCGTGCAGGCGCTGGTCGCGGCGCTCGATGGCTTCGAGCAGCTGCTGCAGGTCGGTCTGAAGGTGGTCGAGCATTTGGTCGGCGCGGTCCTGGAACTGCAGGGCGACCATGACGGCGTGGATATCGCCCTGGGTGGAGCGGGCGTTGTCCTGGAGATTGCGCGAAGCGACGTCGAGTTCGTCGAGGTTGCTGCCAAGGCCGTTGATGACCTCGCCCAGCACCTGTTCCAGGCGCGCGAGGTTCTGCTGTTCTTCGGTATTCAGCTCGTTGGCGGATTCGATGCTGGACTGGATCGCCTGGTTGATCTCGCCGACCTTGCTGTCCATCGACTGGCCGGTCTCGGCGGACAACCGGGAAAGCTTGCGCACTTCATCGGCGACCACGGCGAAACCGCGACCGAACTCACCGGCACGGGCGGCCTCGATGGCGGCGTTGAGGGCCAGCAGGTTGGTCTGGCTGGCGATTTCCTGGACGTGGCGGGCCATCAGCTGCAACTCGCCGGTGTAGCCGCCGAGGTGGCCGATGGTCGCGAGGAATTCCTGCTGGCGACGGCTACCAGCGGCGAAGGCTTCGGTGACGCCCTGCAGGCGCTGGTTGGCCTGGCGCAGGTTCTCGCCGAGACCGCCGCTGGTGAGGACGTCTTCGCTCTGGTCGAGGCTGGCCTGGAGGCGCTGGCTGATATCGCTGAAGCGACCGAGCAGGCCGCCGATGTTGTCGGCGAGCAGGCGGCGGCTCTGTTGCAGGCTGTCGGTCCAGGACGGCACGACGGCGGGCAGGAGTTTTTCCAGGGCGTGGGTTTCAGGCTCGAGCGGCAGGCTCTGCACCATTTCCTGCGGCCCGTTCGCGGCGGCCTTGCGCGGGGCCAGGAACAGCGCGGCGGCGGCGATCAGCAGCAGACCGACGATGTTCAGCCAATGCAGTCCGGAGAGCATCGCGGCGACGCACAGAACAATCCCTATACCGATTCCTACGTGCATTCGCATCCCTTACGCCCACCGTCCCTTCTTTGAAGGCTTCGCATGGTAGCGATAGTGATTTGACGTCAAAATCGGGACGCCCCTTAATCCGACCGGAGCGTCACAAAACTGCGACGACGAAACGCTACGGGAGTGCGCTGACCACTCCGACAGGAATGTCGGGTGAAACGCTTTAGGCGCAGCGCACCCGGGGATTCCGGGAAGGCTTAGGAGGGAGTGGCAGACGTAGGAGGATGGCTTAAGGCAAAGGTGTGATGGCGTTTAGCTTGATAAGCAATCGGTTAAAGGGACCTTGGGGGCTTTCCCGCATTCCGTCCCCCGGGAGAACGGAATGCGGGGCGACGGATCAGTCGCGCCAGTGACGCTTGTGCTTGCGGTGGCCGTAGTGATGGCCACGATCATGGGCATAGCGGCGGTCGTAACCACGGCCGCGATCACGGTAGTGGCGATCGTCGTCGTCGGCCTTGTTGCCCATGTAGTTACCCAGGGCACCACCGGCGCCACCGCCGGCTGCGGCGCCGATCAGGCTGCCGTTGGTGCCGCCCAGGCTGCGGCCCACCACGTTGCCGCCGGCTGCGCCCAGGGCACCGCCGATGGCGGCTTCGCCGCGGCTGCGTTTGTCGGCGCCGACGGCACTACCGGCCGCACCGCCGAGACCGGCGCCGATCGCCGAACCGGTGCTGCCACCGATCGACTGGCCGACCACCGAGCCCAATACCCCACCCAATGCGCCGCCAATACCGGCTTCGGTGGTGCCGCCTGCGCTGGCAACGCCACTGAGCAGGCTAAGGGACAACAGAAGAATCGAGGAGTACTTCATACGAAAGCCTCAAAGGGATGACGCGGCGATCCTGCGTCCGGCGCGTGAGGCTGACAATTGAAATCCGACGAGTAGCACGACTGTCACACATATTTCTAACTTATTGATTTCATGGTGAAACTTATCGTGTTTTTGCGTGTCTTAGGTTACTTGCGGGATGAGGCTCTGACGGATGTCAGGGCCTTTTTTGTGGGCGGGGGATTTGTGGTGTTGCTGAGGGCCTCATCGCTGGCAAGCCAGCTCCCACAGGATCCTGTGGGAGCTGGCTTGCCAGCGATGAGGCCCGGATAAACGACATCAGACCCGAATCAGGGCAACGCCCTCTTCACCTCCAAGCGCTTCGGCAACAACCGGTTCTCGTAGAACAGATCCGCCGTCGCCTGCTGCGCCGCGATCACCTCGTCGGTGATCGGCAATACCGGCGATGGCGGCCGGTTATCCACATAGCTGGCGACCACCGCCTCCGGTAGCCCCATCGAAGCGCTGAGCACTTTCAAACTCCCCGCACGATCACTGCGAGTCAGCTCTTCCGCTGCGGTCAGCTGGTCCAGCAGGCTGTGGATAAACTCGCCATTCTCCGCCGCATAGGCCCGCCGTGCGGTGTAGATCGGCCCGGACAGCCCCAGGCCCTGCCCGTCCGCCAACTTGCGGCTGTGCCCCTCGCTCAACGCCAGCGAGACATAGGGGTCCCATACCGCCCAGGCATCCACGCTGCCGTGCTCGAACGCCGCGCGGGCATCGGCCGGGGTGAGGTACACCGGCTGGATGCCCTTGAAGCCCAGCCCTGCCTTGTTCAGTGCGCGCAGCACCAGGTTGTGCGAGCTGGAACCCTTCTGCAGCGCGACCTTGCGCCCCTTCAGATCAGCCACCTGCCTGAACGCGCTGTCATTGCGCACCAGGATCACCTCCGCCGACGGCTTGGCCGGCTCGGCGCCGATATACACCAGGTCCGCTCCCGCCGCCTGGGCGAACAGCGGCGGAATATCACCGGTGGAACCGACATCCAGGCTGCCGATATTCAACGCCTCCAGCATCTGCGGCCCGGCAGGAAACTCGATCCACTGCACCTTCGTCCGGGCAAAGCGCTTTTCCAGCAGCCCATGCTCCTTGGCCAGTACCAGGGCGATGGAGCCCTTCTGATAGCCGATCCGCAATTCCTGCGGATCAGCCAACGCCACCGTCGCCAGCCCCAGCAGGGCCAGGCCGGCACCCAGCATTGCGATCACCTTCATGCATCACTCCGCCAGCGAGGGCTTTTCCCAGAGGTTGATACCGCCCTCGACCGCATGCCGGTCGATCTGCGCCAGTTCTTCGGCGCTGAACACCAGGTTATTCAATGCACCGACGTTCTCGACGATCTGCTCCGGGCGGCTGGCACCGATCAGCGCCGAGGTCACCCGCGTGTCGCGCAGCGTCCAGGCCAGCGCCAGCTGGGCCAAGCTTTGGCCGCGCGCCTTGGCGATCTCGTTGAGGGCGCGGACATGGGCCAGGTTGGCCTCGGACAAGTGCGACGGCAACAGCGAGCCACCACCCGGCTTGTTGACCCGCGCATCCTTGGGCACACCATTGAGGTACTTGTCGGTCAGCAGGCCTTGAGCCAACGGCGTAAAGGCGATCACCCCGGCGCCCAGCTCATCGGTGACATCGAGCAGGTCTTTTTCCACCCAGCGATTGAGCAGGTTGTAGGCCGGCTGGTGGATCAGCAGCGGCACCTTCCACTCCTGCAGCAACCGGGCGATTTCCCGGGTCTTGCTTCCGGAGTAAGAGGAAATCCCGATATACAACGCCTTGCCCTGCTGCACCGCCGTAGCCAGCGCGCCAGCGGTTTCTTCCAGCGGCGTGTCCGGGTCGAAGCGGTGCGAATAGAAGATATCCACATAGTCCAACCCCAGCCGCGCCAGGCTCTGGTCGAGGCTGGCGAGGATGTATTTGCGCGAGCCGCCACCCTGCCCGTAAGGGCCTGGCCACATGTCCCAGCCGGCCTTGCTGGAGATGATCAGCTCGTCGCGGTAGCCCTTGAAATCCTCGCGCAGCAGGCGGCCGAAGTTGCTCTCGGCGCTGCCGTAGGGCGGGCCGTAGTTGTTGGCCAGGTCGAAGTGGTTGATGCCCAGGTCGAAGGCGGTACGCAGCAGGGCGCGTTGATCGCCCAGCGGTGTGCTGTCGCCAAAGTTGTGCCACAGGCCCAGGGACAGGGCGGGCAGTACCAGGCCGCTGCGTCCGACACGGCGGTACGGCATGGAGGTGTAGCGGTTTTCCGCGGCAACGTAGGTCATCGGCGTGCTCCTCAAGAGAAATATGGGTTGTTCGGCCGGCTCAGGCCAAGGTGTTCGCGCAAGGTGGTGCCTTCATAGCGGGTACGGAACAGGCCGCGCCGCTGCAACTCGGGCACCACATGGTTGGCCACGTCTTCCAGGCCGCCCGGTAGATGCGGGACCAGTACATTGAAGCCGTCGGCGGCGTCGTTTTCGAACCATTCCTGCAATTGATCGGCGATCTGCGCCGCAGTGCCGATCAGGCTGTGATGCCCGCGTCCACCGGCGATACGCCGGCCCAGCTGGGCCAGGTTGAGGTTTTCCCGCTCGGCCAGTTCGCTGAGCAGGCGCTGGCGGCTGCGCTGGCCGCTATCGGTGAGCGGCAGTTCCGGCAACGGGCCGTCCTGTGGATAACCCGACAGGTCGAAGTTGCCCAGCATTCTGCCGAGCAGGGCGATCCCCACCTCAGGCTCCACCAGTTCCTGGAACCCGGCGAATTTGTCCTCGGCCTCGGCCTGGCTGGTACCGGTCACCACGAACACGCCCGGCATGATCTTCAATGAATCGCGATCACGCCCGTACGCCGCGAGCCGGTCCTTCAGATCGGCATAGAAGGCCTGCGCCGCCGCCAGCGAGGTCTGCGCGGTGAACACCACATCGGCGGTGCGCGCCGCCAGGTCCAGCCCGGCCGGCGAGGAACCGGCCTGGACCACGACCGGGCGGCCTTGGGGAGTGCGGGCTACATTCAATGGACCGCGCACTTTGAAGTGTTCGCCTTCATGATTGAGCAATCGTACTGAATCAGGCTCGTAGTACGTACCGGACTTCTTGTCGCGCACGAAGGCATCGTCGGCCCAGCTGTCCCACAAGCCGACCACCACATCATGAAATTCACGTGCGCGAAGGTACCGGTCTGCGTGGCCTACGTGTTCATCAAGGCCAAAATTTCGCGCCTCTGCCGCTGCGTCGGAGGTCACCAGATTCCATCCTGCCCGCCCTCCTGACAGATGATCGAGCGAAGCGAACTTCCGTGCTATGTGGTATGGCTCGTTGTACGTTGTAGTAGCTGTACCCACCAAACCGATGCGCTCCGTGACGCCGCTCAGCGCCGATAGCAATGTCAAGGGTTCGAAGTGGTCGGAACGGGCCATCCGGCTGGCAATCTCGCCTTCGGCAGCAGCAACGCTGTCGGCGACGAACAACGCGTCGAAGCAGGCGTCTTCCGCGACCCGGGCCAGGTGTCGATAGTGCTTGATATCCAGTCCGGCATTGGCCGGAACATCGGGGTGGCGCCAGGCGGCAACGTGATGCCCGGTAGCCATCAGAAAGGCGCCGAGACTCATTTGCCGTGGTGTTTTGCTCATGTCAGAAGTCCTTGCGTAGCTGGATGCCGAAGTAACGTTCATCGTCCCGCGGCACCGCGCGGTAGATGTAGTTCCCTCCGGTGGCCAGGAGAGGTGAGTAGGATTTGTCCGCAAGGTTTTTCGCCAGCAGCGCCACGCGCCAGCCTTCGTTGTAGTCCGCCAGGGCGACGCTGGCATTCCAGATGCCATAGGCGCCCTGAACGGTGTCGGCGTTCTGGGAAATGTCGTACTGCACTTTGCTCTGCCAGCTGAAGTCCGTATCCAACTCGACATCCAGGCCGTTATCCAGCGGGATGCTGTAGTCGGCGCGGACGTAGCTTTTCCAGTCCGGGCTGTACGGCAGCGGCTTGCCATTCACGTTGCACGAGGCCGCTGCGCCCGCCGGGCAGGCGAATTCGTCGATGCGCGCCTTGGTGTAGGCGACCGCACCGGAGAACTTCAGTTGCGAGGTGGCCTGCAGGGCGAAGTCCAGCTCGGCACCTTCGCTCTTGACGCTGCCGGCATTGATCAGGCGGGTCACCACCTGGCCGGCGACGCTGTCGAAGAAGTTCGCCTGGTAGTTGTCGTACTCGGTATGGAACACCGCCAGATTGGTGGTCAGGCGGTTGCCCCACAGGCTGGCCTTGAGCCCGGCCTCCCAACTGTTGGAGGTTTCCGGCTTGAGCGCCTCGGTGTCGCGCGGCTGCATGTTGAAGAACACGTTGTAGGCCGGGCCCTTGTAGCCACGGGAGTAGGTCAGGTAGCTGGTGATGTCGTCGGTCAGGTCGTATTGCACACCGAGGCGCCCGGACCAGCCGTCCTCGTCCACCGAACCGGAACTGCTGGTGCCTGGCTGGATGCCATTGACCGCGGTTGCCGAGGTAGAGACGCGGCGGTGGTCGTACTCGAGGTCGTCGTGGGTCCAGCGCAGGCCGGCAATACCACGGAAACGCTCGGTGAAGTTGAGGGTGCTTTCACCGAACAGCGCATAGCTGTCATTGGTAGTGCTGTAGTCGGCGATGCCCTGCTGGGTCGCGGTGGTGGTGCGCAGGGTCCGGCGGTAGGTTTCTTCATCCTTGCCGTGCATGTAGAACAGGCCACCGACGTATTCGAGGAACTGGCCCTTGGGCGAAGCCAGGCGCAGCTCCTGGGAATACTGGTTGTACTCCAGTTCGCCCTTGTCCTCGATGCCGGGGAAGGCCGCACTGATGGTTGCCAGGCGGTCACCGTCCTGCCACTGGGTGTTGTCCCAACCGCGCCAGGCGGTGATCGAAGTCAGGGTGTAGTCACCGAGGCTCCAGTCGAGCTGGGCCGACAGCCCCTTGTTGGTGTCGTCCACGTGGCTGCGGTAATCGCTGACGATATCGCGGTTGTCGCTGTCGGCGCGTATCGGCGCCAGGGCGTTGGAGAAGGCCGGCAGCAGGGACTTGCTGACCACGCCGTTGGGCGCGTCGTCGCGGGATTTCAGGTAGTCGGCGGCGAGGGTCAGGCTGAGGTCGTCATTGGGCGTGAACACCAGCTTGCCGCGCACGCCCTTGCGGTTGTAGCCGTTGACTTCCTGGCCGTTGGCCTTGTTATCCACATTGCCGTCGTAGCTGCCGAACAGCGTGGTGATAGAGCCTTTCAGGGTGTTCGGAACCAGGCTACCGCCGATGCCGAAACGGGTGCGGCTCTCGTTGCCGCTGTAGTACGACTGCTCGACGAAACCGTGGGTTTCTTCCGTCGGCGTGCGGGTGGTGATGTTCAGTACACCGGCCGAGGCGTTCTTGCCGAACAGCGTACCCTGGGGACCGCGCAATACTTCGAGGCGTTCGATATCCAGCAGGTCGAGGGTCGATTGGCCCGGACGACCGAAGACCACGCCATCGATCACCGTCGCCACGGTCGGCTCGACGCCCGGCGAAGTAGAGATGGTGCCGACACCACGGATAAACAGCGAGGTGTCCTTGTTCGATGCGCCGGTACGGAAATTCAGGCTCGGCACTTGCTGGACGATGCTCGCCACGCTGTTACGGTTTTCCCGTTCCAGTTGCTCGCCATCCACCACCGAGACGGCGACCGGCACCTGTTGCAGCGAGGCTTCGCGGCGGGTGGCGGTGACGGTCACGGCCTTGAGGGTCGGACTGTCACCTTGGGCAGCCGGGGTGGTGTCGGCAGCCATTACCGGCGCCATCGGCAAGGCGCTCAGCGCGAGCGCGCCGAGGGCCAGGCGTTGACGGCGGATGGCCTGGGCCAAGGGAGAAGTCGTGGGGAAAAACGCGGCGCGGCTGTGCATGGTTTGCTACTCGAAGAATGCCCTGTCCACCGCGATCGCTGATCGCGGCGCCTGATGAAGTCAGCGCAGGGTCCTTGGGCATTCGCTCGTGCGAGTAGCAGACAAACCACTTTGTTAGCGCTAACATCGCCAGTATCATCGGGCGCCGAATAGACCGTCCAATACTGAAAAATTACTTTTATATGCGTTTTGGTTTTTAAGGACATGCCTCGTGAGCGATGAAAAAAGCCCGCCCCGCAAGCGCCGTGGCGCCGGTCGCGTCACCCTGCAGGCGGTGGCGCGGGCTGCCGGGGTCTCGGCGATCACCGTGTCGCGCTACTTCAACCAGCCGGAGCAGGTTTCCCCGGAACGGCGCGAGCGGATCGCCGAAGTGGTGGCCGAATTGGGCTATGTGCCGAACCTGGTGGCGGGCGGGCTGGCCTCGGCGCGAGGGCGGATCGTCGGCATGGTGATCCCCAACATCTCCGGGCCGATCTTTGCCGACACCATCCAAGGCTTCAGCGACACCCTCAGTCGACATGGCTACCAGTTGCTGCTGGCTTCCAGCTACTTCTCCGTCGAGCAGGAAGAAAATGCCGTGCGCGCCTTCCTCGGCTGGTCGCCGGCAGCGCTGGTGCTGACCAGCCACTTCCACAGTGCGGCCACGGAAAAGATGCTCGCCGAGGCGGATATCCCCCTGGTGGAAACCTGGGACTACCGGCCCGAGCGCGCACCGGTGCAGATCGGGTTTTCCCATCATGAGGTGGGGGTGGTCGCGACCCGGTACCTGCACGGCAAGGGTTACCGGCGGATTGCCTTCGTGCAGAACAGTGCGGCGGGGGACTTCAGCGCGCTGGAGCGGCGGGACGGGTATGTCGAGGCGCTGACCGCGCTGGGTGCCGAGCCGCAGGTATTCGCACCGGAGACGGACCTGGCGCCGTTCGAGGCGGGAAAGCAAGCGATGCTGGCGTTGATGGAATCAGCGCAGCGGCCGGAGGCGATCATCTTTGCCAATGACAACCTGGCGGCGGGGGCCTTGCTGGCGGGGCAGCGCGCGGGGTACAGGATCCCCGAGGATTGTGCGGTGATGGGGTTCGGGGACTATCCGTTCGCCGGGATGCTGATGCCTGGGCTGACCACGGTGAAACCGCCGGCGTTGCAGATGGGGGTCATGGCGGCTGAGCGGGTGTTGCAGCAGCTGGGGGTGATCGAGGGGGAGGCGGTGCAGTTGAATTTGTTGGGGTGTGAGGTGATTGGGCGGGAGAGTGCTTGAAGGGGTATCGCTACCGTTTTGTGTACCTGGACAGGATCGGTAATTAACACGAATTATCATTTCTTAAAACACACGCCTAGGCTCGTTTTCTACAGGAAAAGCGAAGCAGTGAAGAAAAACGCAGGCAAATGCAAACCAACTCAAAACCGGATATTCAAAATGCAAACCGGGAAAACAGCCTATAAACATAATGCAGCGATTGGTTATGATTTCCAGATGGAAAATCCCAAAAGGAAAGTTACACGCCACGCATAGAACAAAATACCTCCCCCTATAGTTTTTTCCCGAAAATTTTCGTCGCGCCCAATAAGCGCAACATACAATCAAGGACGAAGTAAATATGAACAAACCCGTAATCACTTCTCTGCCTCTTCCGCAATCTGAGAATACGTAAGCCAAGCTATATACGCTTCAAATATACGCGCCCCGTTCCCCATTAGCTTGTATGCCGGAACATGATCAGCTGGTATTCTGTAAAAAAGCTTCCAGGCGTCAGGTTTCACAACAGGACGTAAAACCCCATAACCGGCCAACCCCAAATCAGCCAGCCAATACGCCATACTTCCTTGGCTTTCAGTTCCACCGACGGCAACGGAGACTTTATGATAAAGAGTCCGAACTGGTCCAACTACATCCGACCCGCCTTCCCATAAGTTGGCGCCATTCTCATACATGTTATTGGTGCCATGAGCGATCATCGGCACACCAGCAAAACCACATGCCAAACCTGCACTTCCGTAACAAATTCCTACGCCGCTAAAAGCCACAACGCTTCCTGAGACGAAACCTGCTACTTGTTTGCCAATATCCTGCGAACTTTTTTGCATGTGCTTGTGCTCGGCCTGGATTCTAAGCAGACCGTCATCGACCCTTAACCTGCCATTCCTTACATCCGACAAAACCTGCCGCACGTAATACGCCATATCCCGGTTGAACTGCCCACGCAGCACCCCATCCTTGATATGTCTTGCGCTCACCATGCAGGCGTACTGCGTCAGATTCGCCGCGCTCTGGTGAAGCTCCTGCAGTTGCCTGTCACGCTTGTATGACGAAAGCTGGGGACTCATTCCTCCAGCCCCGAGAAGGCATAGCCATCGGTACGGGCGATATGGTGCGTCCATGTGATGGAGTGGTAGCGCAACACCACCTGCTCCGTCGGCAAGGCGTCGTTGAACATCAGGACGTTCGGGATATCAAGGGTGATACCGACGATACGCGCGCCCTTCAACACTATGGTGTAGTACTTCTGATCAAACGACCCAGCCGTTCGATAGAGATCGATTTCACACTCGATGTCTTCACGGTCGGTCATTGCCTTTGCCAACAGCGGACTGGACTTGTCCAGCAGCTTGTGGATAACAAGGGGATTGTGAACGGCGCTGGAAACGTTACTAACGCTGGACATCGCATGAGTCATCGATAGCACGAGGATCTGGTTGGTATGCCCGGCTTGGCACAAATTGCCGATGGAGGCTTGGGTGGAGCAGCCCGCAGAAATCAGCCCGCTATTCGGGCCGGTGATGCGCATATAGCTGTGATTAGCCATGATCGAACTCTACTTGTAGGTAGGAGTTCGCAGCCTAGAGAGGTGAGACGGCAGCGTCTGTGAGACGTTTCCGAGAGAGTGTGCGGATTTTCGGAAAGCTGGCGGGAGGATCCCGTTTCCGGGAAAACACATAACCCTGTGGGAGCTGGCTTGCCAGCGATTGGGCCCGACCTGACAACATCTTTGTCATTGCCGGCCTCATCGCTGGCAAGCCAGCTCCCACAGTGACTGCGCTGCTAGCGCACCAGATGCAGATACTGCAAATGCCGCTCGTACTGGTCGAGGATGTCGTTGATGATCTGCTCCTTGCTGTAGCCCATCAGGTCATAGTCCTGGCTACCCTCGGCCAGATGCACCTCGGCGCGGTAGTACCGGCGGTTCTTCAGTTCCTGCGTGCCCAATCCGGCCAGGGCGAAGGATGGCGTGAAGTATCCGCGCATCTGCACCTGGTAGAGGAACGGCTGCTCCTCGCCATGGCCGATCTTCAGGCTGACATTGTCGTGACTCGGATCCTCCTGGGTGATGACGCTCAGCCCCTTTTCCGCATAGACCTCGGTCACCTCGGCAATCGCCGGGCGCACTACGTCGTCCATGAAGCGATAGACCTCGTCGCGCGACGGGAAGTGCACCGCCTGGCTCAGGCGCTGGCGCCAGCCGCCCTTGCCGCGGCGCGAGCTGGCGAACGGCGCCAGCGAGTGCATCTGCGCGATCTGCCGCTGCGACTCCAGATAGAACGCCTTGTGCAAGCCCCACATCATCGCCAGCAGGATCACCGAGAACGGCAACGAGGTGAGCACCACCGCCGACTTCAAGGAGTCGATGCTGCCGGCGAACAACAGCCCGCTGGTGACCAGCGCGGTCATCACGCCCCAGAACACCCGCAGCCAGTTCGGCCCGTCCTCGTCGGTACTGCCGCCCTTGGCCGACAAGGTCGAGAGCACCACGGTGCCGGAGTCGGCCGAGGTGACGAAGAAGACGAAGCTGATGAACACGGTGACGGCGATCACCACCTTGCTCCACGGGTAGGTTTCCAGCAGCAGGTACAGGGTCATCGACGGATTCTCGATGGCCGAGTCGGCCAGCGCGGTCATGCCGTGGTCGAGCACCTGGCTCAGGGCGCTGTTGCCGAAGATCGACATCCACGCGAGGGTGAAGCCGAGCGGGATCAGCAGCACGCCGAAGACGAACTCGCGAATGGTCCGGCCCCGGGAAATGCGCGCGATGAACAGCCCCACGAAGGGCGCCCAGGCAATCCACCAGGCCCAATAGAACACCGTCCAGTTGCCCAGCCAGTCGTTGGACTGGTTGTAGGCATATACGTCGAAGCTCTTGCGAGGCAACACCGCGAGGTAGTCGCCAAGGTTCTGGATCAGGGTGTTGAACAGATGCTGGGTGGGGCCGGCGAACAGCACGAACAGCAGCAGCGCGCAGGCGAGGAACAGGTTGATGTCGGACATCACCCGCACGCCCTTCTCCACCCCGGCGACGGCCACCATCACCGCAGCGCCCATCATCAGGGCAATCAGCGCGACCTGTATCCATTGGGTGTGGGCGATACCGAACAGGTAGTCGAGCCCGGAATTGAGATGGAGCACGCCGAAGCCCATGTCGGCGCCGAGGCCGAACACCGTGGCGATGATGCCGAAACCATCCACCGCGTAGCCGATCGGCCCGTTGATGCGCTTGCCGATCAGCGGATACAGCGCCGAGCGCAGCGCCAGCGGCAGGTTGTGCCGGTAGGCGAAATAGGCCAGGGCCATGCCGACGAAAGCAAATACGCCCCAGCCGTGCAGGCCCCAGTGCAGGAACAGCACCTGCATAGCCTGGCGCCCCGCCTCCACCGTGCCGGCTTCGCCCTGGGGCGGCTGCATCAGGTGGGTCAGGGGTTCGGAGACACAGAAGAAGAACAAGGTGATGCTGATCCCTGCGGCGAACAGCATGCCGGCCCAGGACAGGTAGCTGAACTCGGGCTCGTCATGGTCGGCACCGAGCTTGATCTTGCCGTAGCCGGACAGCGCGGTGACCACCACGAACACCAGGTACAGGGTCATGGCCAGCATGTAGTACCAGCCGACGGTATGCGCCGCCCAGTTCTGCGCGGCCAGCAGCCACTCGCCAGCGGCCTGCGGGTTGGCGATGACGGTCAGGGCGAACAGCAGGATGAAGGTGGCGGCGAAGTAGAACACCGGAGGGTTCATGCGGATCCTGGACGGGGCATTCATCGTTGAAATACCTCGCAGGAACAAAGAGCGGTGGGGTTGAACGGGTTCAGCAAAGGCAGATCCTCCTGTTGAACACCGGCAGCGGACCAGCGTTTTTAATTTGAACAAGCGTTCAAGTTAAACATGGATCGGGATTCGAGGCGACCTATGGCTGACTACTGGACTGGGAAATTTGTGCTGTTCTTGAGGGCCTCATCGCTGGCAAGCCAGCTCCCACAGGGATCGCGTAACCTGTGGGAGCTGGCTTGCCAGCGATGGGGCCCTCGAGGCCACCCAAGAATTACTTCTGCGCGCCCTCGTCCGACTGCAGGTTGGCCTGGGTGATATTGCTCTCTGCCGGCACGCTGCGGGTCAGCCAGACGTTACCGCCAATGGTCGAGCCCTTGCCGATGGTGATCCGCCCGAGAATGGTCGCCCCGGCATAGATCACCACGTCATCCTCGACAATCGGGTGGCGAGGATGGCCTTTCTGCAGCTTGCCGCATTCATCCTCGGGGAAGCGCTTGGCGCCCAGGGTGACGTGCTGGTAGATGCGCACGCGTTCGCCGATGATCGCGGTTTCGCCGATCACCACGCCGGTGCCATGGTCGATGAAGAAGCTAGGGCCGATCTGCGCGCCCGGGTGGATGTCGATCCCGGTGATGGAATGCGCCAGCTCGGAACTGATCCGCGCCAGCAGTGGCAGCCCGGCGCGGTAGAGGTGATGGGCGAGACGGTGATGGATGATCGCCAGAACGCCGGGATAGCACAGCAGCACTTCGTCGACGCTGCGTGCCGCCGGGTCACCGTGGAAGGCGGCCAGTACGTCGGTGTCGAGCAGCACGCGCATGGCCGGCAGGGCTGCGGCGAACTCCTGGATCAGGCGCAGCGCCCTGGCATCGACATCCGCATCATCCTGCTTGTCATGGCGCGCGGCGTAACGCAGTTCCAGGCGGGCCTGGGCGAGCAACGAGGTCAGCGCCGAGTCGAGGGTATGGCCGACATAGAAGTCTTCGCTTTCCTCGCGCAGATCCACCGGACCCAGGCGCATGGGAAACAGCGCACCACAGAGTTGTTCGAGGATCTGCCTGACCGCCTCGCGCGACGGCAGCTCGCGTCCGCCCTGCTCACCGCTGCTGCGGCCATTGCGGGTGCGCCACTCATCGCGGGCCGAACGAAGCTGGCCGACGATGGAATTCAATTGCCAATACCCGGACTGCGCGTTGTCGCTCACGGTTGTTTCTCCTGCTCGGCGGCATGGGACTGGTAGGGGAATGCCGCTCTCCTGTCCAGCACTCTACGTCATGGACGGGGGCTGGAAAAAATACCCTGTTATGACGGTTGGCTATATGCCATGCATAAGCAGGAATACCGGGGTGGCCCCAAATCGCTGGCAAGCCAGCTCCCACAGGTTCAGTGGCGCCGTGGATACTTGTGGGAGCTGGCTTGCCAGCGATTGGCATCACAGTTGTCCGTGAGCCGATCACTGCTTATGCTCGAATTTTCCTACAACTGACCAAGCCCATGATCGAACGACAGCTGTCCCGCTTCAATCGCCTGGAACTGCTCGGTACCCCGACCCCGCTGGAAAAGCTCCAGCGCCTGTCGGCCTGGGCCGGGCGCGAGATCTACCTCAAGCGCGACGACCTCACGCCCCTCGCCCTCGGCGGCAACAAGCTGCGCAAGCTCGAATACCTTGGCGCCGACGCCCTGGCCAAGGGCGCGGATACCCTGGTCACCGCCGGCGCGATCCAGTCCAACCATGTACGCCAGACCGCTGCCCTCGCCGCCCGTCTCGGCCTCGGTTGCGTGGCGCTGCTGGAAAACCCCACCGGCACCGATTCCCCCGAGTACCTGGAGAACGGCAACCGCCGGTTGCTGGAGCTGTTCGATGCCAAGGTCGAGCTGGTCGACAACCTCGACAATGCCGACGAGCAGCTTCAGGCCCTCGGCGTGCGCCTGCATGCCAGTGGCCGCAAGCCGTACCTGGTGCCCATCGGCGGCTCCAATGCCCTCGGCGCCCTGGGCTACGTGCGCGCCGGGCTGGAGCTGGCCGCGCAGATCGAACAGAGCGGCCAGCGCTTCGCCGGCGTGGTGCTCGCCTCCGGCAGCGCCGGCACCCATGCCGGCCTGGCCCTGGCATTGGCCGAGCGCCTGCCCGACCTGCCGGTGATCGGCATCACCGTTTCGCGCAGCGAAGAAGCCCAGAAACCCAAGGTGCAGGCCCTGGCCGAACGCACCGCCGAGCTGCTCGGCGTACAACTGCCAAACGCCTTCAAGGTCAACTTGTGGGACGAGTACTACGCGCCCCGCTACGGCGAAGCCAATGCCGGCGGCCTCGCCGCGATCCGCCTGCTGGCCAGCCAGGAAGGCGTCCTGCTCGACCCGGTGTATACCGGCAAGGCCATGGCCGGGCTGCTCGACGGCATCGCCCGGCAACGCTTCGACGACGGTCCACTGATTTTTCTGCACACGGGCGGGGCGCCGGCATTATTCGCCTACCCTGATGTCTATACACGCTGAGACCGGCGCAGACGCATAAGCCTGAAAAGAATATGAGAATTACTTTTTATTATTTTCAGGCCTATAGAGCGCGCTCTTATAGTCACCACCACTTTCACAACAAGACTGGGGACAGGGCATGACGATTTCCGTTTTCACCAAACGCATTCTCGGTGTCGGCGCCGGCATTCTGCTGGGTGCCAGCCTGCTCGGCCAGGCAGTGGCCGGCGAGCAGCTGCAGACCATCAAGGACAAGGGCGTGATCAACGTCGGCCTGGAAGGCACTTACCCACCGTTCAGCTTCGTCGACGAGAATGGCAAGCTGACCGGCTTCGAGGTAGAGCTGTCGGAAGCCCTGGCCAAGGAGCTGGGGGTCAAGGCCAAGGTCCAGCCGACCAAGTGGGACGGGATTCTCGCCGCCCTGGAGTCCAAGCGTCTCGACGTGGTGGTGAACCAGGTGACCATCTCCGACGAGCGCAAGAAGAAATACGACTTCTCCGAGTCCTACACCGTTTCCGGTATCCAGGCGCTGATCCTGAAGAAGAAAGCTGCTGACCTGAACATCAATGCCGCCGCCGACCTGGCCGGCAAGAAGGTCGGTGTGGGCCTGGGCACCAACTACGAGCAATGGGTGAAACAGGCCGTACCGCAAGCCGATGTGCGCACCTACGAGGATGATCCGAGCAAGTTCGCCGACCTGCGCAACGGGCGCATCGACGCGATCCTGATCGATCGCCTGGCCGCACTGGAATATGCGCAAAAGGCCAAGGACACCGAACTGGCCGGCGCCGCCTTCTCCCGCCTGGAATCGGGCGTGGCCCTGCGCAAGGGCGAGCCGGAGCTGCTCGAGGCGATCAACAAGGCCCTGGACAAGCTGCGCGCCGACGGTACGCTGGCCAAGCTGTCGGAGAAATACTTCGGTGCTGATGTCACCAAATGATCGCTGAAAGCCTGCAACTGGTTGCCGACTCCACGCCCTTCCTGCTGAAGGGCGCTGGCTACACCGTATTGCTCAGCGTCGGCGGGATGTTCTTCGGCCTGATCCTGGGCTTCGCCCTGGCGTTGATGCGCCTATCGAAGATCCCCCCGCTGGACTGGCTGGCGCGCATCTACGTGTCGTTCTTCCGCGGCACGCCGCTGCTGGTGCAATTGTTCGTGATCTACTTCGGCATGCCGCAGATCGGTATCGAGCTCGATCCGATCCCGGCTTCGCTGATCGGCCTTTCGCTGAACATGGCCGCCTATATCTGCGAAATCCTGCGCGCGGCAATCTCCTCGATCGACCGCGGCCAGTGGGAAGCCGCCGCCAGCATCGGCATGACCCGCACCCAGGCGATGCGTCGGGCGATCCTGCCGCAGGCGCTGCGCACGGCCCTGCCGCCGCTGGGCAACAGCTTTATCTCGCTGGTCAAGGACACCGCCCTGGCCGCCACCATCCAGGTACCCGAACTGTTCCGCCAGGCGCAGCTGATCACCGCGCGCACCTTCGAGGTGTTCACCATGTACCTGGCCGTGGCGGTGATCTACTGGATCCTTTGCAGCATCCTCGCCCACTTCCAGCACCGCATGGAGGCCCGGGTCAACCGGCATGACCAGGAGCCGCAACGATGATCCGCGTGCAAGGCCTGAACAAGCATTTCAACGATCACGCCGTGCTCAAGGACATCGACCTGACCGTCGAGCCCGGGGAAGTCATCGCTATCATCGGCCCTAGCGGTTCGGGTAAGACCACCTTCCTGCGCTGCCTGAACCTGCTGGAAACCCCGGACGGCGGCACCATCCAGGTCGGTGACGTGCAGATCGACGCCGGCCGCCCGCTCAAGCAGCAGGGCGGGCTGATCCGCCGCCTGCGCCAGCAGGTCGGATTCGTGTTCCAGAACTTCAATCTGTTCCCCCATCGCACCGCGCTGGAGAACGTGATCGAAGGTCCGCTGATCGTGAAGAAAACACCCCACGAACAGGCGGCGGCACTGGGGCGGTCACTGCTGGCCAAGGTCGGCCTGGCGGGCAAGGAAGACGCCTATCCGCGGCGCCTGTCCGGCGGCCAGCAACAGCGCGTGGCCATCGCCCGCGCGCTGGCGATGGAGCCCCAGGTGATCCTCTTCGACGAACCCACCTCGGCCCTCGACCCGGAACTGGTCGGCGAAGTGCTGGCGACCATCCGCGACCTCGCCAGGGAAAAACGCACGATGATCATCGTTACCCACGAAATGAATTTCGCCCGCGACGTGGCAAACCGGGTGATCTTCTTCGACAAGGGGGTGATCGTCGAACAGGGCGAAGCCAAGGCGCTGTTCGCCAACCCGCAGCATGAACGGACCAAACAGTTCCTCGGCAAGATCCTCGGCGCGAACAGCGCCAGCCAGGGCTGAAAACACGGAGCGGGCCGGGAAAAACGTGGCGATGACGTTTTTCAATGGCCTCGATGCCGCAATCCGCCTTGCCCGTTCTGCGGTCGTGCACGATTCTTGTGGGTATCTGCCTTACCAACACCACCCCATGCAGAGGGCCCACAATGAAAACCGTGGCACAGCTATTGAAGTTGAAGTCGCAGCATACCGACCAGGTCTACACCATCGCGCCGCACCAGACGGTGCTCGAGGCTCTGATGGTGATGGCAGAGAAAAACGTCGGCGCGTTGCCGGTGGTCGAGGGAGGCGAAGTGGTGGGCATCGTCAGCGAGCGCGATTACGCGCGAAAGATGGTGCTCAAGGGGCGCTCATCGGTGGGTACCGAAGTACGCGAGATCATGAGTTCACCGGTGATCACCGTGAACTCCCATCAGAACGTCGATACCTGCATGACCATGATGACCAACAGCCACCTGCGCCACCTGCCGGTGGTGGAAGACGGCAAACTGCTCGGCCTGCTGTCGATCGGCGACCTGGTCAAGGAAGCCATCGCCGAGCAGGCCGATCTGATTCGCCAGCTGGAAGGCTATATCCGCGGCGAATGATAACTAGCGGTACTCGCCCTCGAGCTCATCGAGCTGATGATCGAAACTGCGCAACCGCGCCGACCAGGTGTACACCAGCACCTCAAGGTCGCGGTTGAGCACCGCAGCACCGCGTCGCGAGCTTTGCTGCGAGTCGCACAGGTCGAGCTGGTAGCGCTCGCGGGCCATGGCCGTGGCCACGCTGGACAGCTCGCGGGCGTTGTTCAGCCAATGACGGTGGCGATCGTGGGTTTCCTGATCGAGCTCCTGGCACTGCGCCTTGAGCGCTTCGAGGCTGCGCTCCAGAGGCGTGCCTTCAAGCTCGCCCATCACTTCCTGGAAGGTCCGCCCCGGCTGCCAGTAACTGCCCCAGAAATAGCGGTCGAACACGGTTTCTACACGGCGCAGGGCAACCTTGGTGTTCCAGATGGCGACCAGCGTTCGTCCCTGTTCCAGTTGGCGCCTTCGCGTCTTCAGCAACTGCCAGCGAATCCACGCCAGCGCGCTCAGGGCGAGGGCCGCGATCAGGCCGGCGGCTCCGTAGAGGAACTGGCGGGCCTGATCGAGCTGGTGGACTTCCCTGACCCCGTAGAAATAACCGGCGGTCAGCAGGCCCAGGGCGGCAACGGCTGCCCAGAAGCCGACGGCATAGGGGTCTTTCATTGGCGCTGTCCCCTTGTTGTTTTTTTCTGAGCATAGCAACGCCAATGAAGCTCATAGGGTGCCGCTCAGCGTTTATTTCTGAGGGCCACGTTGAGTTGATCGATGGTCATGATCCAATCCGAATCGGCAATGTATTCGGCCTTGAGGAAGGCGCGCTGGGCATCGCTCCAGAATGGCGCGTCGACCAGCTTGATTTCGTTCTTCAGCGGGGAGTGACTGGTGAGGAACTGCTGGATGCTGGTGGCATCGGAAGGCAGGCCGAGTTGCTCGAACAAGGCGGAGAATTCGTGGTGGGACAGGTCCATGTGGCACTCCTTTGGGCGGGTTGATAAGGGATTGATTGCCTGAAGGAGTGAAAGTTTAGGCCAGGTAAGTTGTGGTGTTGTTTAGGGCCTCATCGCTGGCAAGCCAGCTCCCACAGCACCCTGTGGGAGCTGGCTTGCCAGCGATGGCGGCCTACCAGCCCCCACCAAGCGCCAGGAACAACCCGATCTGCCCCATCGCCACCTGGGTATTCGCCGTCGCCAGTTGCGCCCGCATATCGGTATAGGTCCGGGTTGCCTCCAGATCCGCGAGGAACGACGCCCGTCCGGCCTGGTAGAACCGGTGCGTCTGGTCCGCCGCCAGCTTCGCCGAGCGCTCCGCCTCTTCCAGCGCATCGCGCCGATCCAGCAAGGCGCTGTACTGCGACAGGCTGGTCTGGGTTTCGCGTATGGCGTTCAGCACCACGCCGTCGAAGTTGGCCAGCGCCGCCTGGGTGCCGGCCTCGGCTTCGCGGATCCGCGCCCGCGAGCCATTGGTCGGCACCGTCCAGGTCAGCAGCGGGCCGAAGCCCCAGCGGTTGGTTGCCGGCTTGCCGAGGTTTTCCAGGATACCGATGGTGCCCACCTGCGCGCCGATGCTGATATCCGGATACAACTGCCCGGTCGCCACGCCGATGGTCGCGGTGGACGCCGCCAGCATGCGCTCGGCCCGGCGTACATCCGGGCGCCGCTTGAGCAACGCGGCGCCGTCACCCACCGGCAACACCCGGGCGATATGCGGCAGCTCGGCGCAATCGACAGTTCCCGCCGGCAGTTGATCCACCGGTTTGGCCAGCAGCATCGACAAGGTGTACAGCCCCGCGTCCCGCGCCGCCTGGTAGCGCGGCAACTCGGCGCGCAGCGACTTGAAGCGGGTCTCGGTACGGGTCACCTGGGTTTCATCGCCACGCCCGGCATCACGCAGGCGCCGGGTCAGGCTGACGCTCTGGTCCTGCAGGTCCAGCGACTCGCGGGCGATGTGATATTCCTCGTTGGCCGCGCAGACCTGGGTATAGGCCCGCACCACATCGGCCACCACGGTGATCCGCGCTGTATCTGCCGCGGCCTGCACGGCGTCGGCATTGGCCTGGGCCGCCTCGACGCCACGCTTCAATGTGCCCCACAGGTCGAACTGGTAGGACGCGCTGATGATCGCCTCGCCGATGTTCGCCACCGGCACCTTGTCCGCCAGCAGGAAGGCCTCGCCAGACTCCTGCAGGCGCTGCGCGCCGAGCTTGACGCCACCGTTGAAGCCGCCTTGCGCCTCGGCTTCCTCGACCTGCGCCCGGGCCCGGGCGATGTTCGCCGCTGCCACGCGCAGTTCGCTGTTGGCCGCCAGCGCCTGGTTGACCAGGGCATCCAGGCGCTCGTCACGATACAGCCGCCACCAGTCCTTCGGCACCGGCGCCGAAACCACGCTGTCGGCGTCGGCGCGCAGTTGCCCTTGCAGGTCAATACGATTGAAGGCGGCCTTCTCCGGCAACCGGTAATCCGGCCCGACCATCTGGCAGGCCGAGAGCAGCAGGCTCAAGCCAAGCAGCGACAGCCTTTTCATGGCCGGGTGTCCTCGATGATCGACACCGTGGCGGTGCGTCCGGCGATCAGGCGGAAGTCCGCCGGTACTTCGTCGAAGGCGATGCGCACCGGAATCCGTTGCGCCAGGCGTACCCAGCTGAACGCCGGGTTGACGTTGGGCAACAGGTTGGCGCCGCTGCTGCGGTCACGGTCCTCGATACCGGCAACGATGCTCTGCACATGGCCGCGCAGCCGGGTGTTGTCGCCCATCACGCGGATATCCACGGCCTGCCCGACATGGATGCCGGAGAGCTTGGTTTCCTCGAAGTAGCCATCGACGTGATACGACTCGCTGTCCACCACCGCCAGTACCGGACGCCCGGCGCTGACGAACTCGTGGGCGCGCGGCGCGCGGTCGTTGAGGTAGCCATTGACCGGGCTGCGGACTACCGAACGGTCAAGGTTGAGTTGCGCCGCATCCACGGCCACCTGGGCCTCGTCCAGCGCCGACTGGGCGCGGGCCTGGCGCGACTGGCTCTCTTCCAGTTGCTCGGCGGCGACCAGGTTGCCCAGGCCCTTGTTGCGCCTGGCTTCGCGCTGGGCCTGGGCCAGGCTTTCCTTGCGCTCGGCCAGGGTCGCCTGCGCCTGGCGCAGGGCCAGGCGGAAGCGGTCCTGGTCGATCGTGAAGAGCACGTCGCCACGCTTGATCGGCTGGTTGTCGCGCACCGCGACTTCCTGGATCAGGCCGGAGACGTCGGGAGCGATCTGGATCACATCGGCACGGATATGCCCGTCGCGGGTCCAGGGGGCGAACATGTAGTACAGGACCATCTGCCAGACCAGCACGGTCGCCAGGGTCACAACCAACAGCGTCAGGACCACACGGCCCAGGGTCAAAAACGGTTTCTTCATGGCAGCATCAGGCTTCGGCAAAAGTGGTCCAGCGTGCCAAGGAGCACGGCGTAGAGCGCAACGTTGAACAACGCCCGGTGCCAGACCAGGCGGTAGAAGTGCAGGCGGTTGAGCACCGCGTGGATGCCAAGGAACAGCAGGTAGCTGACCAGCATCATCACCAGCAGCGTGGGCAGGAATACCCCGCTGATATCCAGTTCACCGATCACAGGGGTGCTCCGTCGAGGCCATAGGGCAGTTGCGATTGCGGGTCGGGCTCCAGCACAACCTCCACACCCGGCAGCAGCGCCAGGCGCAGGCCGCTGAGCGCATGGAGCAAATGCAGGCGCGCTTCGGCGCAGCCTTCCATGGCGTCGAGATTGAGGGCGCGACGGGCCTTTTCCATGCTGCCCAGCAACACAGCCGGGGCGTGCTGGCGCTCGCCGGCGTCTAGGCAGGCCTGGAAGTGGCCGCCGACTTCCTCGATGACGTTTTCCAGCGCCGCCCGAGGCTCCGGGGTCGCCCGTGGCAGGTAGGCGAGCAGGTCCAGCAGATTAAGGCCCACGCGCAGGTCACGCAGGGCCGCGCCGCTGTCCTGGCCGGTCTGGCTCAGGCGTGGCAGGTGCTGCATCAGGCGGTCGAGCATCTGCACCCCGAGGCGGCGGTGTTCAGCGAGGGTGGCTGGGCGGGTCATGCCGACGATGTCGCGCCAACTGAAGCGGGTCAGGCGCCGGGCCGCCAGCTCGACGCCGAACGGGCGCATCACCAAGGTCCAGATAAAGGCGAACAGCAGGCCCACCGGGCCGGCGATATTGGCATTGGCGAAGGCGAGAAAATCCGCGTCGTAAGCGCCCTGGATGCTGATGAAGGAGGCGGTGTTGACGATGGTCAGCAAGGTGCCAAGGTAGAACTGCGGCTGCACGGTCAGGGTGCCGACGCAGATGAAGGGCACGGCGAAGGCCAGCACCAGCATGGGGAAGTCATGCAGGTTGGGCAGGACCAGGAACAGATACAGGCTGGCGAACACCACCGACAGGGTGGTCCAGAAGAAGAAGCGGTAGATCTGCGGCGCCGGGTCGTCCATGGCGGCGAAGAAGCTGCACGCCACTGCCGCGAGGATCACCGCGCTGGCGCCATCGGCCCAGCCCAGGGCGATCCACAGGCCGGTGGCCACGGCGATGGCACTGAAGGTAGAAAACACCGAATACAGCATCAGGCCGCGATCGAAGAAAGGCGTCAGGCGGCCCAGGCGCCAATGGCGATACACCGCGCGCCAGGGCGAAAGGTCTTCATTGGCGATGGCGTGCTTGAGGCTGCAGCAGTCCTGCCACAGGTCGATCCATTCACCGAGGCGGTAAAGGGCGTTGGACAGCAGCAGCCCGGGGCGCTGGTCGAGTTCGGCGACGCTGGGCTGCAGGCGTTCGAGCTGGTCGCGCAGGGCCGCCCAGCGTGCTACCGGGGCTTGCGTCGCGGTACTTTTCAGCCATTCGCGCGCCTGTGCAAGAAGCCCCTCCAGTTGCGCGGCCTGCTCCGGTGCACGGCCTTCGAGGGCGAGCAAGGCGTCATCCAGGGCATCGACCACCGGCAGCAGGTGGATCATGCGCCCACGCAGCTCGCGGGCGTTCTTCACCGTCTGCGGCCGCGCCCCTTCGTGGGATAGCTGGCCGATCATCATTTCCAGGGTGTTGAAGGTCGCCACCATCGAGCCGCGCAGGCCCGCCACGCTGTCGGCAGGCACATTGCGGGCAAGAAAGATGTCGCAGTAGCCGATGGCACTGCCGAACCAGTTGCCGGTGGCGCCAACGAACACCGGGGTCAAGCGGCGCGGCCAGAACACCGCCCCGACCACCGCTGCACAGACGATACCCAGGCAGATTTCCTGGGCCCGGGACGAAGCGATGTCGAACACCGCCTGGGGATTGTCCACCACCGGCAGGGCGATCATCGGCAGGGTGTAGCCGGCCAGCATCAGGGTGTAGCTGTTGGCGGTGCGCAGGTGCAGGGAGAGGAACAGCAGGGTCGCGGTCCACAGGGCCACGGCCAGGGTCAGCAACACCGGCGCCTGAACCAGCAGCGGCACTAGGAACACCGCCCCGGCGGCACCGAGCAAGGTGCCAACGGCGCGGTACAGGGCCTTGGAACTGGTCGGCCCGACAAAAGGGCTGGAGACGATATAGACAGTCGCCATCGCCCAGTAAGGTCGTGGCAATTGCAGGAGCAGGGCGATGTACAAGGCGATCATCGACGCGGCGAAGGTGCGCACGCCGTAGAACCAGTCCCGCGCGGGCGGCATCGAGCTGAAGAAGTGCTTCACAGGGGCAGGCCCGGCGAACGTTGCGCCGCCTCTTCGAAGGCCTTGACCACGCGCAGGGTGGCCTCCAGATCTGCCGCGCAGACGTCCTTGAGCACGTCGCGACGCAGGCGCACCAGTTCGCTTTCGATGGCTTCGGCCAGGCTGCGGCCTTCGTCGGTCAGGGACAGGGCCTTGGCCCGGCGGTCACCTGGATCTTCGCAGCGCCGGACATAACCGGCGCTGCACAACTGGTCGAGCAGACGCACCAGCGACGGGCTTTCCACCCCCACCGCCTGGGCCACCGCGACCTGATGCACACCGTCACCAAGGCGCAGGATCATCAGCAGCGGTACGGCGCAGGCCTCGCTGATGCCAAAGCGCGCCAGGGTGGTCTGGCAGATGCGTCGCCAACTGCGGCTGGCCATGACCATGCCGCTGCTGGTGTTCATTTGCAGTGCTTCGAGCTTCATCGGGGAATATTCATAGTTTGCTAACTATTAATATCCTTCGAAGGTGCGGGGAGCGTCAATAGCCGTCTGGGAGAGATACCGATCTACGCGTACCTGTGGGAGCGGGTTTACCCGCGATTGCGATGGTGAATTCACTATTGTAATCGCGGGTAAACCCGCTCCCACAGGGACCACGATGTTCTTGCTAGGTGCGCAACTGATCCTCGACCTTCATCGCCAACGCCAGCGGGCTGCCCAGCCCGATCGCCTGGTCGCGCCAGAACAGGTAGCGCAGTTCATTGCCCCCGGTCTGGAAATGCAGGGCCAGTTCTTCCGCCGCCTGCATCACCCCGGCCACCGCCGCCAGTTCCAGCCAATACACCCCGGCACGGCTGTCCTTGTCCACCTGGAGCCCGTGCAGCAAGCGATACCCCGCCTCGAAGCGACACCGGGCATCTCCGCGCTGCGCGCCGCGCATGAACCATTCATAGGCTTGTCGCGGGTCCATTTGCCAGGGGTTGGAGTCGCTGTCGCTGTCGCAGACCTCTTCTTCGTACAGGTCTCCCAGCGCCGCCGCTGCCTCCGCCAGCCCCGCTTCGAAGGCATGCCGGTAGTACTCGGCGGCGTTGGCATAGGCGACCTGCACACCTTTGCCGAAGTAGTGCTGCTGGCCGAGGTTGAACCAGGCCACCGCACTGCCCTGCAACGCCGCCATGCGCAGCAGGTGCCCGGCCAGCACCGGATCGGCGCGCCAGTAACGGCCGTTGAGCCAGATCCAGCCAAGGTCGTTGAGCGCCGCCACGCTGCCATCCAGCGCCTGCCTGCGCAGGTCGGCATACACCGTCTGCAGGTCGTGCGCTTCGTCCAGCAGGCTGACCAGGCTGAAGCTTTCCCCCAGCGCCGCGCGCTGCGCCGGCATGCCGACACCGCTGTAGAGCCGCCGCACACGGGCAGGCCCGGGCGCAAGCATCACACGCTCCGGCAACAGGCGCCCGAGCAGAGAATAGATATTGCTGGCAGCAGACATGTTCATCCTCATGGAACCGCCCTCCTTCTTGGCTTCCTTCTGGGCGTCGAGGCGTGATTGTGCGCAGCGTCACGACAAAACCTGTCGCGAACACGTTCGTCGGAGCGATTCAACGGTTCATCCTTGAATGGATAAATTAATGGCAAATTGCCATATCATGTGGCGAATACCCTGCTTTTGCCGCAAGCCTAGACAAGGACTCACCGTTTTGCCCTCCGCTACCACACGCGCCACCCTCAGTCGTCAATGGGAATTGCTGCGCCAGTTGCCCAGCCGCTCGCCGGGCATCACTAGCACGGAGCTGGTGATGCGCCTGAAGGACGCCGGCTTCACTATCAGCAAGCGCAGCATCGAGCGCGATCTCAACGAGCTTTCGTTGATCTTTCCGCTGGAGCGCAACGACCGCAGCATTCCCTATGGTTGGTATTGGGCAGCGAATGCCTGTGTAGAGTTGCGTGGCCTGAGCGTCAGCGAAGCACTGAGCCTGGCACTGGTGGAGGAAGCCGTGCGGCCGCTGCTGCCCGGCAGCATGCTCAAGGGCCTGGATGCCCGCTTCGCCCATGCCCGGCAAAAGCTCGAAACCCTGTCGGCGCAAAACAAGGCCGCGCGCTGGCTGGACAAGGTCGCCAGTGTGCGGCCGGAGATGAACATGCGCGCGCCCGAGGTGCCGGACAACATCCTTGAAACGGTGCAAAAGGCGCTGCTCGACGAGCATCAGTTGCAGGGCCTGTATTACTCGGCGCATAACGATCGCACCGTCGACCTGACCCTCAATCCGCTGGCCCTGATCCAGCGCGGCCAGGTCGCCTACCTGATCGCCACGGCCCAGCCCTACAGCGATATCCGCCAGTTCGCCGTACACCGTTTCCGCCACTTGAGCGTGCTGGACAGCCCGGCCCTGGGCCTGGACGACTTCGACCTGCAAGCCTACCTGCGCAGCGATGCCCTGCAGTTCGGCAGCGCGGAGAAGATCGAGCTGCAGGCCTGGGTCAGCGATAACCTCGCCCGACGCATGCAGGAGACGCCATTGTCACCGGACATGCAACTGACCGACCTGGAACACGGCCACCGCCTCCAGGCCACGGTCAGCAATAGCTGGAGCCTGCGCTGGTGGCTGCTGAGCCAGGGCGATGAGCTGGTGGTGGAACAGCCGCCGGCCTTGCGCCAGTTGATCTCGCAGACCCTGAGCAATGCGGCGGCGGCGTATCAGCAAGACTGATTCAGCGCTGCATGCCCCAGCGGCGCACGGTCACGCGCTCCAGCGCGTTGAACACCAGGCCTTCCACCAGCAGGCCAATCAGGATCACCACCGCCAGCCCGGCGAAGACTTTGTCGGTGTACAGCTCGTTGCGGTTCTGGAAGATGTACCAGCCCAGCCCGCCCTTGCCGCTGGTAGCGCCGAACACCAGCTCGGCGGCGATCAGCGTGCGCCAGGCGAAGGCCCAGCCGATCTTCAACCCGGAAAGAATCGACGGCAGCGCCGCCGGCACCAGGATATGCAACACCAGGCGCAGCCCGCGCAGGCCGTAGTTGCGCCCGGCCATGCGCAGCGTCTCGTTGACCCCGAGGAACCCCGCGTAGGTATTCAGCGCCAGCGCCCACAGCACCGAGTGCACCAGGACGAAGATCAGGCTGTTCTCGCCCAGCCCGAACCACAGCAGCGCCAGCGGCAGCAGGGCGATGGCCGGCAGCGGGTTGAACATCGAGGTCAGGGTGCCGAGCAGGTCGCGGCCGAACTGGGTCGAGACCGCCAGGCTGGTGAGGCCGAAGGCGAGGATGATGCCCAGCACATAGCCCTTGATCAGCACCACCAGCGACACGCCGACCTTGGCCGGCAACTCGCCGCTGATCATGCCGTCCCACAGGGCCTGGGCGGTTTGCAGGAAGGTCGGCAGCAGCAGGTCGTTGCCCTGGTAGCGGGCAGCGGCTTCCCAGAGGATGGCGATCAACAGCAGGATCACGCTCTTGCGCAGCCAGCCGTGTTGCCACAAGCGCTGGACCAGCGGCAGCTCGCGCTCCAGCGCGACGCCCTCCCATGGCTGCAGGGCAATTTCGTATTCCCGACGCGGGGAAGATTGGATCGTCATGACAAGGCTCCCGGTCAGTAGGCGATACGGATATCGGTGAAACCCAGTTCGGCATCGGCGATCGGCGACTGGCCGTCTTCGAACAGCAGGCTGTGGATACGCCGCGCGCTGGCCTGGAAATCGGCGCCGCCGAGGCTGTGCAGGTCGTACTGATGGCTGTGGATCTCGGCACGCACCCGGCCCGGATGGGGCGACAGCAGGAGGATACGGTTACCCACCACCAACGCTTCCTCGATGGAGTGGGTGACGAACAGCAGGGTAAAGCGCACCTCCTCCCACAGCGCCAGCAGTTCTTCCTGCATCTTGCGCCGGGTCAGGGCGTCCAGGGCGGCGAAGGGTTCGTCCATCAGCAGGATCTTCGGCTGCATGGCCAGGGCCCGGGCGATCGACACCCGCGCCTTCATGCCTCCGGAAAGCGTGTGCGGATAGGCGTCGGCGAAAGCCGCCAGGCCGACCTTCTCCAGGTATTCCAGGGCGCGCTGCTCGGCCTCGGCGCGCTTGAGGGTGCCCGAGACCAGTAGCGGGAACATGACGTTCTGCTTCACCGTCTTCCAAGGCGGCAACTGGTCGAATTCCTGGAACACCACGATGCGGTCCGGACCCGGGCCATGCACCGCTTGCCCTTGCAGGCGAATGCTGCCTTCGCTCGGCGCGATGAAGCCGCCGACCGCCTTGAGCAAGGTGGACTTGCCGCAGCCCGAGGGCCCGAGCAGGACGAAGCGGTCGCCCTTGTCCACTTCGAAACTGACCTGGTGGGTGGCCCGCACCACGCGCTGCGCGGTGCGGTATTCCAGGCTGAGGTTGTCCACCTGCAACAACGGTGGGGTGTCTACTCGGCTCAGCTTGCTGGCCGTGTGGCCTTGCAGTTGGGCGGTCATGAACTCAGCTCCCCTGAAGCGGCTTTTCATCCTGGAAGAAGTAGTCCTTCCACGACTCGGGTTTGTGCTTGATCGCACCGACGCGGTAGAGGAACTCCGCCAGCTTGTAGGTGTTCTTCGGCGTAATGGTGAATTCGTACTTCGGGTTGTCGATGATCTTCAGCAGCTCGTCGCGGCTGATCTTGGCCTTGGTCACACGGATATAGGTGTCGGCCGCCGCGGCCTTGTCCTTCTGGGCGAAATCCGCCGCTTCGGCGAGGGCATCGACGAAGGCCTTGTAGGTTTTCGGGTTGTCCTTACGGAATTTCTCGGTGGTGAACAGCACGGTCGGCGAGTTGGGGCCGAGCAGCTCATAGGTATCGAGGACGACATGCACGTCCTTGTTGGCCAGCGCCTGCTCCTGGAACGGCGGGTTGGAGAAGTGACCGTTGAGCTCGGTGCCGCCGGCGAGCAGCGCGGCAGTGGCGTCCGGGTGCGGAACGGCCAGGGTGTACTTGTCGAGACGGTTGTACTCCTTGTCGCCCCACTGCTGGGCCGCGGCGTACTGGAGGAAGCGCGACTGCACCGAGACACCTACCGCCGGCAGGGCGATGCGGTCTTTCTCGCTGATGTCGGCGATGGTCTTCACGTTCGGGTTGCTGCTCAGCAGGTAGTACGGGAAGTTGCCGAGCGAAGCCACGGCCTTGACGTTCTGCCGGCCATAGGTGCGGTCCCAGATGGTCAGCAGCGGGCCGACGCCGGCACCGACGATATCCACCGAACCGGAGAGCAATGCATCGTTGGTCGCGGCGCCACCGGAAAGCTGGGTCCAGTCAACCTTGATATCGATGCCTTGTTCCTTGCCGTGCTTCTCGATCAGGTTCTGGTCACGGACCACGTTGAGCAACAGGTAAACGATACCGAACTGTTCGGCGATACGGATTTCGCCTTCGGCCTGGGCCGTGGCCGGAGCGACGAGGCTGCCGGCGATCAGGCTGGCGCTCAGGCCGATACCGGCCGCGAGGCGGCTGAGAGTCTTGCGCATGATGAATCCTCGACGGATCAGAACGGGGCGTCGCCCTGGATAGTGGTGCGGTACAGCTTGCGACGCAGGTGCGCCGGGCAGCCGGTGGCAAGGTGGATCAGCGAGCGGTTGTCCCAGAACACCAGGTCATGGGGCTGCCACTGATGGCGGTAGATGTTCTGCTCAAGCACGCTGTGGGCGTACAGCTCGGCGAGGATCTGCCGGCTTTCATCCTCGGGCAGGCCGACGATGCGGGTGGTGAAGCCTTCGCTGACGAACAGCGCCTTGCGCCCGTTTTCCGGATGGGTGCGCACCACGGGGTGGATGACTTCGGCCACCTGGGCCAGTTGCTCGGCGGTCAAGGTCGGGCGCCAATTGCCTTCGAACTTGGTCTCGCTGTAGCGCGCGGTGTAGGAATGCGCCGCCTGACGGCCTTCGACCGCCTTGCGCAATGCTTCCGGCAGGCCGTCCCAGGCCTTGTGCATATCGGCGAACAAGGTATCGCCGCCTTCACTGGGCAGTTCCTGGGCATGCAGCATCGACCCCAGGCTCGGCAGTTCCTTGTAGGACAGGTCCGAGTGCCAGAACTTGCCGGCGTCGCCGAGGCCGATGTTCTGGCCGTTCTCGACGATGTTGGAAACGATGAGGATTTCCGGATGATTGGCCAGCAGGAACTGCTTGAGTACATGGATCTGCAGCACGCCGAAGCGACGGCTGAAGGCAATCTGTTGTTCCGGGGTGATGCGCTGGTCGCGGAAGACCAGGACATGATGGTCGAGGTGGGCCCGGTGGATCTTGGCGAAGTCTTCGCCATTCACCGGTTGCGCCAGGTCCAGGCCGATGATCTCGGCGCCGACTGCGCCGTTGAAAGGCCGGATCTCGAAGTGTTGCTGCTGTGCGCTGTCGATGGACGACAAGGCGTTGGAGGCCGCTGACATGTTTAACTCCCGCGAAGAGCGCGTCCAATGGAGCGCGCGTCGATCAGAAACTCACGGTTTCGCCGTGTTGGTTCGTGTTCGTGCGGCGCGCCGATTGGTCGGCAGGTACGCAGGAGGTTGACTATAAAGGCATAAGAAAAATTATTTAAATACCTTTAAGAAATAAGAATATTCGGGTTTTTGGGTGGTCTTGAGGGCCTCATCGCTGGCAAGCCAGCTCCCACAGGTCCAGCGGTGCATGCGATCCTTGTGGGAGCTGGCTTGCCAGCGATGAGGCCCTCACGGTCACTCAAACAGCCAAACCATGCGCCGTCGCCTGCAACCCCGCCAACACCAGCCGCTGGTACACCTCTTCCTTCAACCCCTCCGGCTTTTCCAGCCCCATCCGCGCCAACTGCGCCGACCAGTCCTCGGCAGGCGGCGCGTCCAGCGCTGCCTTGCCCAGTTCCAGCGCTTCGCTGAGCTTGAACTTGCTCTTCAGCCAGTTCAGCGCCCGCAGCAGGTCCCGCTCCTCGGCCGTGAAATCACACCCCAGCGGATACTCCGGGAACAACCGCGCATGCCGCGCGCGCAAAGCCTCCAGGCGCTCCGGGGTGTTGTCGCAGTAACGCGGGTCCAGCTCGAAGCCCTCCGGCAATTTCCCGGCCTTCTTGGCCTGGGCCAGCAACTGCGGCTGGAAGCGTGAATCACTGACCGCCAGCAGCCGGGCGATCACCTCGGCGTCGGTCTGCCCGCGCAGATCGGCGATGCCATATTCGGTCACCACCACATCGCGCAGGTGCCGGGGAATGGTGCAGTGGCCATAGTCCCAGACGATATTCGAACTCACCTCACCGCCCGCTTCGCGCCACGAACGCAGGAGCAGAACCGAACGCGCGCCCTCCAGCGCATGGGCCTGGGCGACGAAGTTGTATTGCCCGCCGACGCCGCTGAGCACCCGCCCGTCCTCCAACTGGTCGGCCACCCCGGCGCCCATCAGTGTCATGGTGAACACCGTGTTCATGAAGCGCGCATCGCGGCGCTGCAAGCGCTTGAGCGCTTCCTGCCCATACAGCTCGTTGATGAAGCTGATCGCACCCATGTCGATGCGCTTGCGCAGGGCCAGCGGCATCTCGCGCAGCCGCTGATAGAAGGCCTGCGGCCCGAGGAAAAAACCGCCATGCACCAGCACGCCGTCCTCGGTGTCCGCCGCGCCCGAGTTGGCTGCCTGCTGACGCACCGCATCAGGGTATACCGGGCGGCGGATGATGCCCGCCTCGAACAACGCCAGCAGGCCGTTGACCAGCATCTCGCTGCAACCATAAAGCCCCCTGGCGAAAGGCATCACCCCGCCCTCGCGCTCGATCAGCCCATGCCAGGGCGTCAGGCGCAACTCGCCGAGCAGCGCCTGGTAGGCTTCGTTGTCCGCCTGCCGGGCCAGCAAGGCCGCAGTCAGCGCATCGCCCATGGCGCCAATGCCGATCTGCAGCGTGCCGCCATCGCGCACCAGGGTGCTAGCGTATACGCCGATCAGATGATCCTGGGTGCTGACCGGCATGTTCGGCGTGGAAAACAGTCGGGTCCGCTCGGGCTCGTCGATCAGCAGGTCGAACTGTTCCCGCTTCAGCTCCGAGGCGCCCGGCATATAGGGCAGGCCGGCATGTACCTGGCCGAGCAGAAGGATGGTTTCACCGGCAGCGCGGCGGCGCTCGATCATCGGCAGGAGGTCGAGGGTGATGTCGGGATTGCAGCTCAGGCTCAGGTGATCGGGCCGCTCGCCATCCTCGGCGACGATCTGGGCGATCAGGTTGAGGCCCTTGGCATTGATGTCCCGCGCCGCATGGCTGTAGTTGCTGCTGACGTAGTCCTGCTGCGCCTGCGCGCTGTGCAGCAGGCTGCCGGGCTGCATGAAGAACTGTTCGACACGGATATTGGCTGGCAGGCGGCTGGCACGCAGGTCGCGCAGGTACTCCAGCTCCGGGTAGTCGGCGAAGATTCGCTCGACGAAGGGTTCGAGAAAGCGCCGTTGCAGGCCATCGCCGAGGTCGGGGCGGCCGAGCGACAACGCCGTATAGATCGTCAGCCGACGCTCCGGCAGCTCGCGAATCCGGGCATACAGCGCATTGACGAAGCGGTTGGGCTTGCCCAGGCCCAGTGGCAGGCCCATGTGAATGTGGGCCGGCAATTGCGCCAGTACCTGGTCCACTGCGGCTTCGATCGAATAGATGCGCACGCTGTCGGCTCTCCGTCGGGTTCGTTGAGTACAGCTTGGACCGAAGCGACGTGCAAATTACTGCACAGCCCGGAAACGACGAAGCCCGCACTAGGCGGGCTTCGAGGCGGGAAGCGCGGAGGCTTACAGGCCGGACATCTTCTTGATGGCGCCTTTGAGGTCGTCATCCGAGCAGTCGGCGCAGGTGCCTTTGGGTGGCATGGCGTTGATGCCGGTGATGGCCTTGGCGAGGATGCCGTCCAGACCACCCTGGTGGTCGGCGCGCTCTTTCCACGCGGCGGTATCGCCGATCTTCGGCGCACCCAGCAGGCCGGAACCGTGGCAGGCGTTGCAGTGCTTGGCGATGATTTCATCCGGGGTCTTGGCGCCGCCGCCACCTGCGGTAGCCACGACTTCCATGCCCTTGCACTCCTGGCCCTGGACGCAGACCTGACCGACCGGTTCCAGGCGCTTGGCGATATCGTCGTTGGTTGCAGCCTGGGCACTGACTGCCCAAAGGGCCACTACGGTAGCTGGTATAGCCAGCATTTTCTTGATTGGATTCACACGTACACCCTCATGGTGGCTAGTCACGCCCGCGGCCACGGATTCGCAGGCGGCGCAAGTATAGCGGGAACCCTTACTCACCGGAACAACCACATTAAATAAAGGGCTTTATCCGCGACAATCAGCCGCGCCACCCTGGCTGTCAGAAGTTCGCCGGGGTGGCGGCGCTGATAAGCCGGGCCGGCTCATCGAAGGGGTTGCGAAAACGGTGTGGCTTGGTGCTCTCGAAATAGTAGCTGTCGCCGGCCTCGAGGATGAAGGTTTCCAGGCCGACGACCAGCTCCAGCCTGCCTTCGAGGAGGATGCCGGTCTCTTCGCCGTCGTGGGTGAGCATTTCTTCACCCGTATCGGCGCCCGGCGGGTAGATCTCGTTGAGGAAGGCGATGGCGCGGCTCGGGTGGCCGTTGCCGACCAGCTTCATGGTCACTTCGCCGTCCGAAATGTCGATCAGTTCGTGGGCCTTGTAGACAATCTGCGTCGGGATCTCCGGCAGCAGGTCTTCGGAAAAGAACTCCATCATCGACATGGGAATACCGCTCAGCACCTTGCGCAACGAGCTGATCGAAGGGCTCACGCTGTTCTTCTCGATCATCGAGATGGTGCTGTTGGTGACACCCGCGCGCTTGGCCAGCTCCCGCTGGGAGAGGCCCCTGATCTTGCGAATGGCTTGTAGTCGTTCACCGACGTCCAATGCTGGAGCCTCCTGACGAATGAATGGGGGTCGAAAATGTGCGCCATCATCGCAACAGCGTTCAGTATTTACAACACTTCGACCCGCAGCTCGTCAGTGATGGCGCTACTCTCCGGTATAGACCAAAGGCACCCGCCGCAGGTTGCAAAAGATCTGGTAGGGGATGGTGCCGGCCTGGCTGGCGACATCGCTGGCCAGGACGCGCTTGCCCCACAGCTCCACGCTACTGCCGAGGCCGGCTTCGGGTACGTCGGTGAGATCGATGCAAAGCATGTCCATCGACACCCGGCCTATCAGCTGGGCACGCTTGCCGGCTACCAGCACCGGCGTGCCGGTCGGGGCATGGCGCGGATAGCCGTCGGCATAGCCGATGGCGACCACACCGACCCGGGTCGGACGCGGGCTGACGAAACGCGCGCCGTAGCCCACCGGCTCGCCCGCCGGCAACTCGCGCAGGCTGATGACCTTCGATTCCAGGGTCATCACCGGCTGCAGGCGCGCGGCTTCGGCCTGATCGGTATCGAACGGCGTGGCACCGTAGAGCATGATGCCCGGTCGCACCCAGTCACTCGGCACCTGTGGCCAGCCAAGCACGGCGGGTGAGTTGCGCAGGCTGGTTTCAGCCTTCAGGCCCTGACGCGCTGCGTCGAAAACCGCGACCTGCTCGTTGCTGGTGTTGCTGTCCAGTTCGTCAGCGCGGGCGAAGTGGCTCATCAGGACGATCTTCGCCACCTTGCCGCTGGCCTGCAGGCGCTGGTAAGCCGCCTGGTAGTCCCGCGGATGCAGGCCGACGCGGTGCATGCCGGTGTCCATCTTCAGCCAGACCTGGATCGGCCTGGCCAGGCTGGCCTTCTCGATCGCCTCCAGTTGCCACAGCGAATGCACCACGCACCAGAGGTCGTGCTGGACGATCAGTTCCAGTTCGCTGGCCTCGAAAAAGCCTTCGAGCAGCAGCACCGGAGCCTTGATCCCCACCTCGCGCAGTGCCAGTGCTTCCTCGATGCAGGCCACGGCAAAACCGTCGGCCTCCGGCTCCAGGGCCAGGGCGCAGCGCAGCGCGCCGTGCCCGTAGGCATCGGCCTTGATAACCGCCAGGGCACGGGCCCCGGACAGTTGGCGGGCAAGGCGGTAGTTGTGTCGCAGGGCTTGGAGGTCGATCAGGGCACGGGCGGGACGCATGACGGCAGCCTTCTGGCAGTCTGTTCGTGGATGAAAAAGACCCGGTGCCGCAACGACACCGGGCAGAAGAGAGGAGGGTTACGAGAGCGCAGCGACCACGGACATTTCAACGAGGATTTCCGGCTCGCAGAGCTTGCTCTGCACCGTCGCCCGGGCCGGAGCCACGCCCTTGGGCAGCCATTTGTCCCAGACCGCGTTCATGCCCTGGAAATCGGCATCGATATCCTTCAGGTAGATGGTCACCGAGAGCAGGCGGGTCTTGTCGGTACCGGCCAGGTCCAGCAGGCGCTCGATATTGCCCAGCGTTTCCCGGGTCTGCTGTTCGATCCCGGCGTTCATGTCGTTGCCCACCTGGCCCGCGAGATACACGGTGCCGTTATGGGCAACGATCTGGCTCATGCGTTCATTGGTGAGCTGGCGCTGGATTGCCATGCTTGGCGGTCTCCTGAGTGTATCCGTAACGGGAAATGTCGAGCCCTTCGGGGCTGATCTGCGGCTTTTTGCGCGCCATCAGGTCGGCCAGCAAGCGACCCGAGCCGCATGCCATGGTCCAGCCGAGGGTGCCATGACCAGTATTGAGGAACAGGTTGCGGAACGCTGTCGCGCCGACGATCGGCGTGCCGTCCGGGGTGGTCGGGCGCAGGCCGGTCCAGAACTCGGCCTCGCGCAGGTTGCCGCCCAAAGGATAAAGATCGTTGACGATCATCTCCAGCGTTTCGCGCCGGCGCGGGTTCAGCGACAGGTCAAAACCGGCGATCTCGGCCATGCCACCAACGCGGATGCGGTTGTCGAAGCGGGTGATGGCAACCTTGTAGGTTTCGTCGAGGATGGTCGAGGTCGGGGCCATGTCCGGGTTGGTGATTGGCACGGTCAGCGAGTAGCCCTTGAGTGGGTACACCGGCGCCTTGATGCCCAACGGCTTGAGCAGTTGCGGCGAGTAGCTGCCCAGGGCGAGCACGTAGCGGTCGGCGGTTTCCAGCTTGCCGTCGATCCACACGCCATTGATGCGATCGCCGGCGAAGTCGAGGCGCTGGATGTTCTGGCCGAAGCGGAACTCGACGCCGAGCTTGACGGCCATCTCCGCCAGGCGGGTGGTGAACAACTGGCAATCGCCGGTCTGGTCGTTGGGCAGGCGCAGGGCACCGGCGAGGATATCGGAGACGTTGGCCAAGGCCGGCTCGACCCGGGCGATACCGTCGCGGTCCAGCAACTCGTAAGGCACGCCGGCCTGTTCGAGCACGGCGATGTCCTTGGCAGCGTTGTCGAGCTGGGCCTGGGTGCGGAACAGCTGGGTGGTGCCGAGGCTGCGACCTTCGTAGGCAATGCCGGTCTCGGCGCGCAGCTCGTCAAGGCAATCGCGGCTGTATTCGGACAGCCGGACCATGCGTTCCTTGTTCACGGCGTAACGGTTGGCGGTGCAGTTGCGCAGCATCTGTGCCATCCACAGGTACTGGTCGATATCGCCGGTGGCCTTGATCGCCAGCGGCGCATGACGCTGCAGCAACCACTTGATGGCTTTCAGCGGCACGCCAGGCGCGGCCCAGGGCGAGGCATAACCTGGCGACACCTGGCCGGCATTGGCGAAACTGGTTTCCATGGCCACCGCCGGCTGGCGGTCGACCACAACGACTTCGAAACCTTGCCGGGCCAGGTAGTAGGCACTGGCGGTTCCGATCACACCGCTACCGAGTACCAGAACGCGCATGTTGTAAACCCTCGAGGCGGCGCACCGCACAATCTTGTGAATGGCATGGATGAGCGCAGTTTAAAAAACTAGAGGCAGTGCATTTCACTATATAAAAACCTATATTTGGCGAGAATTCTCGGCAAAGTCGGCTTTTACAAAGGGGCATCCACTATGAGAACCCAGCACCAAAGCAAGCGCGAGCTGGACAAGATCGACCGCAATATCCTGCGGATACTGCAAAGCGACGGGCGTATTTCCTTCACCGAGCTGGGGGAAAAGGTCGGCCTGTCGACCACCCCGTGCACCGAGCGGGTACGCCGGCTGGAGCGCGAGGGCATCATCATGGGTTACAACGCCCGGCTCAACCCGCAGCACCTCAAGGGCAGCCTGCTGGTGTTCGTCGAGATCAGCCTGGACTACAAGTCGGGCGACACCTTCGAGGAGTTCCGCCGGGCGGTGCTCAAGCTGCCCCATGTGCTGGAGTGTCATCTGGTATCGGGGGATTTCGACTACCTGGTGAAAGCGCGGATTTCCGAGATGGCGTCGTACCGCAAGCTGCTCGGCGACATCCTGCTCAAGCTGCCCCATGTGCGGGAGTCGAAGAGCTATATCGTGATGGAAGAGGTGAAGGAGAGCCTGAGCCTGCCGATTCCGGATTGATCTTGCGGGCCTCATCGCTGGCAAGCCAGCTCCACAAGGTCCGCGGCGACGCTGAACCTGTGGGAGCTGGCTTGCCAGCGATGAGGCCCGAAGCCTTCACACAAGCACCTGCCGGGTAGTGGCAATGAACTGATGCACCAGGCGCTCCGCCCCCGGGTCAATCATCTCCTCCGGCGCCCGCCCCCGCGGGCATGGCAAGCGCGGCGTGGTCCCGAACAACCGGCAGATCAACGGCCGTTCCTCATACACCGTGCACCCTTGCGGCCCCAGGTGCACACAGTTCAGTTCGGCCAGCGCCGCCTCCTGCTCCTCGGCACTCTTGCGCGGCAGCCGGGCCATTTCCTCGGTCGATGTGGTCACCGGCCCACAGCAGTCATGACAACCCGGCACGCACTCGAAGGACGGAATCTGCTCACGCAGAAATCGGATTTTGTGACTGTTGCAGGCCATGGAACGGAACCGCCAAAGGAAAGAAGGCCGCTATTTTGCCCGACGGTTGCCTGCGCCCGGAAGCACCACCTATGCTGCCCGCCTCTCCAGCCATTACCCCGGGACAACATCAAATGCATACCGCTTCCTACTACGCCGCCAGCAGCGTCCCACAGCCGGACTACCCGCGGCTGAACGGCGAACAGCGCTGCGACGTCTGTGTGGTCGGCGGCGGCTATTCCGGCTTGAACACCGCCATCGAACTGGCCGAACGCGGCTTCAGCGTGATCCTGCTGGAAGCACGCAAGGTGGGCTGGGGCGCCAGCGGGCGTAATGGCGGGCAGTTGATTCGCGGTGTCGGCCACGGCCTCGAACAGTTCGAGCCGGTCATCGGTGCCGACGGCGTCAAGCAGATGAAGCTGATGGGCCTGGAGGCCGTGGAGATCGTCCGCCAGCGGATCGAGCGCCACGGCATTGCCTGCGACCTGACCTGGGGCTATTGCGACCTGGCCAACAAACCCCGCGAATTCGACGGCTTCGCCGAAGAGGCCGAAGCCCTGCGCGCCCTTGGCTACCGCCACGAACTGCGCCTGGTACCGCCGGAGCGGATGCATGACGTGATCGGCTCGGATCGATACGCCGGTGGCTTGATCGACATGGGCTCAGGGCACCTGCACCCGCTCAACCTGGCGCTGGGTGAAGCGGCCGTGGCCAGCGCGCTCGGCGTGCAGGTTTTCGAACAGTCGCCGGTCACCCGCATCGACTATGGTCCCGAGGTCAAGGTCCACACCGCCCAGGGCAGCGTCCGCGCCGCAACCCTGGTGCTGTGCTGCAACGCCTACCTCAATGACCTGAACCCCGTGCTCGGCGGCAAGGTACTGCCAGCCGGCAGCTACATCATCGCCACCGAGCCGCTAGACGAAGGCCGCGCCCGGCAACTGCTGCCGCAGAACATGGCGGTCTGCGACCAGCAGGTGACAGTGGATTACTTCCGCCTTTCGGCCGACCGCCGCTTGCTGTTCGGTGGCGCGTGCCATTACTCCGGGCGCGATCCGCAGGACATCGGCGCCTACATGCGCCCGAAGATGCTCAAGGTGTTCCCGCAACTGGCGGATGTGCGTATCGACTTCCAGTGGGGCGGAATGATCGGCATCGGCGCCAACCGCCTGCCGCAGATCGGCCGCCTGCGCGAACAGCCCAATGTGTATTACGCCCAGGCCTACGCCGGACACGGCCTGAACGCCACGCACCTGGCAGGGCGGTTGCTGGGCGAGGCGATCAGTGGGCGGGAGAGTGGGCGTTTCGATCTGTTCGCCCAGGTGCCGCATATCACCTTCCCGGGCGGGAAGCATTTGCGCTCGCCGTTGCTGGCGCTGGGGATGTTGTGGCATCGACTCAAGGCGCTGGTTTGAGCTCTTTAATGTTGCTGATGGCCTCATCGCTGGCAAGCCAGCTCCCACAGGTATCGCGTGCACCGCAGACCCTGTGGGAGCTGGCTTGCCAGCGATGAGGCCATCAAAAACGCCACAAGACTTCACTCGCGCCAGAACGGCTTGAGCCCCTCCTCCACCGCATCGGCCTTGCTCAACCCGATGTCCTTCAACTGCGCAGTCGTGAGTTCCAGCAACGCCTGCCGGGTTTTCCAGCGATGCATCCACAAGCGCACGGTGCCCATGAACCATGGCCCGCGCAGACGGGCGTTGCGCTGCGCCCGCTCCACTTCGCTGCCATACAGTTTCAAGCGCACATCGCTCAGGCCGTTCATCGCGTCTTCCCTCCAGGGTTTGTAAACCGTGGAAACAGGATGCGCGTGTGGCGAAAGACATTACAGATTCAAACTATCGGAATTTTCTTCATACAGATTTCTACACTTTCTCTCTGAATGATGTATTTTTCCGAAATCTGTACTGGTTATTTCCTACAGCATTTTCCCGGAGTACGACCCATGACCCTGTACGTCAACCTCGCCGAGCTGCTCGGTGCCCGTATCGAACAGGGCCTTTATCGTCCCGGGGACCGCCTGCCATCGGTCCGGGCCTTGAGCCTGGAGCATGGGGTCAGCCTGAGTACGGTCCAGCAGGCCTACCGCCTGCTGGAGGATAACGGCCTGGTGGCACCACGCCCGAAATCCGGCTATTTCGTGCCGCAGCACCGCACCCTGCCCGCCTTGCCGGCAGTCGGCCGGCCGGCCCAGCGGCCGGTGGATATTTCTCAATGGGAACATGTGGTGGAGCTGGTACGCAGCGTGCCGCGCAAGGACATTGTCCAGCTCGGCCGGGGCATGCCCGATGTCAACAGCCCGACCCTGAAACCCCTGCTGCGCAGCCTCGCCCAGCTCAGCCGCCGGCAGGACATGCCCGGCCTGTACTACGACACCATCAGCGGCACCCAGGCCCTGCGCGAGCAGGTCGCGCGGCTGATGCTCGACTCCGGCTGCACCATCGATGCCGCCGACCTGGTGATTACCACCGGCTGCCATGAAGCGCTGTCGGCCAGCATCCGCGCGGTGTGCGAGCCGGGCGACATCGTCGCGGTGGATTCGCCGAGCTTCCATGGCGCCATGCAGACCCTCAAGGGCCTGGGCATGAAGGCCATGGAAATCCCCACCGACCCGCTCACCGGCATCAGCCTCGAAGCCCTGGAACTGGCCCTGGAGCAGTGGCCGATCAAGCTGATCCAGGTGACGCCGAGCTGCAACAACCCGCTTGGCTACATCATGCCCGAGGCGCGCAAGCGTGCTCTGCTGAGCCTGGCGCAGCGCTTCGACGTGGCGATTCTGGAAGACGATGTGTATGGCGACCTTGCCTACACCTACCCTCGTCCGCGGACGATCAAGTCCTTCGACGATGACGGACGCGTCCTGCTCTGCAGTTCCTTCTCCAAGACCCTGGCTCCTGGCCTGCGCGTCGGCTGGGTGGCGCCTGGGCGTTACCTGGAGCGCGTGCTGCACATGAAGTACATCAGCACCGGCAGCACCGCGACCCAACCGCAGTTGGCGATCGCCGACTTCATCGAGGCCGGCCACTACCAGCCTCACCTGCGACGCATGCGCGCCCAATACCAGCGCGGCCGCGACCAGATGATCGACTGGGTAGCCCGCTATTTCCCCGAAGGCACCCGGGTCAGCCGGCCCCAGGGCAGCTTCCTGCTCTGGGTCGAACTGCCGGAAGAGTGCGACACCCTGAAACTGAATCGCCTGCTGCTCGAGCAGGGCGTACAGATCGCCATGGGCAGCATCTTTTCCGCGTCGGGCAAGCACCGCAACTGCCTGCGCATGAACTACGCGGCGCGGCCGACCCCGACCATCGAGGCGGCGGTGCGCAAGGTCGGGGAAAACGCCATTCGTCTATTGGGCGAGGAAGCGAAGCTCGGGTAACGTTTCGCTGTTTAACGCGGTCTACAGTTCAACTGCCCCGCGATCACGGAATCCACCCTTGACCCATCATCGGCTCCTGCCCCTTCTACTTGTCCTGTTGCTGAGCCTGGGCGGCTGCGCCAGCGTCAGCGTACCCCGCGACGTCAGCCAGGCGATCCCGGCCAGCGAATCGGCCTTCGGCCGCTCGGTGCAGCGCCAGGCCGAAGCCCATGAAGGGCGCTCGGGCTTTCGCCTGCTGCCCAACAGCAACGAAGCCTTCCGCGCCCGCGCCGAACTGATCCGCAATGCGCAAAGCAGCATCGACCTGCAGTACTACATCGTTGCCGACGGCCTCAGCACCCGGGCGCTGGTCCATGAATTACTGGCCGCGGCCGACCGCGGCGTGCGCGTGCGCATCCTGCTGGACGACACCGCCGCCGACGGTCAGGACGGCCCGATCGGCGCCCTGGCCGCTCACCCGAACATCCAGATCCGCGTGTTCAATCCGCTGCAACTCGGGCGTGCCACCGGCGTCACCCGGGCCATGGGCCGGCTGTTCAACCTGTCGCGCCAGCACCGGCGCATGCACAACAAGCTCTGGCTGGTGGACAACAGCATGGCCATCGTCGGTGGGCGCAATATCGGCGACGCCTACTTCGACGCCGAGCCCAACCTCAACTTCACCGATATCGACCTGCTCGGCGTCGGCCCGGTGGCCGAGCAACTGGGGCACAGCTTCGACCAGTACTGGAACAGCGCCCTGAGCAAGCCCATTGGCGACTTCCTTTATAGCCAGCCCGACGCCGACGATCTGCGCGAAAGCCGCCAACGCTTGGAGCAATACCTGGCCGAAGCACGCACCCAGCGCAAGGCGCTGTACGACCGGCTGATGGCCTATCGGACCCAACCGCGCCTGGACACCTGGCGCAACGAACTGATCTGGGCCCACGGCCAGGCGCTATGGGACGCACCAAGCAAGGTCCTGGCTGACGACGAGCCCGATCCACAGCTGCTGATGACCCGGCAACTGGCGCCGGAGCTGAACGGGGTGCGCAAGGAACTGATCCTGATCTCCGCCTACTTCGTGCCCCGCGAGGAAGGCCTGCTGTACCTGACCAGCCGTGCCGACGCCGGGGTTCAGGTCGACCTGCTGACCAATGCCCTGGAAGCCACCGACGTCCCGGTGGTCCACGGCGGCTACGCGCCCTATCGCCGGGCGCTGCTGGAGCACGGCGTGAAACTCTTCGAATTGCGCCGCCAGCCCGGCGACCCGGGCCAACCGCGTTATGGCTTCAGCGGCGCCTCGGACTCCAGCCTGCACAGCAAGGCCATCGTCTTCGACCGCCAGAAAACCTTCATCGGCTCGTTCAACTTCGACCCGCGCTCGGTGCTGTGGAACACCGAGGTCGGAGTACTGGTAGACAGCCCCGAGCTGGCGCAATACACCCGCGACCTGGCGATACAGGGCATGGCGCCGGCGGTGGCGTACCAGGTGGAATTGCACGAAGGCAAGCTGGTGTGGGTGACCGAGGACAATGGCCAGCTGCACGTGCTGACCACCGAGCCCGGAGGGTTGTGGCGAAGGTTCAATGCGTGGATCGCCAAGGCGGTGGGGTTGGAGAAGATGCTTTAGGGTCGACGTCGATTCAATCCAGCCGCCAGCCTTCGTCGCCTTCGACCAGGGTGCCGCCGTGACTGCTGGTATCGCCCAAACGGGCGACGGCCTTGCCCTCGATCAGGGTGTCGGCCGAGCCGGTCTGGATGACCGCGCCGCAACTGATCGAATCGCCCACACGGGCGATGGGCTTGCCGTTGAGACGGGCGTCGCTTGCGCCGGTGACGACGTGGCCAGGGCCGTGGATAGGGCAGCGGTGTTGATGGCCCAGCAGGACGACTGGTTTCATGGGTGGGTTTCCTTGGTCGAGAGAGCGGTTCTCATGGTGCGGTCCTTGATTCCAGATCCATATCGGCGGGCCATTTGACCTTCGGGGCCAGCAGCAGGGCGATGTTGAACCATGACACATCGTTATGATCCTTCGGCGGACCGGGTGGCGGCAGGGCATCGGGGCCTTGCTGCATGTAGGTGCAGATATAGGCCCAGGCATGCTCGTCGGCACCCATGGTGGTAAGGGGGAAGCGGTCGATGACTTCGTTGGTGCCGGGCTTGACGATGGAGAGCACTACACCGCCTTTGATGACGAGACCGCCTTGAGCGGTTGCGCCGCGCTTCAGCCAGCGTTCGGCTCGGACTTGGGACCAGTCGTAGGCTACCGGTTCAACCCGCCAGCGTTCGAAGGGGTTCCACCAGCAGTAGTTGAAGTTGTAGGCGTAGATGCGATTGCGAGTGCGGTTGAAACGGAGCGGCAAGTCTCGCGGAGATGCTACATCGAGTTTCCAGAAGAGTGAGATTGACCAAACTCCAAAGGATAAACAAAAAAGGAATACCATCCAAAGTTCGGCGTTGAGTCCCACCCCAATGGAGGAGAAAAGCCATGTCAGAGCAACCATCAATATGCCCATACTCAGCGCAAACCATATCATTACCCCTCTGATAAGGGCCGATGCACGTGGAAGCTCAAGAAAAATATCACTTTGATGGTTGGGCACATCAAAGCCGAGGGCCGGAAATACAACAGGAAGCTCGTCTGGGCGAGGCAGGTCCTCCCGCCAGCCTGAACACGGTGGAATTAGTTCGGGTTTTCTCATACGGCTTACCACTTCGCTGGCCCAGGGATTTTGTCTTCTTTTACGATAAATCGGGCTACGCCTAACTCATCTCCTTTGTCTGGCCAATATGACACCTCAAGTTCCAGGGCGTGAAAGTCAAGAACACCCCAGTAAACAATCGAGCCATTGATCTCGAGCGTGTTGGACTCTACATCGTTTTTAACGACCGGAAGTGATGTTTTAGGGTCATAGCCTGGTCGCTTCCATGAAATTGGAGGTGGCAGAGGTTCTTCAGTCCCATCTGTCTGCCCTCTAGCGACTGTCCCTCCTGACGATTCACCTGGCCGGTACGCCAACAACGACCATTCATAGCGCGACTTGTTAGCGACATACCCGGGTAGGACAAATCTGTAATCGATGGTTCCGCCTTGCCCTGGTACACCGGGAGCCGGTCTGTGGACGCGATAGGTCACATCAAGATCCGCTCTCAAGCCAAGCAGAGCAGCATTCAAAGCGCCAATTGCAGTGTCCGTGTCCTGCCATTCGGCCCATCGGCGATGCTCTATCGGTAAACCCCAGCGCGAGTGCCGAGCCCACAGCTCAAGTGGCTGCGACTCTTCTCCTTTCCCCCATACCGACAGCCCATAAGCAACAAACCCTGCAAGTACAGCGAATGCGAGCGGGACAAGTAGTACACCTGCTGCCCAAAGGGAGCCGGCAACTCCAAGTCCTGCGGAGCCTATTGCGAAAGCCGCCGCCCCTGTGTAGAAAAAACTTGCCTTCCTATCGCCACTCCCACGTGTGCGCCCAGCTGCCAACGCGTACTGAATCCCCTCCATAGCAGTGGCCACGGCCGCAATCGCACTGCCAAACTGCAGAATTCGCGACCCCACCCCGACCTCCGCAGGCCCCTGAAACGTACGTACATTTATCTCCCAGCTAGGCCGAAACGCCTGAATCGTCCCCCCAACCAGCTCGACCCCCACCCCAAGATTCCCCACCGACGCCGCCATGAACGCCGCCACCGCTTCGGGCCGTTCATCTCCAAACGCCTCAAGCATGTTCTTGTAGGTAGTGCGCAACGCATCCTGCTGGAACCACAAACTTCCCAAGGCCAGCCCCAGGTTGAAGGCGCCTTCACCGCCTCTCATGGCGGCACTGCGCATGCTGCTCATGGTCTCCCGCACGTAAAGGCGGGCGACGTCGGCATCGAGGCTCAGGTGACGGGTGAAATCCTGCATCCCGCCCTTGAGTGCCCCAGTGTCGATACTGACAGGACGCAGGGCATCATCGATGCCGTCGCCAACGCCGTCCCGCAGTTGCTCCAGACGCGCGCTCAGCTTTTCGGCGCTTTCCATCGTCCAGAGCTTTACGTAGATCAGCTTGTCATCCAGGTCTGCCAGCGCCGGGGTGAAGTGCCCGCTCAGCAGCATGGCCCGCACCTTGCCCGCAGCGGGGTTGCGGAATTTTTCGTTGAGCTTGTCGAGATAACGCTCGGTCCCTTCATAGAGCGTTTCATTGAGCAGCGTGAGGTACTCGCCCACCTTGAGCGCTACCGTGACCTGGGTGACCTCCACTCCGGAGAAGCGCAGCCAGGCCTCCCGGTGCAGATGCCCGACCAACGCCCGGGTGTTCTCGGAAATATGCTTGCCGAGGACGTTGCTGGCCGTGGCCGCACCACCGAGCAACTGGCCGGCGGCCGTTTTCACGGAGTCCCTCATCAACTTGGTGCCCTGTTCGGTCGTGATCAGGGTCTTGATGCCGTGATAGATCCGGGTCCGCTCATCGTCAACCAAGGACTTGTGGATCTGTTCGAACACGCCTGGATCCTTCGCGTGCAGGGCCTGATGGAGCAAGCTGCTCTGGTCCTCCAGTTGCTGCTTCCAGAGCTGCTGGGTGGACTCCAGCCTGTTCTCGTCGATAAGCCCGGTCGGCCCGCCGGAGAGACACTGGCCGATCAGGCAGATGAAGCCCATGACGGATTCGTCGTGGCGATCGATGTAGTCAAACCGGCTGGCCAGCCTGAACGCCGGGCTCTGGAAGTGCCGGACGTAGATCTCGCCGGCATCGTCGATAAGCCGTTGCCAGGCGGCGAGGGTGTTGTCGAATTCGCGCTGGAAGTCCGAACGGGCCTTTTCGTCGTAGCGGTCATCAAGGCGCTCGGCAGCCTCTTCCTGCATGCCTGGGGTCAAGCGCTCGGTTACCCCTTCGACATCGACCTTCGGCAGGACCGACTTAGCGGCAATATGGGTTTCGTTGCGGTAGCGGGCGTACTCGTCGCGTGCACTCGCTTCTGCTGCAGCCAGCTTTTCCGCTCTCTGCGCTTGAAACTCGCGAATCCCCAGCAATGCCTGCGACGTCAGGTGCTCGAAGCTCCGCTGCGGCTCGGCCCGCCATTCCAGCATCTGCTGGTAGCGCACCATGCGCTGGGCATTGCACTCCTGCACCATGCCGATCGGGTCGGGCAGCACCAGGGCCAGCACACCGTTGGGCAGCTTTTCCCGCTGGATCACCGTGCGCACATGGTTCCTCAGGGCGTTCAGGCGGTGATTGCGTCCGTAAAAGCCATGCACGCTGTAGAAGTCACCGGCCATGGGCTGGGCGTATTCGAGGACCTTCTCCATTTGCAGTTCATGTTCGGTCATCGCCAGGCCGATGCTGGCGGGGTCTTCGCGGGCGGTCTTGAGGTCAAGCTTGTAGAAGCGCTCCTCCAGGCTCATGCCGTCGACCGTACCGCCGCGCAGGTAACGAGTGAGTACGTGTTTCGGCCAGGGATCGTTGGCGATGGCCAGCCAGGCGGTGGTGTACTTCTTCGTATCGAAATTGATGAAGGAAGCAGGGATATCGTGGTCGTGCTTGATGCAGGCCATGCTCAGGGGCAGGGGTTCCTCGCGGGAGGTCTGGTACGGCGGCACCTGGCGCAGCGCCCCCTCGGGAGTGATCTGATAGGCCTGCCATTCCTTCCTGTCGAGCATGACGTAGAGGAAACCCCGGCGCAGGATGCGCGGCTGGCTGTCACGCAGGGGCACGGCCTTGACCTTGGGGTCACTGGCCAGCGGCAGTGCCTGGGTGTGCCAGGGCTCCGGGGCATAGGCGGCGCGCAGGGGCAGGACGGGCAGGCCGACACGCTCGCAGGCCCGGCAGGTGCGCAGGGGAATGGGCCGGGCCTCGCAGGTGGCCAAATGAAGCTCGGTGCTCATGAGTAGTCCTTTGCAAGAGGCAGGCTGTAGACGATCCGTTTCCAGGTTGCTTCGCTGTAGGTGGCGAAATGGCTTGGCAGGTCGAGGCTGCCGGCGCGGGCCTGGGAGATGGCCTGCTGGATATCCGGATGCTGCGGCAGAAGGGGGTGCATGAACACCCGGTGCAGGCTGAGGGAGATACGGTCGCTGCTGTTGTGGAGACCGAGTTGGCGGGCGTCGCGGATCAGGCGGAAGCCATGCACGCTGGCCTGCTCCGGCAGGATGCCAGGGCCTTTCCAGCGCCAGGGGGCAAAGCCTTCGTGGAATGTCAGGGCATGCCGCCAGATGCCCAGGAGTGCATTCACCTCAGGTGCCAGTTGCTGGGTTTGCCTTGCCCGCTCGGAAAGGTCCGGATCGCAGGCATACTCGGAGCTGCGCGCCACGGTGTAGGCACCCCAGCTGAGCGGCAAAAGCCAGTTCTGGATCGGACGCAATAAACAGCCCGCCTGCTTCTGCATCGCACACAACAGCAACTCCAGCCTCAGCGGTTCGAACCAGGCCGAAGAATCACCGGCCTCGTCGGCGGTGGTATAGCAACGGGCGGCGATATGAGCCGCGATGACCTCCAGCGGCTCCCGACTGGTCAGCCAGCCACAGATGTAGCGTTCGTCGTAGTTCAGGTCCCAGGCGGAATAGTCGGCGCTGAGGTCGAGATAATCCTTCGGCACCCCTTCCCCCGGCTTCGCCAACTGGATCAACGCCGGGCAGTGATCCAGTTCGTGGGACATATCCGGCCGCGGCACGCGGGTGACGGCTGCCTCGCCAAATGACCGGATCAGGGACGGCACGCTGAGTGGATGATCGAGCGCACATTCGGCCTGGCCATCCACCAGCAAGTAGAAGTAGTCGCCTGCGGTACGGTGTCGCCGTGCAAAGTCGATGACGGTTTCTTTGCTCATGGCCGGGGCTCCCTGCACTTCACCCCTTCTTCCTGCGCGACTTCGCTCGCCAGCACCAGGCTGTTGCCGGAGCCTCCGCCCGGCTTGGTCATCGGGCCGATAAGCGTGATCGCAATGCCGTCCAGGGTGATGCCTGACGCATCGATGCGCAGCGTGCCGCCCGGGCTCTTGATGACCACAGCCTCTGAGGAGTGGATTTCGTACACCTTGGTGTGCTGCGTGATGCGCTGGCCAGCCTGCAGATCAACCGTGCCCTGCACGCGCTGACCCAGATTGCCGCCGATCTCCACGCTGTGGTTGGCGGCGGTCTTGTCCAGACGGCTACTACCGACCTCTTCGGTCCGGTCCCCGGCGGTGCTGATGCTGTGGTTGCCACCGATGATCAGGTCATCGTCCTTGCCGATCTCATGGCGCCGGCTCTCCCCGATCAGCACCTGCTCGTCGTTGCCCACGGTGTTCTTGCGGTCGTGGCCAACGGTAAGGCTCTCGTCGTTATCCACCCGTTCGCTGCGGTCGTGCCCGATGTGGGTGGTTTCGTCGTTCCTGACCTCGTTCCTCTGGTTCCTCTGGGCATGGATGAACACCTCTTCCTGCCCGGCCTCGTCCTCGAAGCTCAGCTCGTTGAAACCATTGCCCTTGTGGGTCTGGCTCTTGAAGACCATTCGGGTCTTGTTTGCGGGCAGTTCGTAGGGCGGGCGCTGAAGTGCCGTCACGCACCGACCGGTGATCACGGGCTGGTCGGCATCCCCGTTCTGGTAGCTGACGATCACGCCCTGACCGATGCGCGGGATTGCCA
>NZ_JAOECN010000029.1:0-74774 GCF_029836855.1 Pseudomonas sp. GD04058
AAGACCGAAGCACTTCCGATACTACCTTAAACTTCTAACTCGTTGAATCTCAAGGAGTTTTCCGTTTCGACTGCGCCGGAAGTGGGGCGAATTATAGAGAGATTGAATCGAGCGTCAAGCACTAATTTGAAATTGATTCAAATCAGGCCTGCCGCCCCGATTCCCTCTATATAGAGACAAGGGGCTCAGAGCACCCCGGCCTCCCGCAGTCGCTGGATAGCATCAGCATCAAGGTCCAGCACACCAGCCAGGATCTGCTCGGTATGCTCCCCCAGCAGCGGCGGGGCATTGCGGTACTCCACCGGCGTTTCCGAAAGCCGAATCGGACTGGCCACCTGCGGCACTATCCCGGCCAGCGGATGGGGGATATCGATCGCCAGCCCCCGAGCCTGCACCTGGGGATCGGCAAACATCTGCGCCAGATCATTGATCGGCCCGCAGGGCACACCCGCTTGCTCCAGCTGGCTGACCCACTCGGCCGTGGTCTTGAACACCGTGGCCTGGCGAATCAGCGGAATCAGTTCGGCCCGGTTCGCCACCCGCAGCTTGTTGGTCGCGAACCGCGGATCATCCGCCCACTGCGGCTGACCCGCCACCTCGGCGAATTTGCGGAATTGCCCATCGTTACCCACGGTCAGGATGAAGTCCCCATCCGCAGTAGGAAAGTCCTGATAAGGCACGATGTTCGGATGTGCATTGCCCAGCCGACGCGGAGGGGTACCGGTAGTGAGATAGTTCATCGCCTGGTTGGCCAGGCAGGCCACCTGCACATCCAGCAGGGCCATATCGATATGCTGCCCGCCGCCATGCTGATCCCGGTGGGCGAGGGCAGCAAGGATCGCCACCGTCGAATACAGCCCGGTAAGAATATCAGTCAGCGCCACCCCGACCTTCACCGGCCCGGCACCGTCTTCTCCTTCAGGACGCCCGGTCAGGCTCATCAACCCACCCAGCCCCTGGATCATGAAGTCATACCCGGCACGCTTGGCATACGGACCGGTCTGACCGAAACCGGTAATGGAGCAATAGATCAGATCGGGATTGATCTGACGGAGGCTTGCGTAGTCCAGCCCATAGGCAGCCAGGCCACCCACCTTGAAGTTCTCGATCACCACATCGGACTTCGCCGCCAGCTCCCGCACCAGCTTCTGCCCTTCGGGCCGGGTGAAGTCGATGGTCACCGAGCGCTTGTTACGGTTGGCCGACAGGTAATAAGCCGCCTCGCTGGTGTTCTCGCCGCTGCTGTCCTTGAGGAAGGGCGGTCCCCAGGCGCGGGTATCGTCCCCGCTGCCCGGCCTCTCGACCTTGATGACCTCAGCCCCCAGATCCGCGAGGATCTGACCGGACCATGGCCCGGCCAGTACCCGCGACAGATCCAGGACCCGCAAATGAGAAAGCGCGCCCATGGACTGTCTCCCTATTAATAGAAGGCCTGAATGCCGGTCTGCGCACGACCGAGGATCAGTGCATGCACGTCATGGGTACCCTCATAGGTATTCACGACCTCAAGGTTGACCAGGTGACGAGCCACGCCGAATTCGTCGGAGATGCCGTTGCCGCCCAGCATGTCCCGGGCCAGACGCGCGATCTCCAGGGCCTTGCCGCAGGAGTTGCGCTTCATGATCGACGTGATTTCCACCGCCGCGGTGCCTTCGTCCTTCATCCGCCCCAGGCGCAGGCAGCCCTGCAGGCCCAGGGTGATTTCGGTCTGCATGTCGGCCAGCTTCTTCTGGATCAACTGGTTCGCCGCCAGCGGGCGACCGAACTGCTGACGATCCAGGGTGTACTGGCGCGCGGTGTGCCAGCAGGCCTCTGCAGCGCCCAGAGCCCCCCAGGAGATACCGTAGCGCGCCGAGTTCAGGCAGGTGAACGGACCTTTAAGACCACGCACATCCGGGAAGATGTTTTCTTCGGGGACGAATACGTTATCCATGACGATCTCGCCAGTGATCGAGGCCCGCAGACCGACCTTGCCATGGATCGCAGGCGCGCTCAGGCCCTGCCAGCCTCTTTCCAGCACGAAACCACGGATATCGCCTGCATCGTCCTTGGCCCAGACCACGAACACATCGGCGATCGGGCTGTTGGTGATCCACATCTTGCTACCCGTCAGGCGGTAGCCGCCATCCACTTTCCTCGCACGAGTAATCATGGAGCCCGGGTCAGAACCGTGGTTTGGCTCGGTCAGACCAAAGCACCCGATCCACTCCCCGCTGGCAAGCTTCGGCAGGTACTTCTGCTTCTGCGCTTCGGTGCCGAACTCATTGATCGGCACCATCACCAGCGAGGACTGCACGCTCATCATCGAGCGGTAACCGGAGTCGATACGCTCCACTTCACGAGCAATCAGGCCATAGCACACGTAGTTCAGGCCGCTGCCGCCGTACTGCTCCGGGATGGTCGCGCCCAGCAGGCCGACTTCGCCCATTTCGCGGAAGATTGCAGGATCGGTCTGCTCATGTCGAAAGGCTTCCAGCACACGTGGCGCCAGCTTGTCCTGGGCGAAGCTGTAGGCGCTGTCACGCACCATACGCTCCTCTTCGCTGAGCTGCTGATCCAGGAGCAGCGGATCGATCCAGTTGAAGCTTGCTTTGCCGGCCATGTGGGAATCCTCGAGGTGGGAAAGGGAATGATGGTTCTCGTGCCTTGATCCTAGGCCCGAACGGGAAGGGCGACAAACGAGGATTCCGCAACCTCTTGTGCTAATTTCTCACTTCGTAATTGAGATGAAGGCTGTTCCGAAGCCAGATTAGTGAGGTTGACGTATATGCGGCGCAAGATTCCCAGCACCACGGCCCTGGTCTGCTTCGAGGCAGCAGCCCGCCACGAGAGCTTTACCAAGGCGGCGCAGGAGCTTTCCCTGACCCAGGGTGCCGTTTGCCGACAGATCGGCGGGCTGGAGGAGTTCCTCAACGTCGAACTGTTCCGCCGCTCGAGACGCGGCGTAAAACTCACCGAAGCCGGCCTGTCCTACAGTCGCCGGGTGGCAACCCAGCTAGACGCGGTGGAACGCGACACGCTGTCAGTAATGGGCCAGCAGGGCGCCAATGTGATCGAACTGGCGGTCGTGCCGACCTTCGGCACCCAATGGCTGCTGCCGCGGCTCAAGGATTTCCAGCAGCGCCACCCGGACGTCACGGTCAACCTCACCAACCGCACCCGGCCTTTCCTGTTCGCCGACACCAACTTCGATGCCGCCATCTACTTCGGCGACGCCGACTGGTCCGGTACGCAATCCCACAGGCTGATGGGAGAAAACCCGGTTCCGGTGTGCAGCCCGTCGCTATTGGGCAAGCACGAGAAGCTCGATCCGCAGACCATCGCCCAACTGCCCCTGCTGCAGCAGACCACCAGGCCCTACGCTTGGCGCCAATGGTTCAACAGCCTGGAAATGAACGTCGCACGCGACATGACAGGCCCGCGCTATGAACTATTCTCGATGCTGGCCCAGGCAGCGATGCACGAGATGGGCGTGGCGCTGATTCCACCGTTCCTGATCCAGCGTGAACTGGAGGAGCGCAGGCTAGTGATTGCCAACCCGCACGGACTGTCCAGCATCAAGGCTTATCACTTGATGATCCCGGAAAGAAAGGTCGAGTCGGCATCATTGCGTGCTTTCCGCGATTGGCTGGTAACCGAGGCGCAGCGCTATACCGCAGCAGACAAGGCTCAAGCAGACTAATTGACCCGGTAGTCAATTAAATTTAACACCTACAGATATAAGGAAATGTCGCAGAAGCGACAACTGTTGTGCCCTCCATCAAAAACCCTGACAACCCCAATGTTTACGGGGCTTTAAAGCGCAAAAAACGACCTTTTTCTTCCTCTCCGCGAAAATTGTCAGAAAATTTTTAAAAAATCTCCTAATGTCGCTAAACCCCGTGTTTGGCGGGCTAAAGCCGGTTCGTTGCGACAAGTGGTCACAGGGTGACTTGTAGTTTCGATTAAGTTTCCATTCAGAACCCATTGAAGCGATTCAGGATCGCTTGCAAAATGCCGCGCCCCGCCTCGTTCAGGCGGGATCGTGCTGATCGGCCGCCCCAGACGCACCATCCGTAGTGCGCTGGTTCAACAACAAAGATCACGCAGGAGAAATGACGTGCACATTGGTGTTCCTCTCGAAACGCAGACGGGCGAAACACGGGTCGCTGCCACTCCCGAAACCATCAAGAAACTGGTGAGTCAGGGTCATCAGGTCACTGTAGAGCGTGGAGCCGGCATCAATGCCAGCATTCCTGACAGTGCCTACGAGGCAGTCGGCGCGGTTCTTGGAAGCGCCGCCGATGCGTTTGGCGCGCAGCTTGTCCTTAAGGTTGTCGCGCCCAACGACAGCGAACTGGCCCTGATCAAGAGCGGCAGCGTGCTTGCGGGCATGCTCAACCCGTTCAACAACGATCTGATCGCAAAAATGGCCGAACGCGGGATCACCGCCTTCGCTCTCGAAGCTGCGCCACGCACTTCCCGGGCCCAGAGCCTGGACGTGCTGTCCTCGCAGGCGAACATCGCCGGTTACAAGGCCGTGTTGCTCGCCGCGCACCACTATCCACGCTTCATGCCGATGCTGATGACCGCCGCCGGTACGGTGAAAGCCGCCCGCGTGCTGATCCTTGGAGCGGGTGTGGCCGGCCTGCAGGCCATCGCCACGGCCAAGCGCCTGGGTGCGGTGATCGAGGCGTCGGACGTGCGTCCGGCGGTGAAGGAGCAGATCGAATCCCTCGGTGCCAAGTTCATCGATGTGCCGTACGAGACCGACGAGGAACGCGACTGCGCGGTTGGCGTCGGCGGCTATGCCCGCCCGATGCCGGCGAGCTGGATGCAGCGCCAGGCCCAGGCCGTGCACGAGCGCGCCAAACAGGCCGACATCGTCATTACTACGGCCCTTATCCCGGGCCGCAAGGCGCCAACCCTGCTTAGCGCGGAAACCGTGGCGCAGATGAAGCCCGGCTCGGTGGTCATCGACCTGGCAGCGGCCCAGGGCGGCAATTGCCCGCTGACCGTCGCCGATCAGATCGTCATCGAGAATGGCGTGACCATCGTTGGCCCGACCAACCTGCCGGCCCAGGTCGGCGCCGATGCCTCGGCGCTCTACGCGCGCAACCTGATGGACTTCATGAAGCTGCTGTTCGACAAGGACGGCGCGCTGACGATCAACCTCGAAGACGACATCGTCGCCGCGTGCCTGATGTGCCGCGACGGCCAGGTCATCCGCAAGAACGGTTAAGGAGCAGGGCAATGGAAGACATGCTGATTTCCCACGGTGTCTATAACCTGATCATCTTCGTGCTGGCGATCTATGTCGGCTACCACGTGGTCTGGAACGTCACGCCTGCGCTGCACACCCCGTTGATGGCGGTCACCAACGCCATTTCCGCCATCGTCATCGTCGGCGCCATGCTCGCCGCGGCGCTGACCGTCACCCCGCTCGGCAAGGTCATGGGCACCCTTGCGGTGGCCCTGGCGGCGGTGAACGTGTTCGGTGGATTCCTCGTCACCCGGCGCATGCTGGAGATGTTCAAGAAGAAAGCCGCGAAGGCAGAGGGGCAGAAGTAAAGATGAGCATGAACCTGGTAACACTTCTCTACCTGGTAGCGTCGGTCTGCTTCATCCAGGCCCTCAAGGGCCTGTCGCACCCGACCACCTCCCGGCGCGGCAACCTGTTCGGCATGCTTGGCATGGCCCTGGCGGTCATCACGACCGTTGGCCTGATCTACAAGCTTGGCGCGGAGCTGGCCACTGATGGCATCGCCTACGTGATCGTCGGCCTGCTGATCGGCGGTAGCGCCGGCGCGATCATGGCCAAGCGCGTGGAAATGACCAAGATGCCGGAGCTGGTAGCCTTCATGCACAGCATGATCGGCCTGGCTGCGGTGTTCATTGCCATTGCCGCTGTGGTCGAGCCGCAATCCCTGGGTATCGTCAGCGCCATCAGCGACCCGATCCCCACCGGCAACCGCCTGGAGCTGTTCCTCGGTGCGGCTATCGGTGCGATCACCTTCTCCGGCTCGGTCATCGCCTTCGGCAAGCTCTCCGGCAAGTACAAGTTCCGCCTGTTCCAGGGCGCACCGGTACAGTTTGCCGGGCAGCACAAGCTGAACCTGGTACTGGGCCTGACCACCATCGGCCTCGGCCTGGTGTTCACCTTCACCGGCAACTACACCGCCTTTGCCGTGATGCTGGCCCTGGCCTTCGTCATGGGCGTGCTCATCATCATCCCGATCGGCGGGGCAGACATGCCCGTCGTGGTGTCGATGCTGAACAGTTACTCGGGCTGGGCGGCGGCAGGCATCGGCTTCTCGCTGAACAACTCGATGCTGATCATCGCCGGTTCCCTGGTGGGTTCGTCCGGTGCCATCCTCTCGTACATCATGTGCAAGGCGATGAACCGCTCCTTCTTCAACGTCATCCTCGGCGGATTCGGTGGTGATACCGATGCCGGCGCGGCGACCGGATCGAAGGAACAGCGCCCGGTGAAGTCCGGCTCCGCCGACGACGCCACCTTCCTCCTGAGCAACGCCGACACCGTGATCATCGTGCCCGGCTACGGCCTGGCGGTGGCCCGTGCCCAGCACGCACTGAAGGAACTGACCGAGAAGCTGACCCACGCCGGGGTGACGGTGAAGTACGCCATCCACCCGGTGGCCGGTCGCATGCCCGGGCATATGAACGTGCTGCTGGCGGAAGCCGAAGTACCGTATGACCAGGTGTTCGAGATGGAGGACATCAACTCCGAGTTCGGCCAGGCCGACGTGGTCCTGGTGCTGGGCGCCAACGACGTGGTCAACCCGGCGGCGAAGAACGATCCGAAATCGCCGATCGCCGGCATGCCGATCCTGGAGGCCTTCAAGGCCAAGACCATCATCGTCAACAAGCGCTCGATGGCCAGCGGCTATGCCGGCCTGGACAACGAACTGTTCTACCTCGACAAAACCATGATGGTCTTCGGCGATGCCAAGAAGGTCATCGAGGACATGGTCAAGGCCGTCGAATAAGGGCCTTTTCCAGATGTGACAAAAAGCCCCGGTTCGGCAACGACCGGGGCTTTTTCGTCCCCGGCCTGCCGACGGAAGGCTCTATTGCAGGGCTTCACATACGACCTTGGTCGTGGGACGAGTCTTTGCGAAAGCAATAGACTGCGCTCCTGGTTTCAATACCCGAGATAACAATCCATGTACCGTGATCGTATTCGCTTGTCCTCGCTGCACAATAAAGTCATGAGCGCGGCCGATGCCGCCGGCCTGATCCAGGATGGCATGACCGTTGGCATGAGCGGTTTCACCCGCGCCGGTGAAGCCAAGGCCGTTCCCCACGCATTGGCCGAGCGGGCCAAGCAGTCGCCGCTGAAGATCAGCCTGATGACCGGCGCCAGCCTGGGCAACGACCTGGACAAGGAACTGACCGAAGCCGGTGTGCTGGCACGACGCATGCCGTTCCAGGTGGACAGCACCCTGCGCAAGGCGATCAACGACGGCAAGGTGATGTTCATCGACCAGCACCTGTCGGAAACCGTCGAGCAACTGCGTAACCAGCAGCTCAAGCTGCCGGACATCGCTGTCATCGAAGCGGTGGCGATCACCGAACAGGGCCATATCGTGCCGACCACCTCCGTGGGCAACTCGGCGAGCTTCGCGATCTTCGCCAAGCAGGTGATCATCGAGATCAACATGGCGCACAACGCCAATCTCGAAGGCCTGCACGACATCTATATTCCGACCTACCGTCCGACCCGCACACCGATCCCGCTGGTGAAGGTCGATGACCGCATCGGCAGCACGGCGATCCCGATCGACCCGGCCAAGATCGTTGGCATCGTCATTACCGAACAGGCGGATTCGCCGTCTACCGTGCTGCCACCGGACGAAGAGACCCAGGGCATCGCCAACCACCTGATCAACTTCTTCAAGGAAGAAGTAGCGGCAGGGCGCATGACCAACAGGCTCGGCCCGCTGCAGGCCGGCATCGGCAGCATCGCCAACGCGGTGATGTGCGGCCTGATCGAGTCGCCGTTCGAAGACCTGACCATGTACTCCGAGGTACTTCAGGACTCGACGTTCGACCTGATCGACGCCGGCAAGCTGGGCTTCGCCTCGGGCAGCTCGATCACCCTGTCGAGCCGCCGCAATGCCGATGTGTTCGGCAACCTGGAGCGCTACAAGGACAAGCTGGTGCTGCGCCCGCAGGAGATCTCCAACCACCCTGAAGTGGTGCGCCGCCTGGGCATCATCGGTATCAACACCGCGCTGGAGTTCGACCTGTACGGCAACGTCAACTCCACCCACGTCTGCGGTACACGGATGATGAACGGCATCGGCGGCTCGGGCGATTTCGCGCGCAATGCCCACCTGGCCATCTTCGTGACCAAGTCGATCGCCAAGGGCGGCGCGATTTCCAGCGTGGTGCCGATGGTCAGCCACGTCGATCACACCGAGCACGACGTAGACATCCTGGTAACCGAGCAGGGCCTGGCCGACCTGCGCGGACTGGCACCGCGCGAGCGTGCCCGGGCGATCATCGACAATTGCGTGCATCCGGACTACCGCGAAGCGCTCAACGACTACTTCACCCGCGCGTGCGAGCGGGGCGGTCATACCCCACACATCCTGCGCGAAGCGCTGGCCTGGCATGAAAACCTGGAAGAAACCGGGCGCATGCTGGCCGTTTAATCGGTGAACACTGCTCAGCCGACAAGGTGCAATGCCTGTCGGCTGAACAGTTCGACCAACTGACTTGAAAAAACTGTACTACTGTACCGCTCAAAACCCCTCGATTTTCCGCCTTCCACTCGCCAAAAATTGAAAAACGCACCATTTTTGCGCTCACCAGTACAGTTGCGTGCATTTCGAGTGCAACAGTGCCCTTAAACAGTTAACTGGACCATCACAATGCAGGTGAACTGTATCTACTGTTATGGACGCCCGAGGAGGATCATTGGCATCAGTTAAATCACTACTCAATGCCGCCACAAGCGGAAGGAAGCACATCATGGAACGTACCCTCAGTTCCGGTCTGGTTTTCGAAAGCAACGCTCAACAATCCAAAGCTGCCCTGCCACTGCGCCTGTTGGCCAACCTGGTTCTGTGGCAACGTCGTATCTCCAGCCGCCATCAACTGGCTCGTCTGGACGCTCGCCTGCTGGCTGACGCCGGTATCAGCGAAGCACAACGTTACGAAGAGCTGAGCAAGCCTTTCTGGCGTTAATGCAAGGCCCGCCGGCCAAGGCCGGCACCGAATTCCGAAAAACCCGTCGCAGGTGACTGCTGACGGGTTTTTTCGTTCTGGAAGGCGCGGACTAGAGGGATTTGAAGGCCGACAGATACAGTTTTCATATTTATAAAATCAACCATAACAGTTATATCGACCGGCGCTTCGCTTGTTACGTGTTACGCTTTTTCCAACAGGGTTTTATGCCACGCGTAGCGCAACCGGCTGAGCGTGCGTCTGACAGTTGCTGGACCCAAGTCCTACCTCAGGAGATAGACCATGATCCGTACCCGTCTGCTGGGCGCCGCACTCTTGCTGGCCCTGGCTTCCACCGCCCACGCCACGAGCTTCATCGTCACCACCGACTCCCTGGTCGGTGCACTGAAAGCCTCTTCCGACGCCACGTCCGACGTGACCTCGTCGTTCCGCGACAACAAGATCGTGCGTGCCGCCCGTGACGACGCCGCCAGCTTCGTCGCCAGCAACGGCGATATCCGCGGAGTGAAACTGGAAAGCGCCTTCGCCCATATCCGCCAGCAACTGCCGACCCTGCAAGCCAGCGACGCACAACTGGCCCAGGCGATCCTGGCGCTGTAGGCCTGACACACCAGGCAACACCCTGCAAAACAGCCGGGCCAACCGCTCTGGCCCGGGCTGATGCCATGGGATAGCCTTGGACACCTTGTGTTTCCAAGGGCCATCTCTTTCCATGCGTTATGTGTTTTTGCTGCTTGCACTGTTCGGGTCCACAACGGCGTTCTCGACAACGGCCGAGGCCTTCGACATGACCACCGCCGCCAGCGTTATAGGCGGCTACGCCACCAGCCAGGTGACCAGCGCGCCCTTCGACCGCAAATGGGTGCAGGCCGCCCGCGACGATGCTGCGGCCTACGTCGCCAGCGATGGCCAGCTCCGTGGCGCACGGCTGGAATCGGTCATTGGCCGGCTACGCCGGGAAAACCCCGATCTTCATGCTGGCGACCTTGAACTGGCGCAAGCAATTCTCGTCCAATGATCACCCCTGTTTCTCCGGAGAAGTTCCATGCGTAACCCGCTGATCGCCGCCACCCTCGGCTTCCTTCTGCTGGCCGATGTGGCCCAGGCACATACCCTGGTGGCCACCAGCAATATCATCGTCCGTGCCTTTGGCCGCTCGATCGATTTCACCTCGGACACCACCACCTCGATCCGTGATTCCAAGGTCGTTCGCGAAGCCCGTGACGACGCGGCCAGCTTCGTCGCCAGCAATGGCGATATCCGCGGCGCACAACTGGAAGCCGCCTTCAACACCCTGCGCCAGCGCGTCCCCGAAGCGCGCGACGCCAGCGACCAGGTACTCGCCGAAGCCATCCTCGCGCTGTGAAATCACTCCGTGCCTGGCTGCTGGGCGGCGTACTCGCGCTGCTCGGCAGCCCCGCCGTGGCCGATCTGCAATTGCATTTGCAAGGTGACGGGCTGAGCGCGGCCCAGCGCCAGGCGACCCAGGCATTACTGGATGAAGCGCTGGAAAAACTGCCATCCAGCTTCAAGACCCGACTCGACCGCAGCGTCACCATCAGTTGGGACTCGCGCATGCGGCAGGATGCGTACGGCCAGGCTTCGCTGGTTTCGACCCTGGCCCTGAACCGTCGTCTTCTTAACAGCCTCACCGACGGCAGCGCCGCCACGCAGAAGACCGGTCGCCCCCACGGCACGGTGCGCGAAGAGCTGCTGGCCACCGTGCTCCATGAGCTCACCCATATCTACGACCGCGCGCGGCTCTGGCCGGCGGACCAGCGTCGCCTGATCGTCCAGTGCCAACGCCAGCTCGACAGCCAGGGCAAGGTCGGCCTGCGTGACGAATGCCGCGGCCAGCCAGGGCGCCGCTTCACCCTTAGCGACGATCCGCGCCTGCTCGACCTGGCCGGCTGGCCGCAATATGTCGGTCGTCGCGGCGAGCGCGAGCAGGAAAACCACCAGGACGTACGCACCCCGGACAGCTACGAGCTGAGCAGCCCCAAGGAATTCATCGCGGTCAACATGGAGTATTTTCTCCTCGACCCGAGCTACGCCTGCCGTCGCCCGGCACTGCACGCCTACCTGAGCGGACATTTCGGCTGGGCGCCGGAACATCCGCCCTGTGCGGCAGAGCTGCCTTACCTCAACGCCGGCAATGACTTCGCCAAGCAGCCCCTCGGCTACATCGACCCGGAGCGGGTCTATTCGGTGGACTACCTGCTGGCCGAAGCCAACCAGAACTGGGTCAGCCGCTGGGGCCATAGCATGTTGCGCCTGGTGATCTGTGCGCCGGGTCGCCCGCGAGGCCCGGATTGCCGGCTGGACCTCGACCAGCATCTGGTCCTGTCGTACCGCGCCTTCGTCAACGACGTGCAATTGTCCAGCTGGGACGGCCTGGTGGGCTCCTATCCATCGCGCCTGTTCGTGCTGCCGCTGGGCCAGGTCATCGACGAATACACCAAGACCGAGCTGCGCAGCCTGTCCTCGGTGCCGCTCAAGCTGTCCCGTCCGGAGCTGGAAAACCTGGTGCGCCAGGCCCTGGAGATGCACTGGAGCTACGACGGCAACTACTTCTTCCTGTCCAACAACTGCGCGGTGGAAACCCTCAAGCTGTTGCGCAGCGGTACCGCCAACCGGCAACTGACCAGCCTCGACAGCATCATGCCCAACGGGTTGCTGGAAGTGCTCAAGGGCCGCGGCCTGGCGGATACCCGTGTGCTCGACGACCCGCGCGAGGCGCTGCGCCTGGGCTACCGCTTCGACTCCTACCGTGATCGCTTCGAGGCCATGTTCCAGGTGTTGAAGAAACAATTGCCGATTCCCCAGGCAACGGTCGAATCCTGGCTGGAACAAAGCGCGGAGCAGCGCCGTACCTGGTTCGAGCGCGCCGACCTGCGCACCAGTGCAGCGATGCTGCTGCTGGAACAGGCCGCCCTGCGCCGGCAACTGCTGCTGGCCCAGGACGAGGTCAAGCAGCGCTATCTGAGCGGCCGCTCGCAGCAGGACGGACGGGTCGACAAGGCCAACCGCACATTGCAAGAGATCCTGGCCAACAGTGGCTTTCTCAGCAAACCGGCCGAATTGCTGGGGCAGGGCGGCTACGGGCTGCCCCAGGCCCAGGAACGCGAGCAGTTGCTGGACAGCAGCCGCGAGCGACAGGCACGGTTGCAAAGCCTGAGCACCGACCTCGACAAGGAAGCCCGGGCGTTGCTCGACCCCAAGCGCGACAAGGAAATCCGCGCCGTGGAAACCAACGCCAAACTGATCGGCGACCACCTGCGGGCCCTGCACAAGGCGGCCGGCGGCCTGGAGCTGCCCTGATTACAGCGATTCGTGTTCCTCACCGGGCAGGTGCTCGTCCAGATGCAGCCAGGGCAGGCGGCTGACCGTCCAGATATGCCGGTCGGGGCGGACCGAGGCCGGGTCGTGGAGGGTAGCGATGGTGATATCGATGGTTTCCGGGCTCAGGTCGGTGGTCAGGGCCAGATGGGCGCCACAGCGGCTGCAGAAGTAACGCACGCAACTGGCGGACGAGTCGTAGCGCTGCGGAGTGCCGGTCAGCCATTGGAAGGCAGAGCAGGGCACCGTGGCCCAGGTGATCAGCAAGCCGCCGGAAACCTTGCGACAGATCGAGCAATGGCAATGGGCGACATCGGTCAGCGGGCTTTCGACCCGGTAGCGCAGGGCGCCGCAATGGCAGCCGCCTTCCTGGTGTTGGCTCATTTTCGTTGGGCACTCCTTCGCGGTATTCAGTGATTTTTCCAGTGGTCTCAAGGGCCTCATCGCTGGCAAGCCAGCTCCCACAGTGGCCGACCCTGTGGGAGCTGGGAGGCTCTCAAGGTTAAAAATGAAGCTTTCAGCATCGAAAGCTGGCTGAAAGCTTAGGCCCTTAGCATCGCCTCACCACCGGCAAAACGACCGGCGCGCCAGGGCACCCGAAATCAGGATGCCCGGCCTATTCAACAAGAACAATGGTGATTCCGATGTCCTTCCGTACCGTCCTGCGCCCGCAATTCCCGCCGTTACTCCAGCCCCAGCGCCCAACCCGCTGATCCGTCCGTTTCGTCCCGTCCCGACGCACCTACGCCTGGAGTACCCCCCATGCTGACCTTCCTCGGCTTCGCCATGGTCATCACCTTCATGTACCTGATCATGACCAAGCGCCTGTCGGCCTTGATCGCGCTGATCCTGGTACCGATCCTGTTCGCCCTGTTCGGCGGCTTTTCCAGCAAGATCGGCCCGATGATGCTGGAGGGCATCAGCAAGCTGGCGCCTACCGGCGTGATGCTGATGTTCGCCATCCTGTATTTCGCCCTGATGATCGACTCCGGCCTGTTCGACCCGGCCGTGCGCAAGATCCTCAAGCTGGTCAAGGGCGATCCGCTGAAAGTCTCGGTCGGCACTGCCGTGCTGGCCCTGGTCGTGTCCCTCGATGGTGACGGCGCGACCACCTACATGATCTGCTGCGCCGCCATGCTGCCGCTGTACAGCCGCCTGGGCATGAGCCCGCGGATCATGGCCGGCCTGATCATCCTGGCCGGCGGGGTGATGAACATGACCCCGTGGGGCGGCCCGACCGCCCGTGCCGCCAGCGCCCTGCATGTAGACCCTTCGGACATCTTCGTACCGATGATCCCGGCCATGCTCGCCGGTGTCGCCGCCATCCTGGTGATCGCCTACTGGTACGGCAAGCGCGAGCGCGCCCGCCTCGGTGAGCTGCACTTGCCCGGCGACGAGATCGACCACAGCGAAATCTCCGTGTCCCAGTACCCGGATGCCCGCCGTCCGAAGCTGCTGTGGTTCAACGGCGCCCTGACCGCAGCGCTGATGGCCGCCCTGATCGCCGGCCTGCTGCCGCTGCCGGTGCTGTTCATGATCGCCTTCAGTATCGCCATGATCGTCAACTATCCCTGCCTGCAGCAGCAGAAGGACCGTATCGCCGCCCACGCCGGCAGCGTCCTGGCGGTGACCGGCCTGATCTTTGCCGCAGGTATCTTCACCGGCATCCTGTCGGGCACCGGCATGGTCGACGCCATGTCCAAGAGCCTGCTGGCAGTGATCCCGGATGCACTGGGCCCGTACCTGGCGGTGATCACGGCGATCGTGAGCATGCCGTTCACCTTCTTCATGTCCAACGATGCCTTCTACTACGGGGTACTGCCGGTGCTTTCGGAAGCCGCCAGCCACTACGGCATCTCGCCAGTGGAAATGGCCCGCGCTTCGATCGTCGGACAGCCGGTACACCTGCTCAGCCCGCTGGTTCCATCGACCTACCTGCTGGTGGCCCTGGCCGGTATCGAGTTCGGCGATCACCAGCGCTTCACGCTCAAGTGGGCGGTGCTGGTCTGCCTGTGCATAATGTTCGCCGCGCTGCTCATGGGAATTTTTCCGCTGTTCAGCAGCCTCTAAGTAAACGGGATTCAACCAACCTGTCGCGCGCCGCTGCGGTGCGCGACGCTTTACGCTCGAAGGAACACACATGGAATGGCTGACCAACCCGGAAATCTGGGTTGCCCTCTTTACCCTGACCGCACTCGAGATCGTGCTGGGCATCGATAACATCATCATGATCTCGATCCTGGTCAGCCGCATGCCCAAGCACATGCAGCAACGCACGCGGATCTTCGGCCTGGCCCTGGCCATGGTCACGCGGATCCTGCTGCTGCTGTCGATCACCTGGGTCATGCGCCTGACCGACGATCTGTTCGTGGTCTTCGACCAGGGCATCTCGGGGCGAGACCTGATCCTGTTCTGTGGCGGCCTGTTCCTGTTGTGGAAAAGCTCGCAGGAAATCTTCCACGGCCTGGAAGGCGAGGAAGAGAGCAACGAGGAGCCGGCCGGCGGAGCAGGGGGCAAGTTCCTGTTCACCATCGTGCAGATCGCGATCATCGATATCGTGTTCTCCCTGGACTCGGTGATCACCGCCGTGGGCATGGTGTCCCATGTTCCGGTAATGATCGCCGCGATCGTCATCGCTGTACTGGTGATGATGCTCTGCGCCAAGGCCATCAGCGAATTCATCGACAAGCATCCGTCGCTGAAGATGCTCGCCCTGTCGTTCCTGATGGTCGTGGGTACCGTGCTGATCGCCGAAGCTTTCGACGTGCATGTGCCGAAGGGTTACGTCTACTTCGCCATGGCCTTCTCCCTGGCGGTGGAAACAATCAACATCCGCATGCGCACGGCCATTGCGAAAAAGCGTGGCGAGCAATAAGCCGACGCGGTGAAACTTCGCGCAGGCATCCCGGGTCAGTAATACTGGCCCGTCATTGAATCAAGGCCCCCGTCGGGGCCTTTTTTCATTCCAGGTCGTGGCAAAACCGCTGGCGCCATGGCTTTCAGCGGGCTAAAGCTTAAAGGGAGCACTGGAAACAACCGCCGTATTCACGGCCAGGCTCCGAGCGTCGTTCATTTTGTCCCCATGGGGCACCGCAAACAGGGGGCCCAGCATGCTGACCCTGCTCAATCTATTGTCAGCCGTCGCCCTGCTGATCTGGGGCACGCACATCGTCCGGACCGGGATCCTGAGGGTCTACGGCTCCAACCTGCGCCGGGTCATTGGCCAGAACATGGCACGCAGGCCGCTGGCCTTCATTGCCGGCATCCTGGTCACGGCCATGGTGCAAAGCAGCAACGCCACGGCCATGCTGGTGACCTCGTTCGTCGGCCAGGGCCTGATGGCGCTGACCCCGGCCCTGGCGATCATGCTTGGCGCCGACGTCGGTACCGCGCTGATGGCCCGGGTGCTGACCCTCGACCTGTCGTGGCTGTCGCCGCTGCTGATTTTCCTCGGGGTGATCTTCTTCCTCTCGCGCAAGCAGACCCGCGCCGGCCAGCTCGGTCGCGTCGGGATCGGCCTGGGCCTGATCATCCTTGCCCTGCAGTTGATCGTCGAAGCCGCCACCCCGATCACCACGGCCCAGGGCGTGAAGGTGCTGTTCGCCTCGTTGACCGGGGACATCCTGCTCGATGCCCTGATCGGCGCGCTGTTCGCCATGGTGTCCTACTCCAGCCTGGCTGCCGTGCTGCTCACCGCTACCCTGGCCGGTGCCGGGGTGATCGGGCTGCCGGTGGCGATCGGCCTGGTGATCGGCGCCAATATCGGCAGCGGCCTGCTGGCTTTCATCAGCACCAGCATGCAGAACACTGCCGGGCGCCAGGTGGCCCTGGGCAGCCTGCTGTACAAGCTGTTGGGGCTGCTTATCACCATTCCGCTGCTGCACCCCCTGGTCGACTGGATGGACAGCCTGAGTTTTCGTCCGCAGGAACTGGTGATCGGTTTCCACCTGCTCTACAACACCCTGCGTTGCCTGACCCTGCTGCCCACCGTCAACCTCATGGCCAGGGTCTGCACCTGGCTGATGCCGGACCGCCCGGACACCAATGGCCGCACCGCCCCGCGCCACCTCGACCCGGCCGCCCTGGCGACACCGAGCCTGGCCCTGGCCAACGCCGTGCGCGAAACCCTGCGTCTCGGCGATCTCGTCGACAGCATGCTGGAAGCCATGAACGGCGTACTGCGGGGCACCAAGACCACGGTATCGCAGGAGATGCGCAGCCTTAGCGAAGATATCGAGGCGCTGTACAACGCGATCAAGCTGTACCTGGCGCAGATGCCCCGGGAAGACCTCAGCGAACAGGACAGCCAGCGCTGGGCCGAGATCATCGAGCTGGCCCTTAACCTGAAGATGGCCAGCAACCTGATCGAACGCATGCTGCGCAAGATCCAGCAACAGAAGACCTCGCAGCGCCGCGAGTTCTCCGAGGTCGGCCTGGAGGAACTGACCGGCCTGCATGCCCAGTTGCTGGCCAACCTGCGCCTCGGCCTTTCGGTATTCCTCAGCGCCGACCCGGAGAGCGCGCGCCAGCTGCTACGGGAAAAACGCCGCTTCCGCGCCCAGGAGCGACGCCTGGCCCACGCCCATGTCAGCCGCCTGCAGCGCAAGGTGGTGCAAAGCATCGAGACCAGCGCCCTGCACCTGGAATTGATCGCGGACATGAAAAGATTGAATTCATTGTTCTGTAGCAGTGCCTATGTGGTACTCGGAGGTAACGACACTGGCGGTCTGCTGATCGACAGCGTACCGGATGAAATCCACTCACCGTGACCCCGTACCGCATCGACCTGGTTCAAGGAAGTTCTGCATGCGTTGCCTGATATTCGTCTGCCTGTTGCTGGGTTGTGCCCCCGGCTTTGCCCTCGATCGCAACCAGGTCGAGGGGTATCTGCTGCCCAACGGGCTGCAGGTGCTGCTCAAGCCCGGTTATGAACGGGATCACGTATCGATCCGCCTGGTGGTCGGGGTCGGCCTCGACGATTTCCCGTGCGAGCAGAAAGAGCTGCCCCACCTGCTCGAACACCTGCTGTTCAGCGGGATCGACGACAGCGGCGAAGGCGGCCTGGAAAAGCGCATGCAGGCCCTTGGCGGGGAGTGGAACGCCTACACCAGCAACACCGATACCACCTTCGTCATCGAGGCCCCGGCGCGCAACCAGCGCAAGGTTCTCGACCTGCTGCTGGCGATCCTCCAGCGCACCCGGATCGACGAGCAGGCCGTGGCGCAGTCCAAGCGCATCATCGAGCGGGAGGACGGCGGGCATTACTCTCATCTGCAACGCTGGCTCGATCGCCAGGACATCGGCCAGCGCGCCAGCAGCCAGCTGGCGATAGAACTGGGGCTCAAGTGCGCCGAACGCTCCGATATCCACGCCATGACCCTGGACCAGGTCGAGGAAATCCGCAAAGGCTGGTACGTGCCGAACAACATGACCCTGATCGTCGTGGGTGGTCTCGACCGGGTCCTGCCGGCCTATCTGGAGCGTGCCTGGGGTGAGCTGGAGCCCGGCGAGCCTGCCGAGCGCCGGGCGCTCGATGGCGTCACGCGCCAGGCCGAGAGCAATCGCACCCTGGTTCGCGGCGTGCTGGGCAACAGCGCACGGCTGAGCTGGCTGTTCCTCGAACCTGTCCTGGACAACGAACACGACGAAACCCTGGAACTGCTGCAGCGCTATCTGGACTGGGCGTTGTACAGCGAGCTTCGGCTTGAGCACGGGCTGTCGTACGGGCCATGGAGCCAGCGCGAGAGCTTCGGCGACAGCGGCATGCTCAGCCTGAATGCCGATCTGGAACGGGACCAGGTGGAAGACGCGGAAAAGGTCATGAAGGCAATGATCGAGCGCCTGCGCAAGGAAGGGCTGGATCCGGCGACCTTCGAGCGGGTCAAGGCGGCGGCGATTGCCCGGGAAGCCTGGACGACCCAGGGCAACAGCGCACTGGCGGATTACTACTGGGGCGCCTTGAACAGTTATGCCGATGGCAGGTTCGTCGATCCGGCGCAGCGGCTGCGCGGGGTGAGCCTGGACGAGGCCAACCAGGCGATGCGCGAAGTGTTCAAGGAAGCCGGATGGGTGAGGGTGGAAAAGCCGTTGCTCGGGTATGACGAACTGTTCTGGATCGGCGTGCTGGGGGTTGTGCTGGTCGTGGTCGGGGCTGGGGTCTGGTATCGGCGGCGGTCTTGAGGGCCCTATCGCTGGCTTGCCAGCGATGAGGCCCGAACAGGCAAAAACCAAGGTATCCTTGTAACCGTATTTTTCAGCCTCAGCGAACACCCCAACATGCCAATCTACATCCAGCGCATCATCGAGCTGATCAAGCGCTACCCCGGGGTCATCGCACTTGGCGGTTTCGTTTCCGGTATCGGCAGTTTCATCCTGGTCGATCGCCAGGAGAGCCTGGCCAGCTGGGTCGCGATCCTGATGCTGGTGAGCTGGGTCTGGCTGATGCTGGAAAACACCTTCACCGAATTCTTCGCCCGCATCTTCAAGCGCGAGATTCCGCAGCCGCTGTTGCGCTACGCGACGCAGATGATCCACCAGGAAAGCCTGTTCTTTGTCCTGCCGTTCTTCTTCGTCACCACCACCTGGAACAGCGGCCAGGCGATCTTCACCGGGTTGCTCGGCGCTGCCGGGCTGGTCTCGATCATCGACCCGCTCTACTACAAATGGGTCGCACCACGGCGCTGGCTGTTCCTCGCCCTGCATACCCTGACCCTGTTCGCCGCAATGCTCACGGCGCTGCCGATCATCCTCCACCTGACCACCGCCGAGAGCTTCAAGCTCGCCCTCGGCGTCGCCATGCTGCTGTCCTTCCCCAGCCTGATCAGCAGCTTCCCGGTCAATACCGCGCGACGCGCCATCGCCCTGGTGCTGGTGACCCTGGCCATCGGCGGCGCCGGCTGGCTGCTGCGCTCCTGGGTGCCGCCGGCTACCCTGTGGATGACCGAAGTCGCGATCACCACCGATGTCCGCGACCGCACGCCGAGCGAGAGCCTCAGGGAGGTCAACGCCAGCCAGATCCGCAGCGCCGGGCTGTACGCCTACACCGCGATCAAGGCGCCGCGCGGGCTGAACGAGCGGATCTACCACGTCTGGCAACTCAACGGCAAAGAAGTGGACCGCATCGCCCTGAACATCAACGGTGGGCGCAAGGAAGGTTATCGCGCCTGGACCCACAAGCAGGTGTTCCCGGCCAACCCGGTCGGGCGCTGGCAAGTGCGGGTGCTGACCGAGGACGGCCAGGTAATCGGTGTGCTGCGCTTCCGGGTTGTGGACGACGGTCAAGCACCGGCGGCACAGTGACGCTATGCTGTGCGGCGCATCCAGGGATAGACGCAGCCCATGACCAGCACTTCCAGCCCCGCCAACGTCACGCTCGATACCAGCCAGAACCCGGCCTGCCTGCGCCTGGACGGTGACTGGACGCTACCCCACTATGCCGGCCTCAAGCACGCCATCGCCGCCTTGAGTGGCCAATACGACCAGACCACCCGCATCGACCTGGACCGGCTCGGCAAGCTCGACACAGCCGGCGCCTCGCTGCTCGTCGAGCTGCTGGGCCCGGCCCGGGTGGCGCAACTGGACCAGTGCAATGCACTGCCCGAGGCCAGCCGCCATCTGGTGCGCAGCGTGCAGGCCTCGCTGACAGAGTTCTGCATCCCGCCCCGCGTCCCGCAAGTGCCGGTGCTGACCCAGTTGATGGCGCGCATCGGCTGCGCCGTGGATACCCTCTGGCAGGACTCGCGCCAGCTTCTCGGCTTCATCGGCCTGATCGTCACCACCCTGGCGCGCCGCGCCCTGCAGCCCAGGCGCTGGCGCATGACCTCGGTGGTCGCCCATATCGAGCAGACCGGCCTCGACGCCGCGCCCATCGTCGCCCTGCTGACCTTCCTGGTCGGCGCGGTAGTGGCCTTTCTCGGCGCCACGGTACTGGCCAGCTTCGGCGCGAGCATCTTTACCGTGGACCTGGTGGCGTTCTCCTTCCTTCGCGAATTCGGCGTGCTGCTGACCGCCATCCTCATGGCCGGGCGCACCGCCAGCGCCTTTACCGCACAGATCGGTTCGATGAAGGCCAACGAGGAAGTGGATGCGATCCGCACCCTCGGCCTCGACCCGGTGGAGCTGCTGGTGATCCCGCGGGTGCTGGCCCTGCTGATTTCCCTGCCGTTGCTGACCTTCCTCGCCATGATCTGCGGCATCGTTGGCGGTGGTGTGGTCTGCGCGCTGTCGCTGGATATCTCGCCGGCCATGTTCCTGTCGCTGCTGGAAGACGATATCGGCGTGCAGCATTTCCTGGTCGGCCTGGCAAAGGCGCCGTTCTTCGCCTTCCTGATCGCTTCCATAGGCTGCCTGGAAGGCTTCAAGGTCAGTGGCAGCGCCGAGTCGGTCGGTGCCCACACTACCTCGGCGGTGGTGCAGTCGATCTTCGTGGTGATCATGCTCGACGCCGTGGCTGCGCTGTTCTTCATGGAGATGGGCTGGTGAGCCGGGCAGGCGGCCGCGAGGCGGTCATCCAGGTGCGCGGCCTGTGCAACCGCTTCGGCGCACAAAGCGTGCACGAGCAGCTCGACCTCGACCTGTACCGCGGGGAGATCCTTTCCGTGGTCGGCGGATCGGGCAGCGGCAAGTCGGTGTTGCTGCGCAGCATCATCGGCCTGCGCCGGCCCAACGAGGGCACGGTGAAGGTGTTCGGCCAGGACCTGCTGGCGGCCAATCCGACCGAGCGCTCGCTGATCGAACGACGCTTCGGCGTGCTGTTCCAGAAGGGCGCGCTGTTTTCCTCGCTGACCGTGACCGAGAACGTCGCCCTGCCGCTGATCGAGCATGCCGGCCTGAGCCGCGACGATGCCGAGCACCTTGCCGGGGTCAAGCTGGCCCTGGCCGGCCTGCCGCAGTCGGCGGCGGACAAATACCCGGCTTCGCTATCCGGCGGCATGATCAAGCGCGCCGCCCTGGCCCGCGCCCTGGCCCTGGACCCGGACATCCTGTTCCTCGACGAGCCCACCGCCGGCCTCGACCCCATCGGCGCAGCGGCCTTCGACCAGTTGATCCTGACCCTGCGCGATGCCCTGGGCCTGAGCGTGTTCCTCATTACCCACGACCTCGACACCCTCTACACCATCAGCGACCGGGTCGCGGTACTGGCGCAGAAGAAAGTCCTGGTGGCCGCCCCCATCGATGAAGTGGCCGGCTACGACGAGCCGTGGATCCACGAATATTTCCATGGCCCGCGTGGCCGTGCGGCGCTCGATGCCGCCTCAGCGCTGAAGGAGAAGTGAGATGGAGCCCCGTGCGCATCATGTAATGATCGGAATGGTCACCGTGCTGGTAGTTGCCGCCGCCATGCTGTTCGGCCTGTGGCTGGCAAAGGCCAGCGTCGATGCCACCTTCAAGGACTACGAGGTGGTCTTCAACGAGGCGGTGACCGGCCTGTCCAAGGGCAGCGCCGTGCAATACAGCGGGATCAAGGTCGGCGATGTGATCAGCCTGCGCCTCGACCCCGAGGACCCGCGCCGGGTCCTGGCGCATATCCGCCTCAACGCCGAGACTCCGATCAAGCAGGACACCCAGGCCAAGCTGACCCTGACCGGCGTCACCGGCACCTCGCTGATCCAGCTCAGCGGCGGCACCCCGGAAAGCCCGCCGCTGGTGGGCAAGGGCGGCAAGCTGCCGGTGATCGTCGCCTCGCCATCGCCCATCGCCCGCCTGCTGACCAACAGCAGCGACCTGGTGACCAACATCAACCTGCTGCTGCACAACGCCAACCGGCTGTTCTCCGAGGACAACGTCAACCGCCTGAGCGCCACCCTGGAGAACCTGGAGCAGACCACCGGCGCGGTTTCCGCCCAGCGCGAGGACATCAGACTGGCGATCAAGCAGATGGCGACCCTCGGCCAGCAGGCAGGCGCCGCCCTGCAACAGACCGGCGACCTGATGCGTAACGCCAATCAACTCCTGGCCAAGCGCGGGCCGGACATCTTCGACAGCGCCGACCAGACCATGCAATCCCTGGCCCGGAGCACCGCGACCCTCAACGCCATGCTGGAAAGCAACCGCGACGCCATCGACAGCGGCGCCCAGGGATTCCGCGACCTGTCCCCGGCGATCCGTGAACTGCGCGACACCCTCAATTCCCTCAAGGCCATTTCCCGCCGCCTTGAAGCCAACCCCAGCGGCTACCTGCTCGGCCGTGACCAAAGCAAGGAGTTCGAGCCATGAGACTCGCCAGCCGTCTGTCCCTGGCCCTGCTGATCAGCCTGAGCGGTGCCTGCTCGATCCTGCCCAAGGCGGAGAACGCCGAGGTCTATCGCCTGCCGGCGCATACCGCGCAATCCAGTGCGGCGCCAGTCAGCTGGTCGCTGCGGGTGAACAAGCCGATCACCAGCGACGCGCTGGACATGCCGCGCATCGCCGTGGTGCCACAGGGCAACGTGATCAGCACCTACAAGGGCGCACGCTGGACCGACCCGGCTCCGGCCCTGTTGCGTAATCGCATCCTCGACGCCTTCCAGCGCGACGGCCGGGTACCGCGCCTGAGCGCCGACGACAGCAACCTGCAATCGGATCTCGAGCTGGCAGGCGAGCTGCAGGCGTTCCAGAGCGAATACACGGCGCAGGGCGTCGAGGCGGTGATTCGCCTGGATGCGCGGCTGGTGGACGGACGGACCCAACGCATCCTGGTCAGCCGGCGCTTCGAGGTGCGCCAGCTGCTGAGCGACAAGAACGTGCCGACGGTGGTCGACGGCCTTGGCCAGGCGACCGACAAGGCCATGGCGCAACTGCTGGACTGGACCGTGGCCCAGGCCAGCCGGTATCAGCCGAAGAACCAGTAGCACACGCCGATGGCGCCCAGCACGCCGGCCAGCTCGGCAAGCAGGGCGCAGCCCACGGCGTGCCGGGTGCGCTGGATACCGACGGCGCCGAAATACACCGCCAGCACGTAGAAGGTGGTTTCCGTGCTGCCCTGCACGGTGGCCGCGACCAGCGCCGGGAAGCTGTCGACGCCATGGGTCTGCATGGTTTCGATCAACATCGCCCGCGCAGCGCTGCCGGAGAACGGCTTGACCATCGCGGTAGGCAGGGCATCGACGAACCGGGTGTCCCAGCCGAGCCATTCCACCGTGTGGCGAATGCCCTCCAGGCCGAACTCCAGGGCCCCGGACGCGCGCAGCACGCCAACGGCGCACAGCATGGCGACCAGGTACGGCAGCAGGTTCTTCGCCACATCGAAGCCTTCCTTCGCCCCTTCGACGAAGGTTTCGTACACCTTCACCTTCTTCAGCGCACCGATCAGCAGGAACAGGATGATCAGGCCGAACAGGGTCAGGTTGCCGAGGATCGACGACAGGCCGGCCAGGGCACTGGCCGACAGCCCGGCGAGGGTGGCCATGAAGCCACCGAGCAGCAGCGCACCGGGAATCAGGTAGGCGAGCACAACCGGGTCCCACAGGCGCAGGCGCTGGACGATGGCCACCGAGAGCAGGCCGACCAGGGTCGAGCAACTGGTGGCGAGCAGGATCGGCAGGAACACCAGGGTCGGGTCCATCGCGCCTTGCTGGGCGCGGTACATGAAGATGGTCACCGGCAACAGGGTCAGGGACGAGGCATTGAGCACCAGGAACAGGATCTGCGCGTTGCTCGCCGTGGTCGGGCTCGGGTTCAGTTCCTGCAGGGCGCGCATGGCCTTGAGGCCGATCGGGGTGGCAGCGTTGTCCAGGCCCAGGCCGTTGGCGGCGAAGTTCAGGGTGATCAGGCCGAGGGCGGGATGGCCGGGCGGGACTTCCGGCATCAGGCGGCGGAACAGCGGGCCGAGGACCTTGGCCAGCCATTCGACGATACCGGCCTGCTCGGCGATCTTGAGAAAGCCCAGCCACAGCGTCAGGGTGCCGAACAGCAGGACCATCACTTCCACCGAGAGCTTGGCCATGGCGAAGATGCTTTCCACCATCGCCGCGAAGATCCCGGCATTACCGCCTACCAGCCATTGCCCCAGCGCCGAAATGGCCGCCACCACGAAGAAACCAAGCCAAAGGCCGTTGAGCATCCGAACGAACTCCCCTCAAAGATGGGCTGAATGATAGCGGGCTGGTCGAGTGTTGTGTTGGGGCTAATGGCCCTATCGCTGGCAAGCCAGCTCCCACAGGTAGGGTGTTGTGGGAGCTGGCTTGCCAGCGATAGGGCCCTGGTAGACAACGAAAAAGCCCCGACAATGCGGGGCTTCTTCATTCAGCGCGGTACAGGACTCAGGAGTTGACGGTCTTGCCCGCCACCACGGCTTCCTTGCTGCGCCAGTGTGGCAGGGAGTTCCAGTACTTCTGGCCTTTTTCGGCGTCGTACATGCCTTCCCAACGAGCGATCACCAGCACCGCCAGGGCATTGCCGATCACGTTCAGGGCGGTACGCGCCATGTCCATGATGCGGTCGACACCGGCGATGAAGGCCAGGCCTTCCAGCGGAATGCCGACACTGCCCAGGGTCGCCAGCAGTACCACGAAGGACACGCCCGGCACTCCGGCGATACCTTTCGACGTGACCATCAGGGTCAGCACCAGCAGCAGTTGCTGGCTGATCGACAGGTCGATGCCATACAGCTGGGCAATGAAGATCGCCGCGATGCTCTGGTACAGGGTGGAACCGTCGAGGTTGAACGAGTAACCGGTCGGCACCACGAAGCTGCAGATGGCCTTTGGCGCACCGTAGGCTTCCATCTTTTCGATGACCCGCGGCAGCACGGTTTCAGAGCTGGCGGTGGAGTAGGCCAGGACCAGTTCGTCCTTGAAGATGCGCATCAGCTTGATGATCGAGAAGCCGAACAGACGCGCCACCAGGCCCAGCACCATGAAGGCGAAGAAGGCGATGGCGAAGTACACCAGCAACACCAGCTTGGCCAGCGGCAGCAGCGAGGCGAAGCCGAAGTTGGCGACCGTTACGGCGATCAGCGCGAACACGCCGATGGAGGCGAAGTTCATGATCATGTGGGTGACCTTGAACATGGCTTCGGAAACGCCCTGGAAGGTCTTGACCAGCGGGTCACGGATGTCCGCGTTGAGGCTCGACAGGCCCAGGCCGAACAGTACCGAGAAGAAGATGATCGGCAGCATTTCACCGCGCATCAGCGCCGCGAAGATGTTCGACGGGATCAGGTTGAGGATGGTTTCGATGAACGCATGCTCGTGCTGCACCTCGGCGGCTGTGGCCTGGTACTTGGAGATATCCACGGTGCCCAGGGTGCTCATGTCGATGCCGGCGCCTGGGTGGAACAGGTTGGCCAGGACCAGGCCGACGACGATGGCGATGGTGGTCACCACCTCGAAGTAGATGATGGTCTTGAGGCCGATACTGCCAAGTTTTTTCGCATCGCCAACCCCGGCGATACCCACGATCAGCGACGAAATCACGATCGGGATGACGATCATCTTGATCAGGCGAATGAAGATGTCACCGGCGGGCTGCAGCACATTGCTGATCCACCATGCCTTTTCTGCACTGAAATGATTCAGCAAGGCGCCGATGGCGATACCTAGCACCAGACCGATGAGGATCTGCCAGGCGAGGCTCAGTTTTGCCTTCTTCATGTCTTTACCTTTTTGTTCAAGTGGACACGGGCATTGCGCTGTAACCGGCGTTCCAGAGCGGCTTTTAGCCAATCTGGAGACTTCTTCGGCAACAGTCAAAGGCACCGCAGAAGGTTGCTGCCAACGAACCGGGACGGTCGCTGGCTGGCGAAAAAAGGCGCAACTATTCAGGCGGGAGGGGGTGCAGTCTAATGCCGGAAACGAGTAGCCCATGCCGAATCGGCATGAGATTTTGAGCGGAAATCAAGCGTCGGAAGAGGTTTTTCGCGAGCTGTTCGGAATCCCGAATAGGACCGATCCGCCATATTTCGGCAGATTCACAGGATGTTTAATCGATAGACGCTATCAGCGTTCGACAATCCGAATGGGCGAAAAAGCCCTTCGATGATGTAGGAAAACTGACAAAAAAATTTTCGTCGACAGACGAACGGATGGCAGATTTGCCATCTGTCGGGACAAGGTGCTGCCGGGACAGCCCCGCCAGGATGTTCCATTCACGGACATCCCCGACTGACTGATCCCGGCATTTGCTTTCCTGACCCGGCCCTCAACGGAGGCACTCCTTGTACCCCTAGGCTGCTCCGAACTGCATCGATCAGAGCTGCCCGGCCCCCTGGTCATGCACCCACCGTCCTCGGGAGGGCGCAACATAGAAGCGTGAACACAGGAAAGGTTCAGCTTCTGTCACGGCACCGACGCGCGCGGTCGCGCCTCAGTACCAGTTCGGATCACGTTTGAGCTGTTCCCTGAGCATGGCCTGCATGCCTTCGTCGGGATCACCGAGCCAACGGTAATCGGCATGGCGGGTCGGCGACTTGTCGCCCGGTAGCCCTTCCGGCACCTCCACCAGCATTCCGTAGGCTTTCTCCTTATCCCAACGGAAAGCGACGATCAGACGCTTGTTCAAGCACTTACCGGCGCTTTCGCACAGAGGGCCGACCAGGTACTTGTCGCCATCTTCCTCGACGGCGGACATCTGCAGTTCGGACACTCCGCTCAGGTTGAGCACCCAATCGGGCAGTCGCTCCTCTTTCTTGACCACGTCCTGCCAGGTTTCCCGATACTCGGGGTCCGTGCCGAGCAATTCACTGGCCCGGACCTGGCCGTCATTGGCCGCCATTGCCGCCGAACCGCCGGCCATCAACAGGCCGGCGACCAGGGCGCTGCGTATCACGCCTTTCATTGGCTTCAGCCTCGACCGCGACGACCAAAGAAGAACGAAGCCACGAACAGCACCAGGAAGACAATGAACAGGATCTTCGCGATACCGGTAGCGGCGCCGGCGATACCACCGAAGCCCAGCACAGCGGCGACAATGGCGATGATCAGGAAGGTAATGGCCCAACTCAACATGGTGATACTCCTTATGTTTTGGAAACGTTCCCGGTCCGCATGCGGTCAAAAGACCCAGCGCTGTACCGGAGCCGGCGTCGAGTCATCGACACTGGCGGCCGGCAGCACTTGCGAGCGCATGATCGGAGTGGTTTGCAACGGGGCGGCGCGGCTTTCATGGATGCGCACCACCTGCACGGCGAGCTGGCTTTCGACCTTGCTGGCCTGCCAGGCGTGATAAAGCTGCCCGGCGACCAGGGTCAGCAACAGCGCCAGCACAAGAAACAGCGCCTGACGCAAATGATGTGGCGATATAAGCACCAGGGCGGCGGAAGTGCGTTTCATGTGCCGGGCTCCTCTTGCTGCATGTTCGTTATGACCTGGAAGGGTCATTGCAGCCTGCATGCCAGCCTTCGGCAGCTTAAATTATTCTTATAAATCAATAAGTTATGATTTGACCGAAATGGCCTGGGAACGCATCCTGCACGATGCCCCCTGCGGCGGTCGTGCTTTTTGCATGGTGAAACGCCGGTTTTTCAACGTCAGAAATCCCGACGGTGGACGAAAAACGGCGAGCTAGCATGGAAGGGAACGAATGAATCAGAATCTGCCATGCAACTTGCACGATTTTTCCGACACTAACCAAGATAATTCCCAAGGAGCGTAGGAAATGGAGTCAGCCCCGGAGCCTCAAGGCCGCATTCTGCTGGTGGACGATGAGTCCGCCATCTTGCGTACCTTCCGCTATTGCCTGGAGGACGAGGGCTATACCGTGGCCACCGCCAACAGTGCGGCCCAGGCCGAGACCCTTTTGCAGCGTCAGGTCTTCGACCTGTGCTTCCTCGACCTGCGCCTTGGCGAAGACAACGGCCTCGATGTGTTGGCGCAGATGCGCATCCTCGCACCCTGGATGCGCGTGGTCATCGTCACTGCCCACTCGGCCGTGGACACTGCGGTGGATGCCATCCAGGCCGGCGCCGCCGATTACCTGGTCAAGCCATGCAGCCCTGATCAACTGCGCCTGGCTACCGCCAAGCAACTGGAGGTGCGGCAACTCTCGGCGCGCCTGGAAGCCCTCGAAGGCGAGGTGCGCAAACCCAAGGATGGCCTCGATTCGCACAGCCCGGCCATGATGGTGGTGCTGGAAACCGCACGGCAGGTAGCAACCACCGATGCCAACATTCTTATCCTCGGCGAGTCCGGCACCGGCAAGGGCGAACTGGCCCGGGCCATCCATGGCTGGAGCAAGCGCGCACGCAAGGCTTGCGTGACCATCAACTGCCCATCGCTGACCGCCGAACTCATGGAAAGCGAGCTGTTCGGCCACAGCCGCGGCGCCTTCACCGGCGCCAGCGAAAGCACCCTGGGCCGGGTCAACCAAGCTGACGGTGGCACCTTGTTCCTCGACGAGATCGGCGATTTCCCGCTGACACTCCAGCCCAAACTGCTGCGCTTTATCCAGGACAAGGAATACGAGCGGGTCGGCGACCCGGTGACACGCCGCGCCGACGTGCGCATTCTCGCTGCGACCAACCTCAACCTCGAGGACATGGTCCGCGAAGGCCGCTTCCGCGAAGACCTGCTCTATCGCCTCAACGTCATTACCCTGCACCTGCCGCCGTTGCGCGAGCGCAGCGAAGACATCCTGACCCTGGCCGAGCGCTTCCTTGCCCGTTTCGTCAAGGAGTACTCGCGCCCGGCCCGGGCCTTCAGCGATGAAGCCCGCACCGCGCTGCTCAATTACCGCTGGCCGGGGAACATCCGCGAGCTGCGCAACGTCATCGAACGGGCCAGCATCATCTGCGCCCAGGAGAAGGTCGAAGTCAGCCACCTCGGCATGGCCGAACAGCCGGCCAGCAACGCCCCGCGCATCGGCGCGGCATTGAGCCTGGATGAACTGGAGCGGGCACACATCGGCGCGGTGCTGGCCACCAGCGATACCCTCGACCAGGCGGCCAAGACCCTCGGCATCGACGCCTCGACCCTTTACCGCAAGCGCAAGCAGTACAACCTATGAGATGGGCGATGAAGCTGCGGACACGGCTGTTTCTCAGCATTTCCGCGCTGATCACCGTCGCACTGCTCGGCCTGTTGCTGAGCCTGGTGAGCGTCCAGCAGATGGCCAGCTCGCAGCAGACGATGATCCGCAACAATACCTTCGTCCTCGACATGGGCCTGAAGCTGCGGCAGAACCTCAGCGAACAGTTGACCCAGCTCCTCGACGATGGCAGCGACCCACGCGTCCTGGCGGACCTGCAGGCGCAGTTCCAGCAGTTGCTCGATGAAGGCATGCAGCATGAAAGCCAGTTCAGTGACAACGAACAGGAGTTTTCCAAGGCCAATGCCAAGTACCAGGACTTTCTCCAGCAACTGAAGGCCGCCGCCTCGCCGGCACGCAGCCTGAGCGTCGACGAACCGTTGGGCCAGGCTTTCAGCGAGCTGCGCGCCACGCTGATTGCGTACCACAAGCAGGCGGTGGAACAGATCCGCGATGCCGAGAAGATCTCCCGGGATCGCGCGGTGTTGATGTCGGGCGTGCTCGGGCTGGTCGCACTGGCCGTGCTGGCGCTGGGCTTTTTCACCGCCCACGGTATCGCCCGGCGCTTCGGCCAGCCCATCGAAGCGCTGGCCAGCGCCGCCGACCAGGTAGGCCTGGGCAATTTCGACGTGACCCTGCCGGTGACTTCTGCCCTGGAGATCAACCAGCTGACCAAGCGCTTCGGCCTGATGGCCGAGGCCCTGCGCGAGCATCAGGCGACTAATGTCGATGAGTTGCTGGCCGGCCAGCAACGCTTGCAGGCGGTGCTGGACAGCATCGACGACGGTCTGCTGATCATCGACCGCCAAGGCCGTCTTGAACACCTTAACCCGGTGGCCCAGCGCCAACTGGGCTGGGACGACTCCCGCACCGGCAGCCCCCTGGGCGAGGCACTGCAGCGCCCCGAACTGGACCAGCAACTGCACCTGATCCTGCGCGGCGGCAGCCTGGAGCGGGTCCCGGAAGACCTGCACCTGGAGATCGACAAGGAAAACCGCGTCCTGACCTACAGCCTGACCCCGGTGTGCCGCCCGGACGGGCAGATCCTCGGTGCCGTGATGGTGCTGCACGATGTCACCGAACAGCGCGCTTTCGAGCGGGTGCGCAGCGAGTTCGTCCTGCGTGCCTCCCACGAATTGCGCACACCGGTCACCGGCATGCACATGGCCTTCGGTCTGTTGAAGGAGCGAATCAAATTCCCCGAAGAAAGCCGCGAAAATGACCTGCTGGATACCATCGGCGAGGAAATGCAGCGCCTGACCCAACTGATCAACGACCTGCTGAACTTTTCGCGCTACCAGAGTGGCCAGCAGAAGCTCGAGCGCAGCGTCTGTGCCCTCGACGATCTGCTCGAGCGCGCCCGCGTGCGCCACGCCCAGGCCGCAGCGGCCAAGCAGATCGAGCTGCAACTGGAATTGGGCTCGCCCTTGCCACGGATCCAGGCGGACATCGCGCAACTGGATCGGGTCATGGACAACCTGCTGGACAACGCCATCCGGCATACGCCGAAGAACGGCAATATCCGCCTGCAGGCCCGTCGGCACGGCGAGCGGGTGATCGTCAGTGTCGAGGACAGCGGCGAAGGCATCGCCTACAGCCAGCAAGGAAGGATCTTCGAGCCTTTCGTCCAGGTCGGACGCAAGAAGGGCGGCGCCGGCCTCGGCCTGGCCTTGTGCAAGGAAATCGTGCAGTTGCACGGCGGGCGTATGGGCGTGTATTCGCGGCCGGAACACGGGACCCAGTTCTACATGGCCCTGCCGGTCTGATCAGGCTTCGTCGTCGATCCGCCGAGGCCCGAGGCGGCGACCGCGAGTAATGAGTTCGGCGAATTGCCGCGCGTTCAGCGGATGGGCGAACAGCCAGCCCTGGCCATAGTTGACCCCCTCGCTGTTAAGCAGCACGGCCTGTTCCTCGTACTCGATCCCCTCGGCGATCACCCGCAACTGCAGGGCGTGGGCCATGCGAATGATATGCGGGGCGACACCGCTGCTGGCCGCGTCATGGCCGAGGGCGTCGATAAAGGCCTTGTCGATCTTCAGGCAGTCCACCGGCAAGGTTTGCAAATAGGCAAGGCTGCAATAGCCAGTACCGAAATCGTCGATCAACACCTGATGGCCCAGCGCCCGGAGCGCCTGAAGGTTGTCCCGCGCTATCGCCACATCGATCAGGCCACGCTCGGTCACCTCGAAGGCGATCTGGCTGGCCGCCACATGATGGCTCGCCAGCAGGCGCGCGGCGACCCGATCGATACGCGGCACCATTACGTCGCATGCCGCGAGGTTGACCGAGACGTACAGTTGCGGATTGGCGCGTAGCAGTTGACCCAACTGATCGAACACCCGCTGCAGGACAAAATCAGTGATCTGGCGGATCTGCCCGGTATTTTCCGCCAGCGGGATGAACAGCTCCGGACTGGTCAGGGTACCGTCCGGGCGGCGCCAGCGCACCAGGGCCTCAGCGCCGACACAGCGACGACTGGCCAGTTCGAATATTGGCTGGTAGAGCACCTGCAATTCGCCCCGGCGCAACGCGCCCTGCAACTGCGAACTCATGGAGCGGCTTTGCTGCATAAGTTGCAACACCGCCCAGCCGATGCACCAAGCCAGCAGCAGGCTGCCGGGAAACAGCAGCCAAAGGGCACCGCTCATCTTCAGCGGCTGGCTGACACGCGGGGCAATCAACACCAGTTGGTAATCCGGTGATCGGGTCGGCATTCGATAAAGCAAGCGGTCGGGCAGCTCGATCAGGGCGGTTTTCGAGCTTGGCGGCCAATCGCCGCTGGGCGGTGGCCAAGGTTGTACGGGCCCAAGAACCGGCACGGCACGGGTACCCTGGTCGAGAACGACCAGCAGGCTGCCGCCGGCGGGCAGATCGACTACATCGGTGAGATGTCCGCGAGAGGTGGAAACGCGAAACGGCCCGCGACCGAGGATCAATGCCGCACGGTTATCGTCCGGTTCGGTGCTGGTGTTCAGCCAGTAGCTGTAGGTGGGGCCGCGAATATCCGGGGGCGGCAAGTACTGGAAGGTGCGATCGCCGAGGCGGCTGGAGCAGATCTGTCGATCATCGATATAGGCCGCCTCGAACACGAAGCGATTGTTGAAGGCGACCTGTTGCAAAGCGGAATACATTTCGAAGCTGCAGCCGCGCACGGGCTGTTTGTACAACTGGTCGACGCCCTGTCGGAGCTGACCGAAGATCTGCTCGAGGCGCTCCAGGAACCGCTCACCGCGGGCATTCATGCGCTCGCTTTCATTGACCTGCACCTGGTGCATGGCCAGCCCCAGGCTGCCCAGCAGAAGCAAAAAGGCGCTTGCCGAGGCGGCCAGCGATGCCAGAAGCCAGGGTCGATATAACAGGCCGCGTAACAGCTGGAGGGCAGGCGACATCGGCAATATCCCGTTTCATACCAAAGGTATAGCAACTTGGTTGGATATCGTCCTGGCCGTTTGGCGGGGTTTTGACGGTGAAGCTTCTTGCAGGCGACCTCTGCCCCCTGTGGGAGCTGGCTTGCCAGCGATGGGGCCGGCAATGTCGCGATGTTGTCCGGACTGACGCAATCGCTGGCAAGCCAGCTCCCACAGGTTTTGTAGTGATCCTGCTAGCGCTGGCTGTTGAGGACCTGCAGCATCGCGGCCGTCTGCGCATCCGGTTGGCCGTCGAAATTTTGCGGGCGGAAACGCATCTGGAACGCGGCGATCACGTGACGGGTGGCAACATCGAATACCCCGGTCTGCTCGATCGCATAACCAAACCGCGCCAGTTGCTGCTGGTACCAGACAGCATTCGGTGGATTCACCGCGAACAGTGCTTGCTGCTGCGACACCGCCTGGGCATCCGGCCAGATAGCCAGCCCTTCGTCGGCCAGGCGCTTCCACGGGAACAGCGGACCGGGGTCGAGCTTGCGCTGCGGGGCGATATCGCTGTGCCCGATGATGTACTTCGGCTGGATGTCGTTGCGCTTGGCGATATCCTTCAGCAGCAGGATCAGCGACTGTACCTGCGCTTCGGTATAGGGATGCCAGACCCTTCCACTGGGTGTGTCGGTGAAGCCGGGATTGACGATTTCGATGCCGATCGATGAAGAGTTGAGCCAGGTACGGCCATCCCATTGGCTGACACCGGCATGCCAGGAGCGGCGGTTTTCGTCGACCAGTTGATAAATGGTGCCTTTGTCGTCATCGCTGATCAGATAGTGACTGCTGACCTCGCCGTGGGTCAGCAAGGCCAACGAGCGTTCCAGCGAGGCATTGGTGTAATGCAGGACGACGAATTGGACGCGGCTGTTTTGGTTGGCCGAGACATGACTATGGTCGATTCGCAGCGCCGGGCCGTGGGTACAACCGGCTAGAAGCGCCAGCAGCAGGATGGAGAAAAACACTTTCATGAGAACGGGGACTACCTTTTAGAAGTATGTAATGCAATAGCATAACGTGTCGCCGGCAGTCCGCTCTTACCCCAATTGCAAGCGATTGCGTCCAAGATGCTTGGCCCGGTAAAGCGCTTCGTCGGCGCGCTTGAGTACCGTGTCGCTGCGTTCGCCATCGCGAAACTCGGTAATACCCACCGACAGGGTAATGGTGACCCGCTCACCCTTGAAGTGGAACGGGCAGGCCTCCACCGCTGCACGCAGGCTCTCCGCCAACTGTAGACCACCCGTCACGGTTGTCTGTGGCACCAGCAGAACGAATTCCTCGCCACCGAAGCGGGCGATGAAATCCCGCGGACGCAGACGCTTGCGCAGTTCGTTGGCGACGATCTTCAGGACCTTGTCGCCAGCCAGGTGGCCATAACTGTCGTTGATGCGCTTGAAGTGATCCAGGTCCAGGATCGCCATCAGCAACTGGCCGCCTTTTTCCTCCCATTCAGCAACTTCCAGCTCGAGACGCTCGGACCAGGCGGCGCGGTTGGGCAGGCCGGTGAGCGGATCGACCAAGGCTTTTTGACGCTGCTCCTCCAGGTGCTCGCGGTAGCCCTGGGCCTCCTGCTCCATGTGGGCGACCCGCTCGGACAGCCCCTTGAGGCGGTTGGCCATTTCCTCTTCGCGCTTGTCGCGCTGCTGCTGGTGCTCGTCCATGACGCCGAGCAGCCCTTCGAGGCGCCCTTCCAGCACGTGCTTGAGGCTGTCCAGATCGGCAGCGCCCTGCACGCTGCTGTGCAGGCCGTCGACCTGTTCGCGCAACTGGCTGTTCAGGTCACGTTCGGCGGACTGATTGTCGGCGTGGCCTTCGCTGGCCTCCTGCAGATGGCTCTGGAACGACTCCAGACGCTCATTGAGCTGTTTCAGATAGGCTTCGAACTCATGCTGCCCGCTGTCGGTGATGGCCAGCATCAGTACCGCCAGATCATCCAGCACCGGAAGCAACTCATACCAGTTCAGGCCATGCTCCAGGCGCTGGCGCATGGACTCCGCCTGGGGACGGTGGCGCTCCGGCAGGGCCAGGTCGTTGAGCAGCCCGAGCAGGGTGTGCTCGATATGAGTCGCCACCGAGCTGTAGGTTGGCTCGGTACCGTCGGGCAGGGCGTAGAGCATCTGTTCCGCGGTCAGCTCCACGGCGGGCTCCGGCTGCACAGGCTCCTCTTCGTGAGGGACGGCTTCGACAGGCTCTGGATTGGCGGACTCCGCCACCACCTCCAGTTCCATTGGAGCCGGATCGGCAACCTCAGGCTCGGCGACCGCGGTCGTGGTCACAGGGACAGGCACTTCAGGCGCAGTATCGATAGCCGGCGCAGGCGCACTGGTTGCGCATGCATCGGGTGCCCGGGAAGAAGGTTGCAGCTCGTCGATATCGGCAACCGGGGCAACTTCCGCCTTCGGCGGGGCCAGCACGACAGGCGCCTCGCCCACCTGCGCCGCCGCCGGCACTTCTTCCGGAGCATCGCGGCCGCCGAACAACCGTTGCAGAAAGCCCGGTCTGTTCTGTTCCTCGGGATGGGTCAGCACGCCGATCGCTTCGCCCTGCAGCTTGCTCAGCTCACTCAACAGCAAGGGGATTTCCCGCGACTGGCCAGCACGGGCCTCGACCTGCTTGCCGAGCTTCTTTAAGGGACGCCGCACCTCGCTGGGCAAGGACAGCGTCTGCAGCTGGTTGACCAGCGACGTCAACGCGGTGATTACCTGGGTTACCCGCGTGGCACGGCGCTGCTCGGAGTCGAGCACGGCTTTTTCGAGACGGGGAATGAGTCCGGCAAGACCAGCGTCCATGTTGTCGGAGCGGATGACATCGCGCATTTCCTTCATGCACTCGTCTACCACACGGTCGCTGCCCTCAGCGGCCAGGGTACTGCGCACGAGGCCGCGACGCAGCAGGTCGAGACGGGCCTCCCAACGGCGCTCCAGCTTTTCCTGCTGTTCAATGCTCTTGAGGTACTTCTCTTTCCAGCGCTCTGCTTCGTCGCTCATGCCCGGGCCCGCAATCAGGGGGGATTAACGCAAAACCGGAAGCGTATCCACAGTCAGGGCGTCAGGCAAACGAATCTCAACGGCGACCGGTAAATGATCGGAAATCGGCTGCGAAAGCACTTCGACCTTTTCCAGGGTCAGGCTCGGGCTGAGCAGAATATGGTCCAGGCAGCGTTGCGGGCGCCAGCTGGGGAACGTGGCTTCGACCTGTGGCGCGATCAAGCCGAGGTCTCGCAGCGGGGAATGTTGCAGAAGGTCGGTGGCGTGGGTGTTCATGTCGCCCATCAGCACCTGGTGACGATAACCACCGATCAGCTCACGGATATAGGCAAGCTGGCGGGCGCGGGTCTTGGAGCCAAGGGCCAGGTGCATCATCACCACGACCAGGGCGTCCTCGCCATCGCCAAAACGCACCAGGATCGCCCCGCGACCGGCAGGGCCGGGCAGCGGGTGGTCCTCCAGCAACTGCGGCTTGAGCCGGCTCAGCACGCCATTGCTGTGCTGGGCGAAGCGCCCGAGATTACGGTTGAGCTGCTGGTACCAGTAGGGGAAAGCACCGAGATGGGCGAGATGCTCGACCTGGTTGACATAACCCGAACGCAGGCTGCCGCCGTCGGCTTCCTGCAGGGCCACCAGGTCGAAGTCGTTGAGCAACGCGCCGATCTTCTGCAGGTTGCCGGCGCGTCCCACATGCGGCAGCAGATGCTGCCAGCTGCGCGTCACGTAGTGTCGATAGCGCTCGGTGCTGATCCCGACCTGGATATTGAAGCTGAGCAGGCGCAGGCGACCGTCCCTTGGCAGGTTGTCCTCGCCGACATGCAGCTCGTTGATCCGTGGATCACACAGGCCGACTACCCGCTCGCTTCTCCAGCGCGCCATGATCATCGCCGCTTACTTCGCGGCGCGCTCCTTGGCGATCAGCTGGTCGGCAACGTTCAGCACGCCTTCCGGGCCACCGGCGCTGCCCAGGTCGAAGCGATACTTGCCGTTGACCACCATGCTCGGCACGCCAGTGATCTCGTATTTCTTCGCCAGTTCCTTGGCCTGGTTGACCTGGCCCTTGATCGCGAACGAATTGAAGGTGGCGAGGAACTTGTCCTTGTCGACGCCCTGGGTGGCGAGGAAGTCAGCCATGTCCTGCGGGTCGGTCAGGCGCTTGCGCTGGTTCTGGATGGCGTCGAAGACGGCGGCATGCACCTTGTGCTCGACGCCCATGGCTTCGAGGGTCAGGAACATCTGGCCGTGGGCATCCCATGGGCCGCCGAACATGGCCGGCACGCGCTTGAAGTTGACGTCGGCGGGCAGCTTGTCGATCCAGGGATTGATGGTCGGTTCGAAGTGGTAGCAGTGCGGGCAGCCGTACCAGAACAGTTCGACGACCTCGATCTTGCCCGGTTGGGATACCGGCACCGGGTTGCTCAGCTCGATGTATTCCTTGCCGGCGACCGGTTCCGCGGCCTGGGCAGTCATACCGAAAACGCTGGCAGCTACCAGCGCGGCGCTGAGAATCAGATTACGCATGCTTTGCTCCTGTGCAGTCTTTGAGTCGCCCTGAAACGACTTGTCTTTCTGACAGGCCAAGGCGGGTCCGAGTTCGTAAGTGTAACGGCTGAAGAATGAAAAAAGGGTGGCCGAGGCCACCCTTTTCATGTTCGGCACGCGCCATTAACGCAGCGTTAACGTTGCCGCCGGACGGATCAGTGCAGGCCCTGGATGTAGCTGGCCAGCGCCTGGATGTCCTTGTTGCTGAGCTTGGAAGCGATGGTGCGCATGGTGGTGGCGTCGCCGTCGTTGGTTCGCTCACCCTCACGGAAGTCGGTCAGCTGCTTGGTGACGTACTGGGCGTGCTGGCCACCCAGGTGCGGGAAGCCGGCGGATGCGATACCCGCGCCATTGGGCGAGTGGCAACCGGTACAGGCCGGCAGGCCCTTGGACAGGTCACCGCCGTTGAACAGGGCGCGCCCGCGTTCGACGAGGGCCGGGTCGGCGGCACCGACGCTGCCTTTCTGGCTGGCGAAATACGCGGCGATGTCAGCCAGGTCCTGGTCGCCGAGGTTGGTCAGAAGGCCGGTCATTTCCAGGACCGTGCGCTTGCCGTCCTTGATGTCGTGGAGCTGCTTGGTCAGGTAACGCTCACCCTGGCCTGCAAGTTTCGGGAAGTTCGGCGCGACGCTATTGCCGTCCGGGCTGTGACACGCCCCACAAACGGCCGCTTTTGCCTGACCGGCAGCGGCATCGCCAACGATAGTGCCAGCGGCATTGGCGCCGCCTGTAACGCCCAGGGTCAACAGCAGACTCACGATCAGTTTGTTCATCAGCTAATCCAACTACGGCTAAGGGTGAAAGAGTTATGTATCGGGCCTACCGCTCATCCACTGGATGATTGCCTGGTAGTCCTCGGCACTGCAGTCCATGCACAATCCACGCGGTGGCATAGCCTTGAAACCCTGGGTTACATGCCCGACCAATATCTCCATACCCTGCGCCAGCCTTGGCTCCCAGGCTGCACGATCACCGGCTTTCGGGGCCTGTGGCAGCTGCCCGGCGTGACAGGCCGCACAGGTGCGGTTGTACAACGCCTCGGGATCCTGTGTAGCCTGAGCGCTGGAAAACGGTATCAAGACACCGATTGCAAGCAGCCATTTCGTCATCGAACGACCCTTCAGGGTTGGAAGCTCATTGCGTTCTAGTGCGCAACCTTTAAAGTCTGAGCCCCCGTGCACATCCTCCTACGCTGGGATAATGCGCACACAAAATCTAGGGCATTATATACTCCCGTTGCCGAAACGGAAACGACACACCCTGCCGCACCCACCCCGGGCAACGCTCACTTCGGACATCCCATGCAAGTCAAAAACCCCATCCTCGGACTTTGCCAGACGGCAAGATTCGCCCTCAGTGCCGCCAAGGTCGACCAGTGTCCACCTGACGAAGGCTATGAAGTCGCCTTCGCCGGCCGCTCCAACGCCGGCAAGTCCAGCGCGCTCAACACCCTGACCCACGCCAGCCTGGCGCGTACCTCGAAAACCCCGGGCCGGACCCAGCTGTTGAACTTCTTCAGTCTGGATGACGATCGGCGTTTGGTCGACCTGCCGGGCTACGGTTATGCAAAGGTGCCGATTCCGCTCAAGCAGCACTGGCAGCGCCACCTCGAGGCCTACCTGGGCAGCCGCGAGGCGTTGAAGGGCCTGATCCTGATGATGGACGTGCGCCATCCGATGACCGACTTCGACAAGATGATGCTCGACTGGTCCAAGGCCAGCGGCATGCCGATGCATATCCTGCTGACCAAGGCCGACAAGCTGACCTTCGGCGCGGCCAAGAACACCCTGCTCAAGGTGCAGTCGGAAATCCGCAAGGGCTGGGGTGACAGCATCACCATCCAGCTGTTCTCGGCACCGAAACGCCAGGGGCTGGAAGAAGCCTACGCCGTCCTCGCGCGCTGGCTGGAACTGGCTGACAAGCCCGAGGCATAAGGGCTGCCCGGCGAAATCCGGGCAAAAAAAAACCCCGGACTTCGTATGGGGAGGGGGAAGTTCGGGGTTCAAGTTCCGAACCGCTAGGGCGGGGTCCGGATATCTGCCAACACTTAACACAACATAGGAGCATTGAAGGGCTTCACCAGCCATTCAGTACCTCTGAGTGTCGGTTCACCGGATTAGTTCCGGGCGTGTAGAAACTATTTGCGATAAGTAGGAATTCTCTTAATGCCCGACTGCCGGAGTCGGGCATTTCGCGCGACCTTATGTCGCAGACATTCCCCGATGTTCAGTGCGCTTCGTCCCAGTTCGCCCCCACTCCAACGTCCACCACCAGCGGAACATCCAGTTGCGCAGCGTTGCTCATGTACGGACGAATCTCCTCACGCACCTGTTCCACCAGGTCTTCGCGCACTTCGAGCACCAGTTCGTCGTGCACCTGGAGAATTACCCGGGCATCGAGCCCGGAGCTTTCCAGCCAGTTGTCCACCGCGACCATGGCGCGCTTGATGATGTCCGCCGCGGTACCCTGCATCGGCGCGTTGATCGCCGTACGTTCGGCTCCGGCACGCTCCATCGGGCGGCTGGAGTTGATCGCCGGCAGGTACAGGCGACGGCCGAACAGGGTTTCCACGAAGCCTTGCTCGGCGGCCAGCTTGCGGGTGCTTTCCATGTACTGGCGCACACCCGGGTAGCGGGCGAAGTAGGCATCGATATAGGCCTTGGCCTGCTTGGTCTCGACGCCGATGTCCTTGCCGAGCTTTTTCGCGCCCATGCCATAGATCAGGCCGAAGTTGATCGCCTTGGCGCTGCGGCGCTGGTCGGAAGTCACCTGGTCCAGGGCCACGTTGAACACTTCGGCGGCAGTCGCGGTGTGCACGTCGAGGCCGTTGCGGAAGGCGTTCATCAGGCCTTCGTCGCCGGACAGGTGGGCCATGATGCGCAACTCGATCTGCGAGTAGTCGGCCGCCAGCAGCTTGTAGCCCGGTGGCGCGATGAACGCCTGGCGGATGCGCCGCCCCTCGGCAGTGCGGGCCGGGATGTTCTGCAGGTTCGGATCGCTGGACGACAGGCGTCCGGTGGCCGCGACGGCCTGGCCATAGGACGTATGGATGCGCTGGGTGCGCGGGTTGATCTGCTCGGGCAGACGGTCGGTGTAGGTGCTCTTGAGCTTGCTCAGCGAGCGGTACTGCATCAGCACCCGTGGCAGCGGATAGCCTTCCTCGGCCAGTTCGTCCAGCACCTCTTCGGCAGTGGAGGGCTGGCCCTTGGCGGTCTTCTTCAAGACCGGCAGGCCGAACTTGTCGTAAAGGATCGCGCCCAGCTGGCGTGGCGAACCGAGGTTGAACGGCTCACCGGCGAGTTCGATGGCCTCGCGCTCCAGCTCGACCATCTTGTCGCCCAGTTCCTGGCTCTGCAGCCTCAGCAATTCGGGATCGACCAGCGCGCCCTGGCGCTCGATCCGCGCCAGCACCGGCACCAGCGGCATCTCGATGTCGGTCAGCACGCTGGCCAGGGACGGGATCGCCTGGAGCTGCGCGAACAGCGTCTGGTGCAGGCGCAGGGTCACGTCGGCGTCTTCGGCGGCGTAAGGGCCGGCCTTGTCCAGGTGGATCTTGTCGAAGGTCACCTGCTTGGCGCCCTTGCCGGCAATGTCTTCGAACTTGACGGTGCTGTAGTCGAGGTACTTCTTCGCCAGGCTGTCCATATCGTGGCGGATCGCCGTGGAGTTGAGCACGTAGGATTCGAGCATGGTGTCGAAGGCGATGCCGCGCACGCTGATGCCGTTGGCCGGGTCGCCGCCGATCGCGCAGTTGGCGAGGATGTTCATATCGAACTTGGCATGCTGGCCGACCTTGAGCTTTTGCGGGTCTTCCAGCAGCGGCTTCAGGGCCAGCAACACGCTGTCGCGGTCCAGTTGCGCGGGGGCATCAGGGTAACTGTGGGTCAGCGGGACATACGCCGCCTCATGGGCTTTCACCGCAAAGGACACACCCACCAGTTGCGCCTGCTGCGCGTCGATGCCGGTGGTTTCGGTGTCGAAGGCGAACAGCGGGGCGTCCTTGAGTTTCTGCAACCAGGCATCGAAACGCGCCTGGTCGAGGATGGTCTCGTAATCCGGCTCGACCGGCACCTCGACCTCGGCCACCACCAACGCCTCGTCGCTGACCGCCGCCACGGTGACATCCAGCACCGCCACCGGGGCCGGCTGCGCGGCACGGCGGGCCTCGCGCTCCAGTTCGTCGATCCAGCCCTTGAACTCCAGCTCGGTGTAGAGCTCCATGAGCTTGTCGCGATCCGGCTCGCCCAGGTGCAGGTCATCCAGGCCGACGTCCAGTTCGACGTCGCACTTGATGGTCGCCAGGCGATAGGAGAGGAAGGCCATTTCCTTGCTTTCCAGCAGCTTGGCCGGCAGGGTCTTGGCACCACGGATGGGCAGGGACGGCACCAGGTCGAGGTTGTCGTAGAGCTCCTTGAGGCCGCCATTGACCCCGACCAGCAAGCCGACGGCTGTCTTCTCGCCAACACCCTTGACCCCCGGGATGTTGTCGGCGGTATCGCCCATAAGGGCCAGCAGGTCGATGATCTGTTCCGGAGCGACACCGAATTTCCCTTTTACGCCCTCGATATCCAGCACGGTTCCGGTCATGGTGTTGACCAGCGTAACGTGCTCGTCCACCAGTTGCGCCATGTCCTTGTCGCCCGTGGACACCACCACCGGGCGCGCTGCCGCGGCGCTGCTGCGGGCCAGGGTACCGATCACGTCATCGGCTTCGACACCCTCGACGCACAAGAGCGGGAAGCCCAGGGCGCGTACGGCGGCGTGCAGCGGTTCGATCTGCACGCGCATGTCGTCGGGCATGCTCGGGCGGTTGGCCTTGTAGTCGGCGAACATCTCGTCGCGGAATGTTCCGCCCTTGGCATCGAAGACCACCGCGAACGGGCTGTCCGGATATTGCTTGCGCAGGCTCCTGAGCATGTTCAGCACACCCTTTACCGCCCCGGACGGCATGCCCTTGGACGTGGTCAGCGGCGGCAGCGCGTGGAAGGCACGGTAGAGGTACGAAGAACCGTCCACCAGGACGAGGGGGGTTTGGCTCATGAGCGGAATCAACCTTTTCGACGGGCCCGGCGCTAGAATGTCCGGAACATTGACGACAAAGGGACAAGGTTATCATGGGTACATTCAATCGCCTGTTGTTGCTCGGCCTTCTCGTCGGCACGCCGGTCGCAGCCCTGGCAGCGGACGAAGCGCCCTCGGCCGAGCCGGAAGTAACCATTCGCACGGAAGGTGACAAAACTATTCAGGAATACCGTCAGAACGGCTTCCTGTACGCGATCAAGGTCACACCGAAGAACGGCAAGCCGTACTTCCTGGTGCGTGCCGACGGTAGCGACGCCAACTTCATCCGGTCCGACCAACCCGACATGCTGATTCCCTCCTGGAAAATCTTCGAGTGGTAACGCGGACCCTTAACATCCACCCGGCACGTCGCGACGACGTGCCTGACTGAGCAGTTTTTGACCATGTCTGTCTTCACCCCCCTGACCCGGCCACAGCTGGAAACCTTCCTGGCCCCCTATGGACTGGGCCGCCTGCTGGATTTCCAGGGCATCGCCGCCGGTACCGAGAACAGCAATTTCTTCATCAGCCTCGAACAGGGGGAGTTCGTGCTGACGCTTGTGGAGCGCGGACCGATCCAGGACCTGCCGTTCTTCGTCGAACTGCTCGAGGTGCTGCACCAGGCCGACCTGCCGGTGCCTTATGCCTTGCCCGCCACCGACGGCGTGGCCCTGCGCGAGCTGGCCGGCAAGCCGGCGCTGCTGCAACCGCGCCTGGCCGGCAAGCACATCAAGGCGCCCAACGCCCAGCACTGCGTGCAGGTCGCCGATTTCATGGGCCACCTGCACCTGGCGACCCGCGAACACACGCTGGAACGCAAGACCGACCGGGGGCTGGACTGGATGCTGCAGGCCGGCAACGAACTGATGCCGCGGCTGAATGCCGGGCAACAGACCCTGCTGAAAGCCAGCCTGGACGAGATCAGCGCCAATCACGCACGGATCATGGCGCTCCCACGGGCCAACGTGCATGCCGACCTGTTCCGTGACAACGCAATGTTCGAAGGCACGCACCTGACCGGTGTGATCGACTTCTACAACGCTTGCTCGGGGCCGATGCTGTATGACCTGGCGATCAGCCTGAACGACTGGTGCTGTGACGAGGCGGGAGCGATCGATCTGCCGCGAGCGCGGGCGTTCCTCGGTGCCTATGCGGCGCTGCGGCCGTTCACGGCGGCGGAAGCCGAGCTCTGGCCGGTGATGCTGCGGGTCGCGTGCGTGCGCTTCTGGCTGTCGCGCCTGATTGCGGCGGAATCGTTCGCGGGGATGGATGTGATGATTCACGATCCGGTGGAGTTCGAGGTGCGCTTGAAGGCGCGGCAGGATGTGAGCCTGGCACTGCCTTTCGCCCTTTAAAGAGCATCGCTGGCAAGCCAGCTCCCACAGGTTTCGCGGTGCACGCGGTCCCTGTGGGAGCTGGCTTGCCAGCGATGAAGGCACTACAGACTTTCCAGACACCCCGCCAACCCGTTCCCCAGGTTCGCCAGCAAGGTCTCGTAGCCCTTGGCATCCACTGGCAGCGTCCCGCCCAGCGCATCCAGTTCCGCCAGTTTCACCGGCAAACCGGCGGTCAGGGTTTCAGCCAGGCGCGGCCGCAGTGGCGGTTCACTGAACACACAGGTCTTGCCTGCCTCCTGCAAGCGCTTGCGCATGGCCGCCACATGCTGGGCGCCCGGCTGCACTTCCTGAACCACGCTGAACACGCCTGCATGCTTCAGCCCATAAGCCGATTCAAAGTAGTCGAACGCCTCGTGGAAGACGAAGAAAGGCTTGTCCGCCACGCCGGCCAGTCGCTGTTTCAAACGCTGGTCCAGCACGTCCAGGCGCTGCTCGAAGCCTTTCAGGTTGCTCTGGTAGCGCGCGGCATTGGCCGGATCCGCCGCACTCAGGTCCGCCGCCATGCGCGCCGCAATCACCCGGGCGTTGACCGTGGACAACCACAGGTGGGCATCGAGGCTGCCAGGGCGGTGGTCATGATCGTGTTCATCCGGGTCATCCCCGTGCGCGTCATGCTCTTCATGGGATTGGCTGTCCTCGCCGAAGTGGCGCAGGCTCATGCCGGGCAGACCCTGCACCGCCACGGTAGGCTTGCTGCGCCCAGTGATGACACGCGGCAGGAAGCTTTCCATGTCCGGCCCGATCCAATACAGCAGGTCCACCTCCGCTACCCGCCGTACATCCGACGGACGCAGCGCGTAGTGGTGCGGCGAAGCACCCGGCGGCAGCAGCACTTCCGGCTTGCCGACGCCGTCCTGGACCGCTGCGGCAATCAGTTGCAGCGGCTGGATGCTGGTCAGAACGCGAACGTCGGCGCGGGCCGGGGCCAGCACGACCAGGGTTGAGGCAAAAGCGACAAAAAGGGCAAAAAATCGGGACACGATAAGCGCTCATTGATGCAAAGAGAGGTAACATAATAACGTCTCTCACCAGAACCGTCGCCGCCCATGCCCATTACCCCACTGGCCAACCGCCCACACGACCATTCCCATTGCGTCCACACCGCCCTGGCCGAAGCCGATGCCCTGTGTGCCCGCCAGGGGCTGCGCCTGACCGCGTTGCGCCGGCGTGTGCTGGAACTGGTCTGGCAGAGCCATAAACCGCTGGGTGCCTATGACATCCTCGGCGTACTGAGCGAACAGGATGGCCGTCGCGCTGCGCCGCCAACCGTTTATCGGGCCCTCGACTTCCTTCTGGAAAACAGCCTGGTGCACCGCATCGCCTCGCTCAACGCCTTTATCGGCTGCAATCACCCGGAACATGCGCACCAGGGTCAATTCCTGATCTGCCGCGAGTGCCATGTCGCGATCGAGCTCGAGCAGGCGGCGATCAGCGACGCCATCGTCGCCAGTGCCAAGGAGGTCGGTTTCAGCGTCGAGGCGCAGACCGTGGAAGTCGTCGGCATCTGCGCCAGTTGCCGGAGCGCCTGATGAGCAATGCCTTGATCCGCCTGCAACAGGTGGGAGTGACCATCGCCGGGCAGAGCATCCTCGACAGCATCGACCTGACCGTCGACCCCGGGCAGATCGTCACCCTGATCGGCCCCAACGGCGCCGGCAAGACCACCCTCGTGCGCGCCGTCCTCGGCCTGCTCAAGCCGGATCGCGGCAGCGTCTGGCGCAAGCCGAAGCTGCGTATCGGCTACATGCCGCAGAAGCTTCAGGTGGACGCGACCCTGCCGCTCTCGGTTCTGCGCTTCCTGCGCCTGGTTCCGGGCGTGGACCGCGCCGCTGCCTTGGCGGCCCTGGAGGAAGTCGGTGCCGAACAGGTGATCGACAGCCCGATCCAGAACATTTCCGGCGGCGAGATGCAGCGCGTGCTGCTGGCCCGCGCCTTGCTGCGCGAGCCCGAGCTGCTGGTGCTGGACGAACCGGTCCAGGGCGTCGACGTTGCCGGCCAGGCCGAGCTGTACAGCCTCATCACCCGCCTGCGCGACCGCCACCGTTGCGGCGTGCTAATGGTCTCCCACGACCTGCACCTGGTCATGAGCACCACCGACCAGGTGGTCTGCCTCAATCGTCACGTCTGTTGTTCCGGGCATCCGGAGCAGGTCAGCGGCGACCCGGCCTTCGTCGAGCTGTTCGGCAACAACGCGCCAAGCCTGGCGATCTATCACCATCATCACGACCACAGCCACGACCTGCATGGTTCGGTGGTCACCCCGCATGTGCATGGAGAAAACTGCAAGCATGGCTGATTTCCTGCTCTACGCCCTGCTCGCAGGCCTGGCCCTGGCCGTGGTGGCCGGCCCCCTGGGTTCCTTCGTGGTCTGGCGGCGCATGGCCTATTTCGGTGACACCCTGTCCCATGCCGCACTGCTCGGCGTGGCCATGGGCTTCATGCTCGACATCAGCCCGGCGCTGGCGGTAACGGTCGGCTGCCTGCTGCTGGCGTTGCTCCTGGTTACCTTGCAGCAGCGCCAGCCGCTGGCCTCGGACACCCTGCTCGGTATCCTTGCCCCCAGCACCCTGTCCCTCGGCCTGGTGGCGTTGAGTTTCATGCGCGATGTGCGCATCGACCTGATGGGCTACCTGTTCGGCGACCTGCTGGCGATCAGCCCGGCCGATCTGGCCTGGATCCTCGGCGGCAGCGCAGCGGTGCTGTTGCTGATGGTGGCGCTGTGGCGGCCGCTGCTGGCGGTGACCGTGCATGAAGAGCTGGCCCGGGTCGAAGGCCTGCCGGTGGCCGGCCTGCGCCTGGCACTGATGCTGCTGATCGCGATCGTCATCGCCGTAGCCATGAAGATCGTCGGCGTGCTGCTGATCACGTCGTTGCTGATCATCCCCGCCGCCGCCGCGCAAAGACATGCACGCTCTCCGGAACAAATGGCCCTTGGCGCCAGTCTTATCGGGGTCGTCGCGGTCTGTGGCGGCCTGGCCATGTCCTGGTTCAAGGACACCCCCGCAGGGCCCTCGATCGTGGTCTGTGCCGCGGTGCTATTCTTGCTGAGCCTGGCCCTGCCCAAGCGCTGAATGCAACAGCGAACGCCGCCTGCGCGGTGGCGTCCGCCCCCATGCACCCCGCGAGCGCCAGCGAAGGAATGATGTTCCCGCCCACGGACTGGGTGTAGACTTGCTCGTTTTTCGCGCAAATAGAGAGTCGTAGGAATGAAGCCGTTCGCCTCCCGTTATCTGCTCCTTGCCGCGTTTTCCCTGATTCTGACCGCTTGCGCAGGCAAGCCGGTCGAAAGCGCCGCCGTGCCTGCCACGCCGGATGCCTGGCAGCAATTGCAGCAGAGTATCGCCAGCAGTGAACTGGCCACCGCCGAGGACCAGTTGGCCGCGTTGCAGGCCCAAGCGCCGGACGACAGCCGCCTCGAACAGTACCAGCGGCAATTGGCCGAGGCGTATCTGCAACGCAGCCAGATCGTCCTGCAGAAGGGCGATGTAAATGCTGCCGCCACCGCCCTGGCCCGCGCCCGTGCCCTGATGCCCAAGGCTCCGGCCTTGACCGGCGGCGTCAACGGCGCCATCGCCCAGGCGCGCAAGGCCGAGCTGGACCGTGCCGAAGCAGCGCTGAAAGCGGCCGAAGCCAAGCCGAAGGCCAAGGTGATCGACCCGACGGCGCCAAGCACGGTGATCGCCCTGGATATCCGCGACATCGGCAAGCTGCGTCGGCAGCTCGACGATATCGCCGATGATGTCGTCAATTACCAGTGTGATGTGGTGTTCCAGGTGCCACGCAAGGCCGATTATCCCTGGCTGTCGACCCTGCTGGGCAAGCGGGTCAACAAGCGTGATCCGTCCTTCGAGCTGCAACAGCGCAGCGAGATTCACCGCAGCCAGCCGGCCCAGGTGGTACTGACGCCGAAGCGCACCGATAGCTGATGGCTCTATCGCTGGCAAGCCAGCTCCCACAGTGTGGGAGCTGGCTTGCCAGCGATGAGGCCATATCAGGCCGGAATGGCTTTAGCCGCAGCCTCCCGCTCCCACACCCGATGCTTGCCGATGGCCTGGGTGAACGCCTTGATCGCGTTGGCATCATTCCCCGCCAGCAAACCGCTGTCTTCCTTGAGATTCAGGCTGTCGAACCAGGCTTTCGCCTCGGCATGCCCGGCCACTGGCTTGAGATGCTTGTAGGCCTCGAGGATGTAATGGACCGCCACACCATCCCCTTGCAGCGCGTCGATCACCGCCTTGCCACCCGCGACCCAGACCGCGTCGAATGCGATCGATGGCATGCCTTCCATCGACGCATCCACGGGCAAGGTCTTGCCATCGGCGGTTTTCACCGGCGCTGAAGTCGGCCCCAGCACCTTGATCTGCACGCTCTCGGCTTCCAGGGCCTTGGTCAGCTTGTCGGCCAGCCCGGCATCGACGCCATCGGCCACCAGCAGCGCCACCTTGCGCCCCTTGATGCTTTCGCCAAGGTGATTCATCTGGCTCAGCGCCGGCGAAGCCTTCAACGACGGTTCCGGCACATCCACCGTCCCGGCCTTCGGTGCCGGGAGGCCAAGCTTGGCCGCCACCTTCGCAGCCAGGTCCAGGTCGATATTGGCCAGGATCTCGTTCACCTCGCGCGCCCGGATGTGCTCACGCTCGACCTTGCCCAGCTCGAAGCTGTAGGCATTGACGATGTGCTCCTGCTCGTTCGGGCTCATGCTGCGATAGAACAACCGCGCCTGGGAGAAGTGGTCGCCGAAGGATTCGCTGCGCTGGCGGATCTTGTGCGCGTCGATGCGCTCCTGGTAAGACTCGAACCCGCCGTCCTGCGCCGCTGGCGGTGTTTCCTTGGGCCAGCCACCGTCGATGGAGTTGGGCTCGTAGGCCGCGCGCCCTTTGTCGATGCGCACACGGTGCATGGCGTCGCGCTGGCCATTGTGGTTCGGCGCGATAGGTCGGTTGATCGGGATTTCATGGAAGTTCGGCCCGCCCAGGCGGCTGATCTGGGTGTCGGTGTAGGAGAACAGACGGCCTTGTAGCAGCGGGTCGTTGGTGAAATCGATACCCGGCACGATATGCCCGGGGCAGAAGGCGATCTGCTCGACTTCGGCGAAGAAGTTGTCCGGGTTGCGGTTGAGCACCATCTTGCCCAGCGGCGTCACCGGAACCAATTCTTCGGGAATGATCTTGGTCGGGTCGAGCAGGTCGAAGTCGAACTTGTGCTCGTCGGCCTCGGGGACGATCTGCACGCCCAGTTCCCATTCCGGATAGTTGCCGGTCTCGATCGCTTCCCACAGATCGCGGCGGTGATAGTCGGTGTCCTTGCCGGCGAGCTTCTGCGCCTCGTCCCAGAGCAGCGAGAGCACGCCCTGCTTGGGTTTCCAGTGGAACTTGACGAAGCTGGCCACGCCTTCGGCGTTGATCAGGCGGAAGGTGTGCACGCCGAAACCTTCCATGGTCCGCAGGCTTTTCGGGATCGCGCGGTCGGACATGGCCCAGATCACCATGTGCGCCGATTCGGGCACCAGCGAGACGAAGTCCCAGAAGGTGTCGTGTGCGCTGCCGCCGGTGGGGATCTCGTTATGGGGCTCGGGTTTTACCGCATGCACGAAATCGGGAAACTTGATCGCATCCTGGATGAAGAACACCGGCATGTTGTTGCCGACCAGGTCGAAGTTGCCTTCGTCGGTGAAGAACTTCACGGCGAAGCCGCGCACGTCCCGCACCGTATCGCCCGAGCCACGCGGCCCCTGCACGGTGGAGAAACGCACGAAGACCGGGGTGATTTTCTCCGGATCCTGGAGGAAGCCGGCCTTGGTCAGTTCCGCGTGGTTGCCGTAGGACTGGAAGTAGCCGTGCGCCCCGGTACCGCGGGCATGAACGATGCGCTCCGGAATCCGCTCATGGTCAAAATGCGTGATTTTCTCGCGCATGATGAAGTCTTCCAGCAACGACGGGCCGCGCGGGCCGGCCTTGAGCGTGTTCTGGTTGTCGGCGATCTTCACGCCCTGGTTGGTACGCAAGGCCTGGCCGGTGGCGTCGCTGCGCACGGTTTCCAGGCTTTGCAACTTGGCATTGGTATTGGCGCGGTCCGGGGTGTCGGTTCCGGCAAGCTGGCTTTCCCGTGGCGCATCGTTCTTGCTAGGCATGGCTGGCGGTCCTCATCAGTTCCATCGCGGGGATGCCCGTTGGCGGGCTGTTTTGCTAGTGACCGGGGCCGCTTGGCTGGCGTTCCATCGGATTGACCACTGATCGCGTTATGCCTGCAGCAATGGACGATGACGAAATAAATGCTAAGAACCTCTAAACGAACAGGCTAAAATGCGCGACCGGCTAACCGCTGACCCCATTCCCATGCGCCCCACAAGGTTCGCTACGTGATCGAGTTCCAACAAGTCCACAAGACCTACCGCGTCGCCGGTAGGGACATTCCCGCGCTGCACCCCACGAGCCTGAGCATCGACAACGGCCAGGTGTTCGGGCTGATCGGCCACTCCGGGGCCGGCAAAAGCACCCTGCTGCGCCTGATCAACCGCCTGGAAGCGCCAAGCGGTGGCAAGATCATCGTCGATGGCGAGGACGTCACCGCCTTCGATGCCAACCAGCTGCGCGGCTTCCGCCAGCAGGTCGGGATGATCTTCCAGCACTTCAACCTGCTGGCCTCCAAGACCGTCGCCGATAACGTCGGCCTGCCGCTGACCCTGGCCGGCGAACTGTCGCGCAAGGAGATCGACGCCCGCGTCGCCGAACTGCTGCAACGCGTCGGTCTGTCCGAGCATGCGAAGAAGTACCCGGCGCAACTGTCCGGCGGGCAGAAGCAGCGCGTCGGCATCGCCCGTGCCCTTTCGACCCGGCCGAAGATCCTGCTGTGCGACGAGGCCACCAGCGCCCTCGACCCGCAGACCACCGCCTCCGTCCTGCAACTGCTGGCCGAGATCAACCGCGAGCTGAAGCTGACCATCGTCCTGATCACCCATGAAATGGACGTGATCCGCCGGGTCTGCGACCAGGTCGCGGTAATGGATGCCGGGCAGATCGTCGAGCAGGGCCCGGTTGCCGATGTGTTCCTGCATCCCAAGCACCCGACCACCCGGCGCTTCGTTCAGGAAGACGAGCAGGTGGATGAAGCCGAACAGCGCGACGACTTCGCCCACGTCCCGGGACGCATCGTGCGCCTGACCTTCCAGGGCGACGCCACCTATGCGCCGCTGCTGGGCACCGTGGCCCGCGAGACGGGCGTCGACTACAGCATCCTGGCCGGCCGCATCGACCGCATCAAGGACACTCCATACGGGCAACTGACCCTGGCCGTCACCGGCGGCGACATGGAAGCGGCCTTCGCCCGCTTCACCGCGGCTGACGTTCATATGGAGGTATTGCGCTGATGGACGCCCTGAATTTCTTCGCCAACGTGGACTGGTCCGAGATCTGGCTGGCCACCGGCGACACCTTCATCATGCTGTTCGGTTCGCTGTTCTTCACCGTGTTGCTGGGCCTGCCCCTGGGCGTTTTGCTGTTCATGTTCGGCCCGCGGCAGATGTTCGAGCAGAAGGGGATCTACGCCGTGCTGTCGCTGGTGGTGAACATCCTTCGCTCGCTGCCGTTCATCATCCTGCTGATCGTGATGATCCCGGTCACCGTGCTGATCACCGGCACCTCGCTGGGCGTCGCCGGGGCCATTCCGCCGCTGGTAGTGGGGGCCACGCCATTCTTCGCGCGCCTGGTGGAAACCGCGCTGCGCGAGGTGGATCGCGGCATCATCGAGGCCACCCAGTCCATGGGCGCGACCACCCGGCAGATCATCATGAATGCGCTGCTGCCGGAGGCGCGGCCGGGCATCTTCGCCGCGATCACCGTCACCGCCATCACCCTGGTGTCCTACACCGCCATGGCCGGCGTGGTGGGCGCAGGCGGTTTGGGTGACCTGGCGATCCGCTTCGGCTACCAGCGCTTCCAGACCGACGTAATGATCGTCACCGTGGTCCTGCTGCTGATCCTGGTTCAAGTTCTGCAGAGCATTGGCGACAAACTGGTCGTCCATTTTTCCCGTAAGTAAAGGGTCGGCGTGACCGACACATCGGGGGCCGAGCGGCTCCCTCAAGGAGTGATGCAATGAAAAAGCTGTTCGCTGCCGTCGCCGCGTTCGCGGCCCTTTCCACCACTGCCGCCAACGCCGCGGAAACCCTGAGCGTCGCCGCCACCGCGGTGCCGCACGCGGAGATCCTCGAATTCGTCAAGCCGACCCTGGCCAAGGAAGGCGTGGACCTGAAAGTGAAGGTCTTCACCGACTACATCCAGCCCAACGTACAGGTCGCCGAAGGCCGCCTGGACGCCAACTTCTTCCAGCACCAGCCGTACCTGGATGAGTTCAACAAGGGCAAGGGCACCAACCTGGTGAGCGTTGCCGGCGTGCACATCGAGCCGCTGGGCGCCTACTCCACCAAGTTCAAGAAGCTGGACGAGCTGCCGTCGGGCGCCAACGTGGTGATCCCGAACGACGCCACCAACGGCGGCCGTGCCCTGTTGCTGCTGCAGAAGGCTGGCCTGATCAAGCTCAAGGACGCCTCGAACATCCTGTCGACGCCGAAGGACATCGCCGAAAACCCGAAAAACCTGAAGATCCGCGAACTGGAAGCCGCCACCCTGCCGCGCGTGCTGACCCAGGTCGACCTGGCGCTGATCAACACCAACTACGCGCTGGAAGCCAAGCTGAACCCGGAGAAAGACGCCCTGGTCATCGAAGGTGCCGACTCGCCTTACGTGAACATCCTGGTGGCTCGTCCGAACGACAAGGACTCCGATGCCATCAAGAAGCTGGTCGGTGCCCTGCACTCGCCTGAGGTGAAGCAGTTCATCCAGGAGAAATACAAGGGCGCGGTGATTCCGGCGTTCTGATAGTTCTCTATCGCTCTTGAGGGCTCATCGCTGGCAAGCCAGCTCCCACAACCTGTGGGAACTGGCTTGCCAGCGATGAGGCCCTCAAATCCCCCACCTCAATCCCGCTTCACCAACCCCGGCAATTGCGCCACCAGCTTCTGGTTGTTGAACGGCGCCCGAATGAACCCCCGCTGCGCCCCATCCGGTCCGATCAGGGCCAGGTTGCCGCTGTGATCCACGGTATACCCCGGCTTGCTGGTATCGGCCGGAATGAACGGGATACTCAGGGCATTGGCCAGCTTCTGCGTCGCCTCCAGCGAGCCGGTCAGGCCGCGGAAATCCTTGTCGAAATAGCCCAGGTATTGCTTGAGCTGGGCCGGTGTATCACGGTTCGGATCGACGCTGACCAGCACCACCTGCAACCGCTCCAGCGCCTCCTTCGGCAGCTCGCTCTTCACCTGGCGCAACTGCGCCAGCGTAGTCGGGCAGATATCCGGGCAGAAGGTATAGCCGAAGAACACCAGCGACCACTTGCCCTTCAACTGATCGACCCGCACCGGCTGGCCGTTCTCGTCGCTCATTTCCAGCTCCGGCACTGCACGGCTTTGCGGCAGCAGGATGATGCCGGCATCGATCAGTTCGGTCGGGTTGCCCTGGCCACGGCCGTTGAGCACCTTGTTGATGGTCAGCCCGAGAATCAACGCGACGAGGGCGACGAGGATAAAGACGGTTTTCTGGGTTCGAGTCATAGATTCAACAACAGGTAATGGTCTACGAGCAGCGCGATGAAGAGCAGGAACAGGTACCAGACAGAGTACTTGAAGGTCTTGATCGCAGCGTGCGGCCGAACGCCACGGTACAACACCCAGGCCCACTGCAGGAAGCGCAGCCCCAGCAGCACGGCGCAGGCAAGATAGAGCGGGCCACTCATATGGATGGCGAACGGCAGCAGGCTCACCGCAAGCAATATGCAGGTGTAGAGCAGGATATGCACCTTGGTGTAGTGCTCGCCGTGGGTGACCGGCAGCATCGGGATATCCGCCTTGGCGTACTCGGCCTTGCGGTGGATGGCCAGGGCCCAGAAATGCGGCGGGGTCCAGGCAAAGATGATCAGCACCAGCAGCAGCGGTTCGGCGCTCAGATGACCGCTGACCGCCACCCAGCCGAGCAGCGGGGGCGCCGCACCGGCCAGGCCACCGATCACGATGTTCTGCGGCGTAGCGCGCTTGAGGAAGCCGGTGTAGACCACCGCATAGCCGAGCAGCGAGGCCAGGGTCAGCCACGCGGTGAGCGGGTTGGTGAAGGTCAGCAGCAGCACCATGCCAAGCACCGCCAACAACAGCGCGAACAGCAGCGCCGGCACCGGAGCGACCCGGCCCTCGGCCAGCGGCCGCTTGTGGGTACGGGCCATCAGCGCATCGATGCGCCGATCCACCACATGGTTGACCGCCGCCGCCGCCCCGGCACACAGGCCGATGCCGAGGTTGCCGAACAGCAGCACCGTCCACGGTACGCCCGCCCGGGTAGCGAGGAACATGCCGACCAGCGAGGTGATCAGCATCAGCACCACCACCTTGGGCTTGGTCAACTCAAGGTAGTCGCGCCAGCCGGTGTCGAGCTGACGTTCACTCAGGTGCGTTGCCATGGATTGCCTCCCAGGTAGTGAAAGTCACCGGCCAGGCGCAACGGCGTGAGCCGCCAGCCGGGACTGACCCTGCGTGCCCGTGGCTGCAGGGCCGGACGGGTGCGGTAGTTGACCAGCACCATGGTCAACAGGAGACCGGCGCCACCGGCGTTGTGTGCTACGGCCACGACCAGTGGCAGGTGGAACAGCACGTTGCTGATACCCAGGCCGACCTGCAGGAACAACGCCGCCACCACCAGTTTCGCCAGCCGCCGCAATCCGACCCGGTGCAGTTGCCAGGCCAGGGCCAGCAGCACGCAGGTCACCAGCAGCGCGCCGAGGCGGTGGGTGATATGGATGGCGGTGCGCGCCTCGCTGTCGAGCTGGCCGCCGAGGTAGTTGGGGCCGATATGCTGGGTCAGGTGGAAGCCGTTGGCGAAGTCCGCCTGCGGCCACCATTCACCGTGGCAGGTAGGCAGGTCGATGCAGGCCACCGCCGCGTAGTTGGCGCTGACCCAGCCGCCCAGGGCGATCTGCCCGATCACCAGCATCAGCGCCACGGCCGCCAGCCGGCGCACCCTGCGCGGCAGCCCGGGCAGCGGCATATAGGCCCGGGACAGGCGCAGGCTGAGCAGGAACAGCAGGCTCAAGGTCGCGAACCCGCCCAACAGGTGCGCCGTGACCACCTGCGGCCACAGTTGCAAGGTCACCGTCCACATGCCGAAGGCGGCTTGCAGGAACACCACACCAAGCACCAGCAACGGCAGGCGGTAGGGTTGCCCGTCGCGCCCGTGCCGGCGCAGCGCCTGCACCGCCAGCATGGCGATCACCAGGGCCAGGGTGCCGGCGAAGTAGCGGTGGACCATCTCGTTGCGGCCCTTGTGGGCTTCGACCGGCGAATCGGGGAAATGCAGCTCGGCATGGGCCAGTTGCGCCTCGGTCTTGGGCACGCTGATAAAGCCGTAGCAGCCGGGCCAGTCGGGGCAACCAAGGCCGGCGTGGGTCAGGCGGGTATAGGCACCGAGCAGCACCACCAGCAGCGCCAGTCCGGTGGCGAATACGGCAAGGCGATATCCGGGACGGGTCATGGCGGGCTCCTAGCCGATATTGGACAGTTTGAGCAGGTGGCGCAGGTCGTTGAGCACATCCTTGCCCTTGACCTTCGCGTCGTAACGCAGCACCAGGTTGCCGTGGGGATCGACGATCCACAGTTGCGCCTCGCTACGGTTCGGCGCGATCGCGCCATAGCGGGTGGCATCCAGCGGATAGCGCTGGAGCTGCGGGTATTCGCTCTCCAGCCGGGACAGGTAGGCGCCGCTCACCGGCTCGCCGCTGGCCAGGGCATGACCGGCGCGGCTGGCATCGCGGCCCAGGCCGATGTTGATCTGCCGGGCCAGGTAGACCAGTTGCTGGCAATCGGCATTGCAGTCCTTCGGCGCACTGACCAGCAGTTGCCAGCGCTCGGCAGGAGCCTGTACGCCAAGGTCGGACAGCTCCAGGCCGTTGCCGATCATCTCGCCGTGATAACTGCGCCCCTCCGGCACCCAGAACTGCAGCTTGTACATGCCGGTGGCCAGCATCATCGGCCCGATCACCACCAACAGGATCAGGATCAGTTGCAGGCGGCCCTTGGCACGATTCCTTGGTGGCCTGCCCTCAGACATGTCGAGTGGACCCGTGGCGACGCCCATGAGGTTTCTCCTTTTTATTGTGTCGATGCCAACCGAAGTAGAGGTAAAGCGCGATCAGGGCCGTGGCCAGGGCAAACCATTGCACGGCGTAGCCCAGGTGTTTTTCCGGGCCCAGGGGCACCAGGGGCCAGTCCACCCGGTAACTGGCCGGCCCCGGCTCCAGGCGCAGTTCGTGGGGGAAGCCGGCACGGGCCAGTTGTTGCCACAGGTGCGCCGGCTCGGCGCTGTTGAGCAGGCGCGGGAAGTCGCCGTCAGGCGCATCGGCGCGCAGCAGGAAGCTGGCGCCCGGTGCGATATAGACCCAGGCCGTCAGGTCGAGGGCTTGTGCCGGGGTGTCGAAGCTCGCCGGTATCCTCCGGTCCGGCCATGGCAGCCAGCCGCGATTGACCAGCCACCAATGCCCGCTGGACTCATCGAGGAAAGGTTGCAACAGCTCCACGCCGGCCTTGCCGTCGCGCATGCGGCTATCGAGGAGAATGCTGTGCTGGCCGTCGAAATGGCCATGCAGATGGACGCGGCGGTAGGCCGGATCAGCCTGGTCCTCCAGCAATTGCCCGGCAGGCACGGGCGCCTCGACCTCGCGCTCTGCATACACATTCAGCAGCGAACGCTTCTGCTCGGCGCGACCGAGCTGCCAGAACCCCAGGCCGACCAGCACCGGCAGCAACGCCAGCACCACCAGGGTCGGCACCAGGCCGGGGCGAAAGCCTCTCATCGGACCCCCGCCAGGGCTGTCGCTATACTCGAATGCATCACGTCCCCCCGGAGATGTCGCCATGCTCAAAGCCGCGATCGTTGTGATGTTGCTGGCTACCATCGCCAGCCTCTTCAGCGGCCTGGTGTTCCTGGTCAAGGACGACGAGAACTCCACCCGCCTGCTCAAGGCCCTGACCGTCCGTGTCTGCCTGGCCGCCGTGACCCTGGGCCTGATCACCTGGGGCTTCGTCAGCGGCCAACTGGTGTCGCACGCCCCTTGGTGATTCCTCCCTTCACAGCACGTAGACGAAGATGAACAGCCCCACCCAGACCACATCGACGAAGTGCCAGTACCAACTGGCCGCCTCGAAGCCGAAGTGCTTGTCCGGGTTGAAATGGCCCCTCAACACTCTCATCAACATCACGAACAGGATCAGGGTGCCCATGGTCACGTGGGCACCGTGGAAGCCCGTGAGCATGAAGAAGGTCGCACCGTAGATGCCGGAACCGAGGGTCAGGCCAAGCTTGGTGTAGGCCTCGTGGTACTCGTAGGCCTGCAGGACGAGGAAGGCGATGCCCAGGACCACGGTCAGCGCCAGCCAGAATTTCAGCGGGCCACGATGGTCCTTGCGCAGGGCATGGTGGGCGATGGTGATGGTCACGCTGGAGCTGACCAGCAGGATGGTGTTGATCAGCGGCAGGTGCCATGGATCGATCACTTCCCTGGGCGGCGGGAACAGCTTCGGATCCGGCGTATGCAGCAGCGGCCAGGTGAACTCGAAGTTCGGCCAGAGCATGTGCGCCACGCCCTTGGCCCCTTCGCCGCCAAGCCACGGCCCCGACATGTGCCGCACATAGAACAGCGCGCCGAAGAAGGCGATGAAGAACATCACCTCGGAAAAGATGAACCACGACATCCCCCAGCGGAACGAGCGGTCCATCTGCGGGCTGTACAGGCCGGCACGGCTTTCCTTGATCACCGCGCCGAACCAGCCGAACAGCATGTACGCGAGGAACAGCGCACCGACGAAGAAGATCAGCGGCCCGTGGCTATCGCGCCCGGCCTTCATGTCGTTGAACCAGGTGGCGAGGCCGAACACCGTGATGAACATGCCGATGGTGGCAATGATCGGCCACTTGCTTTGCGCCGGGACGTAGTAGTGATCGTGAGAGGCCATGGATTGTTCTCCTTATCGGGCGCTCTGCGGGTTCGGGTGGGTCACCTGGGCGACCGGCGGCTGGCGAGCGGTGATATCGAACAGCGTGTAGGCAAGGGTCAGGTGTTTCACATCCTTGGGCAGGTCGCGGTCAACGATGAACCGCACCGGCATCTCGATGCGCTCACCCGGTTGCAGCACCTGCTGGCTAAAGCAGAAGCATTCGGTCTTGTGGAAATACGCCGCCGCCTCGGCCGGGGAAATGCTCGGGATGGCCTGCGCGGTCATGGGTTTGTCGGTGGGGTTGTGGGCGACGAAGATCATCTGGTTCACCGCCCCCGGGTTGACGTCGATCTGGTCGGCGGTGGAGTAGAAGTCCCAGACCATGTCGATGGCGTTGGTCGAGAGGAACTGCACCTTCACCGAACGCGCCGGGTCCACCTGCTGCGTACCCTGGTATTGCCCGCCGGTCTTGCCGTTGATGCCGAAGGCCCGGCACATCACGTCGTAGATCGGCACCAGGGCGAAGCCGAAGGCGAACATCACCACCGCCAGCAGCAGCAGGCGGCTGACCAGGCGCTTGATCGAGATGCCCTCGCTCATGACCGCGGCCCTCCTTTATTTCACTTCCGGCGGCGTCTGGAAGGTGTGGTAGGGCGCCGGCGACGGAATCGTCCACTCCAGGCCATCGGCGCCATCCCACGGCTTGGCCGGCGCCGGCTCGCCGCCGCGGATGCACTTGATGACGATGAACAGGAACAGCAACTGGGTGGTGCCGAACATGAAGGCGCCGATCGAGCTGATCATGTTGAAGTCGGCGAACTGCAGGTTGTAGTCCGGGATCCGCCGCGGCATGCCGGCGAGGCCGACGAAGTGCATCGGGAAGAACGCCAGGTTCATGCCGACGAACGACAGCCAGAAATGCAGCTTGCCGAGGGTTTCGTCGTACATGTGCCCGGTCCACTTGGGCAGCCAGTAATAGGCCGAGGCGAAGATGCCGAAGATCGCCCCGGGCACCAGCACGTAGTGGAAGTGGGCGACCACGAAGTAGGTGTCGTGGTACTGGAAGTCCGCCGGGGCGATGGCCAGCATCAACCCGGAGAACCCGCCGATGGTGAACAGGATGACGAAGGCGATGGCGAACAGCATCGGCGTCTCGAAGGTCAGCGAGCCTTCCCACATGGTGCTCACCCAGTTGAACACCTTCACCCCGGTGGGCACGGCGATCAGCATGGTGGCGTACATGAAGAACAGCTCGCCCACCACCGGGATACCGACCACGAACATGTGGTGCGCCCAGACGATGAACGACAGGAAGGCGATCGCCCCGGTGGCGTAGACCATCGAGGTGTAGCCGAACAGCGGCTTGCGCGAGAACGCCGGGATGATCGAGCTGACCGCGCCGAAGGCCGGCAGGATCATGATGTACACCTCGGGATGCCCGAAGAACCAGAACACATGCTGGAACAGCACAGGGTCACCGCCACCGGCGGCGCTGAAGAAGCTGGTGCCGAAGTGGATATCCATCAGCATCATGGTCACCACCCCGGCCAGCACCGGCATCACCGCGATCAGCAGGAACGCGGTGATCAGCCAGGTCCAGACGAACAGCGGCATCTTCATCAGGGTCATGCCGGGGGCGCGCAGGTTGAGGATGGTGGCGATCACGTTGATCGCGCCCATGATCGAACTGATGCCCATCAGGTGAATCGCAAAGATGAAGAAAGTCACGCTTTCCGGCGCGTAGGTGGTCGACAGCGGTGCGTAGAAGGTCCAGCCGAAGTTCGGCCCGCCACCGGGCATGAACAGGGTCGAGACCAGCAGGCCGAAGGCCGCCGGCAGCAACCAGAAGCTGAAGTTGTTCATCCGCGGCAGGGCCATGTCCGGGGCGCCGATCATCAACGGGATCATCCAGTTGGCCAGGCCCACGAAGGCCGGCATCACCGCGCCGAAGACCATCACCAGGCCGTGCATGGTGGTCATCTGGTTGAAGAATTCCGGCTGGACGATCTGCAGCCCGGGCTGGAACAGCTCGGCGCGGATCACCATGGCGAAGGAGCCGCCCAGCAGGAAGGCGCAGAAGGCGAACCACAGGTACATCGAGCCGATGTCCTTGTGGTTGGTCGTCAGCACCCAGCGCATCAGGCCCTTGGCCGGGCCGTGGGCATGGTCATGCCCGGCATGACCGTGGTCGTCGATCACTGTGCTCATGTCCTGTCTCCTCGGCTCATTTGCTTTCCGCCTGCTTGATCGCCAGCACGTCTTTCGGCGTGACCATGTCGCCCTTGTTGTTGCCCCAGGCGTTGCGTTCGTAGGTGACGACGGCGGCCAGATCGACTTCCGAGAGTTGCTTGCCGAACGCCGCCATTGCGGTGCCGGGCTTGCCGTGGAACACCAGGTTCAAGTGATCTTCTTTCGGGCCGGTGGCGATCTTCGAGCCCTTGAGCGCCGGGAACATCGGCGGCAGGCCCTGGCCTTCGGCCTGGTGACAGGCGACGCAGGTGGTGTGGTAGACCTTGTCGCCGCGCTCGACCAGCTCTTCGAGCGTCCATTCCTTGCTGGTCAACTCCTTCAGCTTGGCCGCCTCGGCCTTGCGCTCGCCAAGCCAGGCGTCGTAGTCCTCCTTGGACTTGACCTCGACCACCACTGGCATGAAACCGTGGTCCTTGCCGCACAGCTCGGTGCATTGGCCGCGGTAGATGCCGGGTTTCTCGACCCGGGTCCAGGCCTCGTTGACGAAGCCGGGAATGGCGTCGCGCTTGACGGCGAAGGCCGGTACCCACCAGGAGTGGATCACGTCGGCGGCGGTCACCAGGAAGCGCACCTTGGCGCCCACCGGCAACACCAGCGGCTGGTCGACTTCGAGAAGGTAGTGTTCGTCCTTGGGCGCCTTGCCGTGGATCTGCTCGGCAGGCGTGGCCAGGTTGCTGAAGAACTCGACGTCCTGGCCCAGGTATTTGTAGTGCCATTTCCACTGGTAACCGGTGACCTGGATATCCACGTCCGATTCGCTGGCATCGTAGATATCGATCAGCGTTTTGGTCGCCGGAATGGCCATGGCCACCAGGATCAGGAAGGGCACCACGGTCCACATGATTTCCACCCAGGTGTGCTCGTGGAAATGCGCGGGCTGCTGGCCGGTGGAACGACGGTGGATGATCATCGACCAGAACATCGCACCGAATACCACGAGGCCGATTACCACGCAGATCCAGAAGATGGTCATGTGCAGGTCGAACACGGCATTGCTGACTTCGGTCGCCCCCGGGGCCATGTTCACGGTCCAGGCGGCCTGCGCCGGAGCGATCGCCGACCACAGCAGCAGCCCCATCCAGGCGTGTGGATGTCGCTTCATTGCGGGTTCCCCTTATCGTTCTTGTTATCCCGGAGGCGGGGCCTACGGCAGGGGGCACGGCGTCAAGACTGCGGACTTCGACGGCGGCCCCCCGCTGCACTACAGGCGGGGCCTCATCAGCCAGACTTCATTCAAACCGGAGTATAGACAGGGGTCGAAAGCGCGCAACGACGCGGCGGAAAAGGACTGGCGAGCCTTAAGCGATCAGCGCGAAATGCTGTAAGACATTGACTTATAAGGATGATGGCACAGTGATATAACGTAAGCAGGCAAAAGTGCATAAGCGTTATGAGAAATACGTCTTAGGCGATAACAAAATAGGACTAATTTAGTGGTTTCCGTTTTGTCACTGGCTGTCCCTGGAGTTGTCATGAACATTGCCGCATTGCGCGAGCAGATCACTCAAGCACAAGAACACGAGGCCAAGACCGGCCAACTAAAATCCCAACTTGCAGTGCAATTGCCCCACCTTCACCCGCTGATCCAGTTGCCCGAGCAGGATGCCCAGGGTGCGTTGAACCGTTTCGTCAACGCCTACATCGATCAGGTACCCGAGCTGCTGGAAGCCGCCAATACCGTTGCCCGCGAAGCCGGAATCGAATCGCAGATCAAACCGGTGCTGAAAATCGCCGAAGCGTATTTCATCAACCCGCCGCAGATCATGACCGGGCATGTCGGCCTGGACAGCCTGCTGGACGAAGCCTACCTGGCACACCGCCTGGTGGAAGAAGTCAACGACCTGTACATCAAGCATTTCCAGCAGCCGCTGATCCCCCTGGACACCACGGTTGCCAACCTGATTGCCCATCAACTCATCGGCGAGGAATTCGCCAACCAGCTGGATGAAGTGGTCCATCACTCCCTGGACAACATGCTCGACGACGAGAGCTTCGCCCTGGAATCGGTGGAAGCCTATCGCGAGAAGCTGAGCAGCCCTGAAACCGGCGCAGCGTGGAAACGCTGGCCTTGCCTGTCGCGGCAGCTGGGCGTGGGATTGGAGCTGGGTCAGCAGCAACCTGCCTGATATTTCCTTTTCGAGGCTGATGGCCTCATCGCTGGCAAGCCAGCTCCCACAGTTACTGCACAAGTCTTAAGGCCTGTGCTGACCCTGTGGGAGCTGGCTTGCCAGCGATAGGGCCAGCAAGGACAACCTCAGATGTCCAGGCTGACCCAACCCTCTTACCAGTTGTAACTGACCGTCCCCAGCACCGTCCGCTCTTCACCCCAGTAGCAACGCCCGGCATTGTTGCAACCGGCCACATACTCCTGGTCGAACAGGTTGCGTGCGTTTACCTCCGCCGACCAATGCGCATTCAGCTGATAGCCGACGGTTGCATCCACCAGGGTCACGTCACCGGTATCCAGCTTCCCGTACAGCGACGGGCTGGTGTAGGCGAAGGTGCTGTCGAAGTGGCGCACGCCCGCGCCCAGCTTCAGCCCTTTCAGCTGTCCGTCGAGGAAGCGGTAGGTTCCCCATACCGACGCCTGGTTGCGTGGTGCGCCGGTGACCTGATGATCCTCCAGCAACGACCCCGCCACGTCCTTGGTCACCCGCGAGTCGGTGTAGGTGTAGGCCGCCGTCACGTTGATGTTGGCGGTAATGTCGCTGTTCAGTTCCAGTTCCACACCCTTGGCCCGGCTGCGTCCGACATTGCGGTAGTCGCCGGTGACACTGTCGTAGAGCGAGTCATCCTTTTTGCGCAGGTCGTAGACCGAGGCACTGACCAGGGTGTTCCAGCCCTTGGGCTCGTACTTCAAACCCACTTCGTATTGCTCGCTGAGGGTCGGGTCCAGCGGGCCGGACGCGCTCGACACCTGCTGGGTTGGGTTGTAGGCGGTGGAGTAGCTGACATAGGGCGAGACGCCATTGTCGAACTGGTACATCAGCCCGGTCTGCCAAGTGAACTGGCCGTCCCAATAGTCGAGATCGGCCGGCGCATTGAGGGTGCCGCGACGGTTGCGGTACTCGCTGTTGACCCGGTCATAGCGCCCGCCGAGCAGCATGACCCAGTTGTCCAGGCGGGTCTGGATCTGGCTGTAGATGCCATACATGGTCTGTTCCAGCAGCGCGTCCTGCACCCGCGTCGACGTCACCGGGTCGCCGGTATAGACCGGATCGAACACGTTCACCCGGCCACCGAAGCCGGCGTTCCAGTCCTGGTTGAACGAGGTACGGTCGAGGCTGGCACCGACCAGCAGGGTGTTCTCCAGCGCACCGAGGTCGAAGTGGCCCTCGACCTGGTTGTCCAGCGAGTAGGCGATGGACTTGTTGTAGCGGTCATAGGCGGTGTTGGTCACGGTGGTGCCGAAACCGCCATTGTCCAGGCTGCCCGGCCAGATCTCCTGGCGGTCGATGTGCGATTGCATGTAGCGCGAGTTCTGCCGGTACTGCCAGTCATCGTTGAACTGATGATGGAATTCGTAGCCGAGGGTCCACACCTCCCGTTCGAAGTTGTCCCAGTCCGGATTGCCCAGCAGGGCGTGCTTGCTGATCTTGCCATTGGGGTTGTGCAGCAGGGTGCCGGCAGCCGGATAGCCCAACTCCATCAGGGTGCGGTCGCGCTGGTAGGTGGCCAGCAGGGTCAGGTCGTTCTGTTCATCGAAGTTCAGGGTCAGGGACGGCGCGATGTAGATCCGGTCATCCGGCTGATGGTCGACCTGGGTCCCCGACTTGCGCCCGAGCAGCACCAGGCGGCCCAGCACATTGCCGTTGTCCGTCAGCGGTCCGGACACGTCGATGCCCAACTGGCGGCGCTCGTTGGAGCCGTAGCTCAGTTGCACCTCGCCGCGCGACTCGGCCGTGGGCCGCTTGCTGACCATATTGACGACACCACCCGGCGCGTTTTCGCCGTAGAGGATCGAGGTCGGGCCGCGGAACACTTCGATGCGCTCAAGGCCGTAAGGCTCGCTGGTGGTGTCGTAGCGGTTGCCCTGCACCCGCAGGCCGTCGCGCAGCAAGCCGTAGCCATAGTCGGTGGCGTTGAAGCCACGGATGAAGAACAGGTCGCCGGCGCCGCCGTCACCGGCCGCGAACGGCGGGGCGAAGATGCCCGGCACATAGCCGAGCACTTCGGTCAGGCTCTGCGACTGCTGGTCTTCCATGCGCTGGCGGGTGACCACCGATACCGAACGCGGGGTGTCGGCCAAGGCGGTGCTGGTCTTGCTCGCCGTCGCCGAATGGGTCGCGCGGTAGCCCTTGTCGTCCTGGCCGTAGCTGTCGGCCAGGCCCTGGGCGTTGATCGAAGTGGCGTCGAGCTGCACGGAGTCACCTTGCGGCGCCGGCTGCAGCACGTAGCCACCGGCACCCTGCGGTACGGCCACCAGCCCCGAGCCACCGAGCAATAGCAACAGCGCCTGTTCGACGCTGTAGTCACCGTCCAGCCCGGCGCTGCGCTTGCCGGCCGCAAGCTTGTCGCTGCCCGCCAGGTAGATCCCGGCCTGGCTGCTGAGGTCATTGAGCACGGCGCTCAGGCTGCCGGCCGCGACATGGAAGGTGTGCACCCGGGTGCTGGCCTGGGCGGCCTGGACGGCGGCAGGCAGCAGGGCCAGCGGAGCGAAGGTGAGGAAGGTCATCGGCACGAGGGCCAATACGCAGGAGCGGGGCGACGACATGGCAGTCCCTGTTGTGTTCATGGGGTCAATGAGAGGTTCTGCGGTTGAACCGGACGACGCGCAAAAAAGGGAACCACCCGCCGAAAAAATTCAGGCGGGCTCGACCGTTACCCACCAGTCGGTCATGCGCTTGACCCGGATCGGCAGCGCCGCCTCCAGCAGACGCAGGGCGTGGTCGCTGTCATCGAGGGGGAAGGTGCCCATCACCGCGAGGCTGGCCAGCTCCGGATGCAGGCCGAGATGACCGGGGCGATAGCGGCCCAGCGCATCGATCAGATCGGCCAGGGGCATGGCCTCGGCAGTCAGCCGGTTGCGGATCCAGGACTCGCCAGCAGCCTGGACCGGCGCTGCAGGCGAGATGGCCAAAGCCGAGAAGTCGACGCGCTGGCCAGCCTCGACCAGTGTGCGGCTGCCCGTACGGGTGAAAAGCTCGACCTGGCCCTGGTACACGCTGAGCCGGGCATTGCCCTCGGCGTAGCGCAGCGCGACGCGGACCGGCGTTGCCGCCATCTGCAACAGGCCGGCGCCGGTTTCCATCAGCAGCGGGCGGCGGTCCTGCACCGTCGAGTGCAGCAGGACCTCGCCGAAACGAAGGTCCAGCAGGCGCTGGCGGGCATCGAAGCGGGTATCGACCGCCGTTTGCGCACCCAGCCACAGGGTGCTGCCATCGGCCAGGGCGATCTTGCGGTTCTCGCCGGTGCCTGTATGCAGGTCGGCGGTCCAGCCATTGCGCGAGGCGGCCTGCCAGCCACCGAAGCCGGCCATCGAGCCCAGCGCCAGCACCAGCATGGACTTCACCGTCTGCCGGCGACCCAGGCGTGCCGGATGTCGTTCGCGCAGTACCCGGCCAGCGCGCTCGCCTTCGCTGCGCAGCGGTGCGAAGCGCTCGCCGACCCGCTCCATATAGCGCCAGGCGGCCTGGTGTTCGGCATGCTGGTCAAGCCAGGACTGCCACTGTTCGCGAACGCCGTTCTGGTCGCCTTCTTCCAGTAGCCGAACATACCACTGGGCGGCATGTTCAAGGCTGGCGTGGCTGAGCTTTTCATGGGTTGCGCGCATCGCCTTACTCCACCAGCACGCCGTCGAGCTCGGCTTCGAGCACGGCACAATGCAGGAACGCCTGGGCCATGTATTTCTTGACCATGCGCTCGCTGACCTCCAGCCGTTCCGCGATCACCCCGTAGGTGATGCCCTCGACCTGGGCCATCAGAAACGCCTCGCGAACCTTGGCAGGCAGGCGCATCAGCATGGCATCCACTTCCGCCAGGGTCTCGATCAGCAAGGCCGTATGCTCGGCGGAAGGCTGGACTGTCTCGGGCCGGGCCACCAGGCTTTCGCGCCAGGCCCTTTCCAGTTGGGCGCGGCGCCAGTGATCGATGCACAGGCCCTTGGCGATGGTCGCCAGGTAGGAACGTTCGCCGGTCTGGTCGTCGAACTCGAGCGGCCGGCGCAGCACGCGCAGAAAGGTGTCATGCAGCAGATCCGCGGCATCCCAGCCATTGCCGAGGCGGCGACGCAGGAACAGCAGCAGCCAGGGGGAATGTTTAACGTAGAGGGTCTGGGCAGGGGAGGACATGAAGGATCCGCGCAGGAGGATGCAAATGGTATTGATTCTTGATAGTAGGTGAGTGATGGCACCGCCTGCAATGTGCGCGATCAGCAGGGCGGTGCCGTTGGTCGTCAGGGCGGGCTTAGGTACCGAGGCCCACCGTGGTCCTTACGCGTCCTTCGACACGCCGTTTCAGGCGACGCGACTCGATCACCAGCGACGAGCCGTTGCTGGCATTGGCCCGTCCCCAGTCTTCCAGCAGCTCGAGGCAGGCATGGTCGATATAGCTCAGGTTGGCCAGTGGCACATGCAGGGTGGTCCCCGGCGGAATGCCATCCAGCGCCTGGGTCAGGGCCGGGACCTTGAGGAAGGTGGCGGCACCGCTCAGGCGCAGCTCCATATGCCCCTCGCGCTCCAGGCTGGTGACGCTGATCTTCAGCCGCGCCGCCTTCAGTGCCAGCTTCACCAGGGTCAGGGCGAAGCCCAGCAGCACACCGGTCAGCAGGTCGGTGAAGACGATGGCCAGCGCCGTGGCCGCATAGACGAACATCGGCATGCGTCCGTAGCGGCCCAGGCCACGAAACGCATTCAGGTCCACCAGCTTGACCCCGGTGAATACCAGTACGCCGGCCAGGCTTGCCACGGGAATCTGCTGCAGCACGCTACCCAGCAGCACGACGAAGGCCAGCAGCCACAGGCCATGGAAGATCGCCGACAGGCGGGTCTTGGCACCGGCCTGGACGTTGGCCGAGCTGCGCACGATCACGCCGGTCATCGGCAACGCGCCGAGCACACCACAAATCATGTTGCCGACACCCTGCGCCGATAATTCGCGGTCAAAATCCGAGCGCTGGCCACTGTGCATGCGGTCCACGGCCGCTGCCGAAAGCAGGGTCTCGGCACTGGCGATAAAGGCCAGGGCGAAGGCGGCGACCAGCAGGGCCGGATCGGCCAGGGCCATGAGATCGGCCGGGCGCAGCCAGTCGATGGCTTCACTGAGGTTGGCCGGTACTTCCACGCGGTTCACGCCAAGATCCAGGCCGATGCTCAGCAAGGTCATCGCGCTCACACCGAGCAGGGCACCGGGAACGAAGCGCAAGGTTGTCGGCTTGAAGCGCTCCCAGCCCCACATAACCGCGATGGTACCCAGCCCGATTGCCCCGGCCTGCCAGCCGTTGCCAGCAGACTCGAACGGCAGCGACGCACTCACCACGGCGGGGAAACCGAGGAGGTTTTCGAGGCCTGACGGCAGCGGCGAGCTATCGAACATCACATGCACCTGGGACAACACGATCAACACACCGATACCCGCGAGCATGCCGTACACCACCGCCGGCGCCGTAACCCGGAACCAGCAGCCCAGGCGCAAGCGCCCGGCGAGCAATTGCAGCAATCCCGCCAGCAGCAGGATAGGCCCGAGCATCGCCATGCCGTGGGTCCGTACCAGTTCGAAGACCAGCACCGCCAACCCCGCCGCCGGCCCGCTGACCTGCAGCGGCGAGCCGGCCAGCCAGCCCACCAGCAGACCGCCGACGATGCCGGTGATCAAGCCCTTGGCCGGCGGCATGCCAGAAGCGATGGCGATCCCCATGCACAGCGGAAGCGCCACCAGGAACACCACTACCGAAGCCAGCAGGTCCCGCGGCAGCGCCGCTTTGAAATGCGTCATGTTCATCCTGTTCTCCTTTTTCAGGCCATTCCTCTGGCCACTCTTTTACGCAGGCGTCGGGGCGCCGCCCGAATCGCGGGCAGCCGGAAACCGCCGACGCTGCGGCAAGGCATCAAAACGTTTTCAAAGGCAGCCGACGCCCGGCCACGGCGCCGCGGGCAGCGGGCCGTGGTGGGTTGCGTCAGCGATTTTCAGGTGTTGCGAAAAAGGCTCAGTAGCGGCCTTTCGGGGTAGCGCTTGGAATCGGCGCGCCGCGGGTCAGCGGCAGGAAGGCATCGCTTTCGGCATCGTAGGCGGAGATTTCGCTGGTTTCGATGTTGTAGATCCAGCCGTGGATATACAACTGGCCAGCCGCCAGGCGCGAAGCCACCGATGGGTGGGTGCGCAAGTGGTGGAGCTGGGCGATGACGTTCTCGCGGGTCAGGACCTGCATGCTCTCGTGCTCGGTGCCGCACTGGCAGTTGTCCTCGACCACGGTGCGGGCCACTTCGGCGTGGCGCAGCCAGGCCTTGACCGTCGGCATCTTCTCCAGCGACTGCGGGTTGAGTACCGCACGCATCGCACCGCAATCGGAGTGACCGCAGATGATGATGTGGTGCACGCCCAGGGCCATGACCGCGTACTCGATCGCCGTCGAGACGCCGCCGTTCATCTGCCCGTAGGGCGGAACCACGTTGCCCACGTTGCGGGTCACGAACAGGTCGCCGGGAGAACTCTGGGTAATCAGTTCGGGAACGATCCGCGAGTCGGCGCAGGTAATGAACATGGCACGCGGCTTCTGCGCCGTGGCCAGTTTCTTGAACAGCTCTTCCTGTTCAGGGAAGACTTCGTGATGGAAACGCAGAAAGCCATCAACGATATGTTTCAGAGCGCCATCGGCAGTCTCGGCTTCAGGGGTAGCCGGGCCGGTCGGAGAGGGTTCCTTGTTCGACATGATGCATCCTCTTTGACAGGTTCGTAGGTAAGTCCATTTTACCGGGTTAGGATTCAGACAGGCTTACGTCACTTGGATTACAGATGTAGTCAACAAATCACATTTCTGTCTGCCTGAATTCGTACGCTACGTGTCGAAACTTAACTCAACCTGAATTCGAAGGCTCTAGAACGGGCGTTCCAGAAGCATTTGCCGGGATTTCCATGGTATCAAAAAAACATTAATCGCCAATGGCCATTATTGTTTTTACAACAAAGACAACTGCCCGCCTGGCGGGCAGAACGCCGAGCAATCCAGCGAATAGCCACTCCGGCGGTTGAGCCCGTAGCGCCGGATAGCCTTGTCGAAGCGTTGCGCCAGCAGGTCGGCGAATACGCCCTCTCCGCGCATCCGCGCGCCGAAACGGCTGTCGTAGAGCTCTCCGCCGCGACTCTGGCGGACCAGGCTGAGAACATGGGCCGCACGCTGCGGGTAATGGTCCTGCAACCACTGCTCGAACAGCGGCGCCACTTCCAGTGGCAGGCGCAGCAGCATGTAGGCTGCGGTCAATGCCCCGGCCTCGCTGGCCGCCTCGAGCAGACGCTCCAGCTCGCTGTCGTTGATGGCCGGGATCATCGGCGAGCACAGCACCCCCACCGGGATTCCCGCCTCGCGCATCACCCGGATCGCCCGCAAGCGCGCCTTCGGCGCCGCGGCACGCGGCTCGAGGGTGCGCTTCAGTTCATCATCGAGGGTGGTCAGGCTGATCATCACCGACACCAGGCGCTGCTTGGCCAGCTCGCCGAGCAGATCGAGGTCACGCAGGATCAACGAACCCTTGGTGACGATGGTCACCGGATGTCGGTAGCGCAACAGCACTTCCAGCAGGCGCCGGGTCAGTTGCTGCTCGCGCTCGATGGGCTGGTAGGGATCGGTGTTGGAACCCAGGTTGATCGGCGCGCAGGCATAGCCGGGTTTCGACAGTTGCTGCTCCAGCACGGCGGCGGCGTTGGTCTTGGCGATTAGCCGGGTTTCGAAATCCAGGCCGGGGGAAAGGTCCCAATAGGCGTGGCTCGGTCGCGCATAGCAGTAGATGCAGCCAGTCCTTATCCATTAAGTCAACCCCTAGACACCGATGTGTGAGCCTCGCGTTCGAGACGGCGGCTGGACTGGATGCGATTGAGATAGCCGTAGATGTAGATCTTCAGCAGGTCGGCAGGATGGTAAGCGGGGCGACCTGTTTCAGCCGGGACGACGCCCTCGAAACCCAACTGGCCAAGGTTGAGTTCATCGACGAAAACATCGACCACCCGCACCGGGTTGGTGTCCGCCACGTAGTCATCCAGGCTCTCGGGAAGCAGCGCGCTTTGGCCTCGATGCTCTCCCTGGATAAAACGCTTCATTGGCGCCCCCGCTGATTTCGAATCCATCAAATCACAGCAAGGTCGATGCCAACGTTTTTACACAGCCTGGGCCACTAGCGGCCGCTCTCATCAACCCTCACACGGCAGCATGTGACAAAGCCTGTCGACTGTGCGTGAGCCTATTGGCTTTGGAGAGTAGAGCGTGGTTAGCCAAGGTGCCTTGCGAACCTTTATGGGATTGACCTGTATAGTGCCGGAGCGGAGATTAAGCTCCACCGAACCAATGGTAGTGCGAGAGGGAAGATGCGCCGATTTGAAGCCAAGGACCTAATTGCGCTCGCGACCGCGCCAATGAATCCAGATGATCATTGGTACGTGGATGCTGAACAAGCCTCGCAGTACCTGGTCGCGAATGCGAATGCTGATGAGATCGTCATCTATGCATCCGCTCCCGCGGTATTGATCGTCGGAGCTCTCGTACCAACCGTTAACGTCACACCGGTTGACGGAGGCGCGCTTCAGAATACGTCGCTTTGCACTGATGCAGCTTGGAAGATTCAAAAGTCTTGGAACGCGGCTGAAGGTTACCGCGTATACCTAGAGCCACCATTTCCGAATGACCGGGTATCAGCCCTCTCTGGCGGCGAGACGCTCGTCACAAGGCGATATCTTTCGGGCGTGCACAAAGGTCCGGCTCCAATTGAAGTCAGCCAGAAACTCGTCCACTGCCTGGACATTCACTATATCCCCGAGCGGAATGCCTACTGTCGCCTAGACGGCAACGGGGATATCGAGGATGTGATACGGGTTTTGACGCTTCCAATCGATGAGCAGTTGGAAGGTAGAGAAGTCGTAACGATCCTTCGCAAAGATCTGGACACATACATGGCAGTCGCGGATCTAGCGCTGGTTATCAAGTTTGACTTCACGCGGACCGTTCGCGGTAGCTTCAGCGGCTGGAATGACGTAAGCCGCTACCATCGCGATGGGGAGGATCTTTTTTACCATGGCGGTTCAGCCGCTCGTGCCAGCTTCATGCACGGCGCTATGGTTGTGCGCTCACGAACAACCCTGGCTGAACAGGAAGAGGCGTGGCGCAGGGATTTTGAAGGTGCCCCTGACCGGGAGTATGCAGTTTTCAAAATTTACGACCGCAAAAATGATCGCAATGTCGAGACATCCGCTAGCCCGCTTCATATCGTCAGCTACTTCGAGCAAAGCGACCTGCCGTGGCAAATCTCTCCCGCATTCTTTAGGCCTGAGGTTCTCCAGCGCTTCAAGGCCGACCCAGAAAAATACACGCTCGAAGACCGAAGCATCTCCTGCCGCGGAGCTTGGCACATCAAGTCATACGACATAAATGAGGCAGGCCAAGTCCACGTTTACATCGGCGACCTCGCCAAGCTTCCTATTGCAGAGCAAAACTACTGGAAGGCATTCAACGAATGGCCGAAGTCATCCATCTCGGCACGAGCCCATCGGACGGATATAGAGGGGCAGTGGTGTACGACCTACGACCCCTTAAATTCTTTAAGAAATAAGGTGAGAGCACTGGATAAGGCCTGCCCGGAATGGTGGAACCGGAGAGGCGATGCACTGATGGATAGCGTACTGGCCCCGGCTACCGACTCCCCGAAAGAATGGGGAGATGAAATATTGGCGCTCGACCAATTGCTGGTGGAGGGCTTCCTGGATAAGCCTCTGCGAAAGATCGCCCAAGAAAAAGGGCGAGAAATAGAGCCTGTGTGGCGCTCGCTGAAGCTTCTTCATGAAATTCTGCTTGGAAGCACTCTGAGTGAGGAGGCTGCCAAACAACTGCTGGCTCCTATGAAAAAGCTCCATGAGCTTCGCAATGAGATCCGAGGACACGCGACCCATGAGAAAAAGGAGGTCGCAATTCGCGAGGCCCGTACTACCCACGGTAATTTTCGAGCTCATTTTTTCCATCTTGCAGAAGGCTGCGACCAGGCTCTCATCGGCGTGCTAAAGGCACTCGAGTTCGAAATGGAAGATTAGAAAACCGAGTTCTGACCCGCCCCAGCTGTAGGCATGCTTCGTCTCACAATCGTCACCCGCAACGTTGCGAGAGCCAACCAGACCCGAGAGTAGGAACGGCAAATGACCAAGAAAAAGAAGAAGAGTCGTTCAGGCAAGATCACGACACCGCTCGCCGGCCACAAAAGGGTCGGTAAAGCTCTCGTGCCCCCAATGCTGCAGCTAGAGGGGGTGAGCTTTTCATCTTGGGTCAATGACCGTCTACCCGAGATGCTATGGGCCAGCCTCGTGATCACAGTCATCCCCAGGGATCAGGCGCTTGAGGCATTCCGTGACATTGCCGCGTTAGGTCTTCGCTATCGCAAAGACGAACGGGAGCAGGCGACAGGTTGGACGCTGAGACACACCCATCTTCCCGCTCAACCGCGTGAGCTTTTTGAAGCGCTCGTTGGCCGAGTATTGCGGTGCCACGCAGGTGCTCAGGCCCTACGCCCCCTACTCCTTCTGGAAAACCTTCCAGGTATTACCTGGTGGAAAGCTGCACTTGGTAGCGAACCAATCGAAGATGACTGGCAGACACTTGGGCAGGCTGTTCAAAAGACCTTCGACCACCAGTCTCAAGAAGCAACAGACGTTCGCTGGGTCAGCATTCTGTTCAAAATCGCCTTGGGAGAAATGCTGTTCCCCGCAGGTTTTGAGGAGCACCTTCTAGAGATTGTTGAGTATCCAAATCGCGGAGATATGAGGAGCGTTCGCCCCTCTATCAGGGCCATGGAGATGACGTTCACTCATCTGGGTCAAAGCTCATGGTCTGAGTCATTTTGGACCGACATGCTGCAACAAACGGGTTGCACTCCTGCTCCGTTGCTGCCCAGAGAAAAGCCCTCAAATGATCTTCAGGCTGTCCGGCTGGGGCTCGTTGAGGTCCGGAAAGCTTTACTTGAACACTGGTTTACAACTCTAAGCACTTCTGGGATAGACCCTAAGCAGGACGGCGTCTTTGGTTTCGGCTTTTTCGCGCTGTCCTGTTTTGCGGAAATGAGTTCAGGCCCATTGAACGAAGGCATTGCCGGCAGGCTCCTGCTTCGTGCGCTTACAGAGTGCAGGATTTCGTTGGCATTTTTGGTTCGGTGCGGCGATGACGCCATGTGGAAGAAGTTCCGATCCTATGGCGCCGGCCAGGCAAAGCTCGCATTGCTCAAGCACGAGGAGATGACAGGCGAAAGGCCTCGATTCGTAACCCTGGAAACCCTGGAACGCCTGGCGAATGAAGACTACTTCCAAGAATACGTCGAGATCGATCTAGGCCATTGGTGTGGCAAAGATCTTCGAAAACTGGCAGAGGAGTCAGGCACCAAGGAAGATTATGACCGGTACTACGGCTGGGCTTCAGGCTTCGTTCATGGACAGTGGGGCGCCATGCGAGACAGCAACTTCACTCACTGCCTGAATCCGTTGCACCGTTTCCATCGTGTTCCACTACCTTTCCATCGGAAGCTCGAACCAACGCTTGATGACGGATTGCAATTGGTCAACTCCATCCTCGACGACGTTAGCACTGCGTATCCTGGCTTCAATGCTCGTATCAAGATCAGTTCTGACTCTATGGAGCGGCAAGAGGATGCTGCGACAGTAGAGCCTACGTAGCACTAGAAAGGCGAACGGGCTTTTCTCGCTGGGTAATTGGACAGACTTTCCCGCTCATTTGCATTCGACCTGACCAGTCACTTGCATCGAATTTGACCAGCATGCTTCGTGGCCCTATCTGGCACAGAACACCCAGCCCCTGCTGGAGCTGATTTACCTCAGGGCAATTCACCGCGCTGGTGAGAGAAAACTAGCGGTGTTCTCCAACAGAGCATTTGGTTAGGACGTCTGCTACTGGCCGGGGGCTGCGAATGACGGAGGTCAGGAGCCGGCCAAATACCACCGTTGAGGCTTTTAGGTATCTAAGAAGGGTGACTCACCTCGAGGCCATCACTCTCCCTTTCGCGGTCATCACGGCACCTGTCCAGAACTAGTTGCTGAACCGAGCGAAATACTGGAGATGTCTATCAGACGCGTGTGGTAACAGCTAGCAACCAACGGCTGGTAGCGCCGAAATTTTATTTTAGCCGCTTCGCTTCCCCGACCTTGAATTCCGATTTAGCGACCTCACCTGATCTCAAAGAGCCAGTACGCATTAGTGGTTCTGATGTTTCTAGGAGGCCTCGTGGGAAAACAAGAAAAAGCCAATGCTGCCACCGGCCGCTATGACACTGACGACGTGACGAAGCGTGTCGTGTGGACTCAGGCTGCAGGCCATTGTGAGCTGTGCGGTACCGACCTCATGTATGACTACCGTGCAGGTAAGCCCATGAAATGGGGCGAGGTAGCCCACATCCTGCCAGCTAGCCCAAAGGGCCCACGGGGT